>NZ_CP032229.1:3924367-4226242 GCF_004328625.1 Streptomyces seoulensis
GCCGATCGCGCACCCCGCCTCCCCCGGAAGCCGTGGGACCCGGACACGCCGGACCCGGTCTCATATGAGGCCCGGAGTGCCCCGGGGGTCAAGAGTCCGGACCCACCCCCCTAGGAGCCCGCGGGCGGCTGCGGCTGGACCGTCATGCGCGCGGACAGCGCGGTGTTGAACCGGCTGAGCAGATCGCAGAAGCTTTCGCGCTCGGCCGGGGTCCACTCCTCGGTCAGCTCGGCCATCAACTGGCGCCGCGAGGACCGCACTTCCGCCAGCCGGGTGGCTCCGCGCGGGGACAGCTGGAGCACCACCGCGCGCCCGTCCTCGGGGTGCGAGGTGCGCTTGACCAGGCCCGAGTCCACCAGTGGGGCCACCTGCCGGGTGACCGTGGAGGAGTCGATGCCCATGCTCGCGGCGAGCGCCTTGACGCCCATCGGGCCCTCGTTGTCGAGGCGGTTGAGCAGCAGGTAGGCGGCGCGGTCCATGGAGTTGCGCACCTGCCCGACCCCGCCGAGCCGCGTCTGTTCGGCACGGCGCGCGAACACGGCCACCTCGTGCTGGAGGGTGTCGAGCAGACCGCTGTCACCGACGGTTGTCATGTCCATCGACATATCAGGTGTTGTGGGCATGGCCGGAGGCTCGCTTCATGAAGGGGCTGCTGGGTTGGGGGACAGGGTACGCGGCCCGGCGGCGGCCCGTACGGGCGCTGGGGAAACCGTTGCCCACCTGTTCGGGCACGGGCGCCGCGCACGCGCCCGAACTGCGAGACTTGAGGCATGAACTACCGCACGGCCCACCCCTTGCGCTCCGTGACCCTCGACGACGTGCGCGGGGCGCAGAAGATGCTCTCGGGGGTGGCCCGTACGACCGCCCTGGAGAGCAGCAGACACCTCTCCCGCACGGTGGGCGCGCCGGTGCACCTGAAGTGCGAGAACCTTCAGCGGACGGGCTCGTTCAAACTCCGCGGCGCCTATGTGCGCATCGCCGGGCTGCTGCCGGAGGAGCGGGCCGCCGGAGTGGTCGCCGCGAGCGCCGGCAACCACGCCCAGGGCGTCGCGCTCGCCTCCTCCCTGCTGGGCGTGCACTCCACCGTGTTCATGCCGCAGGGCGCCCCGCTGCCCAAGGTCAGCGCCACCCGCGAGTACGGCGCCGAGGTGCGGCTGCACGGCCAGGTCGTGGACGAGGCGCTCTCGGCGGCCGAGGAGTACGCGGCCAGGACGGGCGCGGTGTTCATCCACCCCTTCGACCACCCCGACATCATCGCGGGCCAGGGCACGGTCGGGCTGGAGATCCTGGAGCAGTGCCCGGAGGTCGGCACGATCCTCGTCGGCATGGGCGGCGGCGGCCTCGCGGCCGGGATCGCGGTGGCGGTGAAGTCGGTACGGCCCGACGTGCGGATCATCGGTGTGCAGGCCGAGGGCGCCGCCGCCTTCCCGCCCTCGCTGGCCGCCGGGCACCCGGTGACCGTGGGCAGCCCCGCGACCATGGCCGACGGGATCAAGGTCGGTACGCCCGGCGCGGTGCCGTTCGGCATCGTCCAGGAGCTGGTCGACGAGGTGCGCACGGTCAGCGAGGACCAGCTCTCGGCCGCGCTGCTGCTGTGCCTGGAGCGGGCCAAGCTGGTGGTGGAACCGGCGGCCGCCAGCCCGGTCGCCGCGCTGCTGGCCGACCCGGGCGGCTTCGCCGGGCCGGTGGTGTCGGTGCTGTCCGGCGGCAATGTCGACCCGGTGCTGATGCAGCGGGTGCTGCGGCACGGCATGGCCGCGCAGGGGCGCTACCTCGCGGTCCGGCTGCGGCTCACCGACCGCCCCGGCGCGCTGGCCACCCTGCTCGGCGTGCTCTCGGCGGCCGATGCCAACGTGCTCGACGTCAGCCACATCCGCACCGACCCGCGCCTCGGCCTCAGCGAGGCGGAGGTGGAACTCCACCTGGAGACCCAGGGCCCCACCCACCGCACCGAAGTCACCGACGCGCTGCGGGAGTCGGGGTACGTGATCATCGACTGAGCGGTGCCGGGCGGGGTGCCGTTCACTCGTTCGGGGAAGGAATCCGTAAACCCGTTGAGAGACGCGATACATCGCGTTACGGTGTGCCGGTCAGCTGCCGCCTGCACGACCGACGACGGGGAGAGAACATGCCGGGCGCCATCCATGCCGAGGGTCTGGTGAAGACCTTCGGGGACGTAAGGGCACTGGACGGCGTCGACCTCGACGTGCCCGAGGGGACGGTCCTGGGGCTGCTCGGGCCGAACGGCGCGGGCAAGACGACGACCGTCCGTTGTCTGACCACGCTGCTGCGCCCCGACAGCGGCCGTGCGGTCGTCGCGGGTGTGGACGTGCTCAAGCATCCCGACACCGTCCGCCGCTCCATCGGCCTGTCCGGCCAGTTCGCGGCGGTCGACGAGTATCTGACCGGCCGGGAGAACCTCCAGATGGTCGGCCGGCTCTACCAGATGCGCGGCAAGGCGGCGAAGGAGCGCGCGGCCGAGCTGCTGGAGCAGTTCCACCTCGCCGACGCCGCCGACCGCCCCGCCAAGACGTACTCCGGCGGCATGCGCCGCAGGCTCGACCTCGCCGCCGCCCTCGTGGTCTCGCCGCCCGTGATGTTCATGGACGAACCCACGACCGGCCTCGACCCGCGCAACCGCCAGCAGCTCTGGGAGGTCATCCAGCAGCTCGTCTCCGGCGGCACCACCCTGCTGCTGACCACGCAGTACCTGGAGGAGGCCGACCACCTCGCGCACGACATCGCCGTGGTCGACCACGGCCGGGTCATCGCCCAGGGCACCTCCGACCAGCTCAAGGCCCGCACCGGCGGGGAGCGCGTCGAGGTCGTGGTGCACGAGCGGGACCGGATCGCGTCCACCGCCGAGGTGCTGCGGGCCCTCGGCAAGGGCGAGACCACCATCGACCAGCACACCCGCAAGCTCACCGTCCCCGTCACCGGCGGCGCCAAGCTGCTGGCGGAGGTCATCCGGGAGCTGGACGGCCGGGGCATCGAGATAGACGACATCGCGCTGCGCCGCCCCACCCTCGACGACGTGTTCCTCTCCCTGACCGGACACACCGCCGAGGCCCGGCCGGGCACCGCCGAGGACACCGGGAACACCACCGACACCACCGACACCACCGACACCGAGGGGGCCGTGAAGTGAGTGCCGTCAGCGAGAGCGCGCGCACCGTGGCGCCCGCCAACCCCTTCAGCAGAGCCGTCCGCGACTCACTGATCGTGGCGCAGCGGAACCTCATCCGCATGGTCCGGATTCCCGAGGTGGTCATCTTCGGGCTGATCCAGCCGATCATGTTCGTGGTGCTGTTCACCTATGTCTTCGGCGGCTCCATGAAGATCGGCGGCAGCACCAGCGCCACCGCCTACACCAACTTCCTGATGGCCGGGATCTTCGCCCAGACCGTCACCTTCGCCACCGCGGGCGCCGGCGCGGGCATCGCCGACGACATGCACAAGGGCCTGGTGGACCGCTTCCGCTCGCTGCCCATGGCGCGTGGCGCGGTGCTGACCGGGCGCACCCTGGCCGATCTGGTGCAGACCGCGCTCACCCTGCTCGTGCTGGCCGGGGTCGCCCTGCTGGTCGGCTGGCGGGTGGGGTCCAACGGCGACACCAACGCCCTGAAGGTGCTCGCCGCCTTCGGCCTGCTGCTCCTGCTCGGGTACGCGTTCACCTGGATCGGCGCCCTCATCGGGCTCTCCGTCCGCACCCCGGAGGCGGCCACCTCCGGCGGCCTGGTCTGGCTGTTCCCGGTGACCTTCCTGTCCAACGCGTTCGTGGACACCGGCAACATGACCCCGTGGCTGCGGCACATCGCGGACTGGAACCCGTTCAGCGCCACCGTCGAGGCGGCCCGGGTGCTGTTCGCCAACCCCGGCGCCTCCACCTCCACCGCCTGGCCCATGCAGCACCCGGTCTGGGCGTCGCTGATCTACTCGATACTCATCGTGCTGGTCTTCCGCACCCTGGCGGTCCGCAAGTACCGCTCCGCCACCGCCTGACACGACAAGGCCCCCGGTGCCGCGAGGGCGCCGGGGGCCGGTCGGGAAAAAGGGGTCTGGGTCAGCCCGAGTACGGCTCGGCCTTCAGGATCTTCACCGTGGCCTTCTTGCCGTTCGGCAGCTCGTACTGCGCGTTCTCGCCGACCTTGTGGCCGATCACGCCCGAGCCGAGCGGGGACTGCGGCGAGTACGTCTCGACATCGGAGCTGGCGTACTCACGGGAGGCGAGCAGGAAGGTCATCGTGTCGTCCTCGTCGCCGTCGAAGGCGATCGTGACGACCATGCCCGGGGCGACGGTCCCGTCGTCGGAGGCAGGGGCCTCGCCCACCTGGGCGTTCTCCAGGAGCTGGGTGAGCTGGCGCACGCGCAGCTCCTGCTTGCCCTGCTCCTCCTTGGCCGCGTGGTACCCGCCGTTCTCGCGCAGGTCGCCCTCCTCGCGCGCAGCCGCGATCTTGGCCGCGATCTCCGTGCGCGCAGGACCAGTAAGGTACTCAAGCTCGTCCTTGAGCTTGTTGTACGCCTCCTGGGTCAGCCAGGTGACGTTCTCGCTGGTCTGGGTCACAGGGTGCTCCTCGTCGGTACTGGGGATACAAAGCATCGCCCTACCCAGAAGCATGTTCTCTCTTGGATGGGCGAAACCACGAGCCTAACAATTCAGGGGCGAAAGGGGGAGGACATAAGCCATCAGAATCGCATCCGCGCAGGTCACACCGTACGCATTCCGGGCAATGCCTCAGCCCGCGTGGCAGCCCAGCAGTTCGGCGGTGCCGCCCTTGGCGGTCGTACGGAGCGTGACGACCTTGTCGACCCGGGTGTCCGGCCCGGAGAAGCGGAAGTCGGCCCGGCCGACCTCGGTCCCGTCGGCCGACTGGGAGCGCAGCGTGCAGTAGCCGTCGACACCGGCGTCCCGGTGGACCTCCAGGTGCACCCGGACCGCGTGGTCACTGGCCTGGAAGGTGATGACCTGGGCGCTGATCTCGTTCTTGGCCACGTAGTGGTAGGCGAAGTAGCCGACCAGTGCGAGCAGGGCCGCGCCCAGTACCGCGCCGAGGATCTTGAGCCGGTGGTCGGCACGCTCGTCCGAGGAGCGGCCGTAGCGGCCCTCGGGCAGCCGCGTGCTCGCCGTAGCCATGATCGTCCTCTCCGCGGAATTATTCGCCCCCCGATTCGGTCACTATAGAAGCCTGCCGCCCGCCCTCCGATCGCCGCCCCAGGGACGACGTCCGCCAGGCACGGCACCCGTTGACTGCCCCACCGACCGCGGGGCGCCGACCAACAAGGAACGAGTCTTGACTGACCAGCTGCGACTGATGGCCGTCCACGCGCACCCCGACGACGAGTCGAGCAAGGGCGCGGCCACCATGGCGAAGTACGTGTCCGACGGGGTGGACGTGCTGGTGGTGACCTGCACCGGTGGAGAGCGCGGGTCCATCCTCAACCCCAAGCTCCAGGGCGACGCGTACATCGAGGAGCACATCCACGAGGTGCGCAAGAAGGAGATGGACGAGGCCCGCGAGATCCTCGGGGTCAAGCAGGAGTGGCTCGGCTTCGTCGACTCCGGCCTGCCCGAGGGCGACCCGCTGCCGCCGCTGCCCGAGGGCTGCTTCGCGCTGGAGGACGTCGAGAAGGCGGCCGGCGAGCTGGTCCGCAAGATCCGCGCGTTCCGCCCGCAGGTGATCACCACCTACGACGAGAACGGCGGCTACCCGCACCCCGACCACATCATGACCCATAAGATCTCGATGGTGGCGTTCGAGGGCGCGGCGGACACCGAGAAGTACCCGGAGGCCGAGTTCGGCCCCGCCTACCAGCCGCAGAAGCTGTACTACAACCAGGGCTTCAACCGCCCCCGCACCGAAGCCCTGCACCAGGCGATGCTCGACAGCGGGCTGGAGTCGCCGTACGCGGACTGGCTCAAGCGCTGGAAGGAGTTCGAGCGGGTCGAGCGCACGCTCACCACGCACGTTCCCTGCGCGGACTTCTTCGAGATCCGGGACAAGGCGCTGATCGCGCACGCCACCCAGATCGACCCCGACGGCGGCTGGTTCAAGGTCCCGATGGAGCTCCAGAAGAAGGTCTGGCCCACCGAGGAGTACGAGCTGGCGAAGTCCCTCGTGGACACCTCCCTCCCCGAGGACGACCTCTTCGCGGGCATCCGGGACAATGCCTGACATGAGCGCAAGCGTGAGCCTCGCAGTGACGCATCTCGTCCCCCTCGCCAAGGAGATCGACGAGAACAAGGTCACCCCCGGTGTCCTCGGCTTCATCGTGTTCGCGGTGATGGCCCTGGCCGTCTGGGGGCTGATGAAGTCGATGAGCAAGCACATGGGCAAGGTCGACTTCAAGGAGGCGCCCGCCGAGGGCGAGACCTCCGCCACGAAGACGGAGTCCCGGCAGGGCTGACCCCGCCGGGCGGAACCCACCGACGGGCGCGACCGGAACGACGGCCGCGCCCCGCCGGCGCCTCGCCCACCCCTTCTCACCCCTTCTCGGGGACCGGCACTCCCAGCACATCGCGGGCGTGCCGGGCCGGGGTCATGCGCAGCCGCCACGCCTGCCAGCCCGACTCCAGGCTCACGCCCCGCTCCAGCAGCAGGGCGTACGCCGGGGCGCAGTCGGTGAGCCGCTCGTCGCGTGCCGGATGCGCGGCCCGGACCAGTCGGGCCAGCTCCTCCTGCGCGACCGCCGTGCCCACCTCGGTGCCGCCCGGCGCCGCGTACGGCAGCAGCGTGCAGCGCAGGAACCGTGCCCAGTCCTCACCGCGCCGGTCGCCGTAGGCGGTGAACAGGGTCAGCGCCTCGTCGCACAGGGCCAGCGCCTGCTGGGTGCGCTCGTTGCCCGCGTCCACCACGGCCAGCTCCAGGCAGGTCCACGCCTCGCCGTGCGGCACCCCGACCCGCTGGAAGTCGGCGCGGGCGTCGACCAGCAGCTGGCGGGCGAAGCCGGAGTTGCGCAGCGAGCCGGTCTGCGCGGCGCGCTGGTCGCGGGTCACCCGGGCCGAGTGGTGCCGGGCGCAGGCCAGCCCGTACACGTCCCGCATCCGGGAGAACATCGTGCGCGAGCGCTCCAGCTCCCGCACCGCCCGGTCCAGGTCGCCGGTCTCCTCCAGCGCCTGCCCGAGGTGGTACAGCGTCCACGCCTCGCCGCGCGCGTCCTCGTTGTCCCGGTGCTTCCCGGCCGCCCGGCGCAGCCCCTCCTCGGCCGCCGCCGCGTCCCCGTCGACCAGCCGGGCCCGCGCGAGCTGGGTCAGCGCCCACGCCTCGCCGCGCGCGTCACGGGTGCGCCCGTACCGCTCCAGCGCGGCCCGCAGCTCGTCCTCCGCGCGAGGTACGTCGCCCATGCACAGGGCGAGCTGGCCGAGCTGGTAGTGCGCCCACGCCTCGCCGTGCACCGAGCCGCCCGCCCGGTGCAGCACCAGCGAGCGCCTCAACAGGTCCAGCGCCTCCGGCAGCCGGGCCCGGTCGCGCTGTACGGCGGCCAGCGCGTGCATCGTCCACGCGCGGTCGGTGGCGAGCTGCGGGGGAGCCTGGAGGTCCATCGCCTCCTGGAGCTTGGCCGCCGCCTCGGTCAGGTTGCCCTGGTGGTGCAGGGTGATGCCCAGTGAGCAGAGCGCACGGGCGGCGCCCGCGTCGTGGTGCGCCTCCCGGTACAGGTCCACCACCGAGGCCAGCGTGGTGCGGGCCTTGTCCAGCTCACCGATCTGCCGGGCCGCGATACCGGTACGCCACTGCACCGAGCGCATCAGCAGCCCCTCGTCCACGGCCTGCGCCAGCTCGTTGATCTCACCCAGCCGGTACAGGTCGCCTCGCAGCAGGCAGTAGTCGCACAGCGCGCCCAGCAGGTTCAGCACCGCGCCCTGGTCCACGCCCTCGGCCTGGCGCAGGGTGGCCGTGATGAAGCTGGTCTCGTCGTCCAGCCAGCGCAGCGCCTCCTCCAGCGAGACGAAGCCGTGCGAGCCGAACCGGTCCGAGCGCGTCGACATGTTGCCGTCGACCAGGCGCAGCACCGAGTCGGCCAGCTCCGCGTAGTTCACGATCAGCCGTTCCTGCGCGGCCGTGCGCTCGGCCTGCTCCTCCTCGTCCAGCAGCCGGGCCCCGGCGAAGGCGCGGACCAGATGGTGCAGCCGGTACCGGTCGCCGCGCACATGGTCCAGCAGCCCGGCGCGGGCCAGCGCGGCCAGATGCCGGCCCGCCTCCTCCTCGCCGGTGCCCAGCAGCGCGGCGGCCGCCGCCACGCCCAGCGAGGCCCGCCCGGCCAGCGCGAGCCGGCGCAGCAGCCGGCGGGCGGGCTCCGGCTGGTCGGAGTAGCGCAGCCACAGCGCCCGCTCCACCGGCTCGACCGGTCCGTACGCGGCCAGGTCCGCCGCCAGCCCGCTCGCCGACCGGGCGCCGAGCGCCGAGCCCGCGCAGCGCAGCGCCAGCGGCAGGCCGCCGCACAACTCCGCGATCCGCGCGGTGGATTCGGCGTCGTAAGGGTGGCCGGAGTCCTGCGCGGAGGCGGTCAGCAGCTCCTCGGCACCGGTCGCGTCCAGTGCCTTCACAGGCAGGTGGTGCACCCAGGCGGGCAGGTCGGCGTCGAGTTCCAGCGGGGTCCGGGAGGTGACCAGGACCAGGCTGTCGGAGCGCTCCGGGACCAGCGCGCGGACCTGGGCCGGGTCGGAGGCGTCGTCCAGCACGATCGTCACGGGCAGCCCGGCCAGGTGCTGGTGGTACAGCTCGCCGAGCCGTTTGAGCTGCTGTTCGGGGGAGGAGTGCTCGCGGAACAGCAGCTGCTCGCGGGGGGCGCCGAGCCGGTTCAGCAGATGCAGCAGGGCGTCGCGGGTGGGCAGCGGACGGGTCTCAACGCCGTCGCCGCGCAGGTCGACGACGACCGCGCCCCGGAAGTGGTCGCGCAGCTCGTGCGCCGCCCGTACGGCCAGCGTGGTGCGGCCCGCGCCGGGCTCGCCGTGCAGGACGACCACCGTCGGCCGGGTCTCCGACTCCGCGCGGGCGGCCCGCGCCCACTGTCCGATCCGCGCCAGCTCATCGGAACGGCCCGCGAACAGGTCCTCCGGTTCCGGGAGTTGACCGAAGGACTGTTCCAGTACGGTCCGGCGCCGGGCCGCCGCGCTCTTGTCGGCGCCGCGCAGCGCCGGGCCGGTCTTCTTGCCCTGCGCGGTGGAGGCGGCGAGCATCCGCTGCTGGTCCAGGAAGGGGCGGATGCCGCGCACCTCCAGCGCGGTCAGCCACTGCAGCCGCAGCTGCTCGGCGCCGCCGGGCTGGCTCGCCGCGCCCTTGCGGTGATGGGCGGCGGGCAGATGCGTACCGGCCACCTTCACCACCGTCGCGGCGGCGCCGACGACCCCCACGACGACGCCCGCGCCGAGCGCGGTGCCCGCACCGGTGCCGAGGGACAGGTCGGCGACGGCCGCGGCGACGGCCGCGACGGCGGCGACCAGCAGCGGGGTGCCGGCGCCCTCGCGGGCGTAGCGCCGGCCGAAGCTGAGCCGGTCCGCCTCGGACTCGTCGAGTGCGCGGGTGTACGCGGCGTACTCCTCGTCCGCCGCCCCGGCCATCCCGTCCAGCGCGGCGCGCGCCCGCGTGAGCAGCAGCTGCCCGTCGGTCCGCCCGCCCGACCGCCGCACCTCCTCCTCCACGGCCCGCACCACCAGCCGCTCGGCCTCACCCCGATGCCCGTCCCGCATACGTCCCCCTCTCCGCCAACTCCTTTGCGCACCAGTGTGCTTCGGGGGAGGGGGGAGCGCGAGGGGGCGTGGATCAGGTGTGCGCCGCCAGGGCGGAGTCGGTGTCGGCGAGCGCGAGGAGGGCGTTGATGTGGGCACCGGCCAGTGCCCCGGCCGCCGCGGCGGCGCCCACCTGCGCGGTCAGGTCGGTGGCGTTGCCCGCCACCCACACCCCGGGTACGTCCGTCGTCCCGGCCGCCCCGGAGGCGTAGCGGCGCCCCACCCCGTCGGGCAACTCCTCAAGGGGCAGGCCGAGTTCCGTAAGCCCCTCCGTACGAGCCTCCAGTCGGCTCGCCACCGCGAGCACGCGCCGTGCCACGACCTGACCGTCCGCGAGCCGTACCCCGCTCAGTGCGCCGGTCCCGTCGTCGACGACCTCGGTGACCGGGGTGTCGACCACCCGGATGCCCCGCGCGGCGAACCTGGCCCGGGTGTCCGCGTCGAGGTCGGTGGTTCCGGTGAAGTAGACCAGATCCTCGGTCAGTTGGCGGAACAGCAGTGCGTGATGGACGGAGGCGGGGCCGGTGGCGAGCACCCCGATGGGCTCGTCGCGCACCTCCCATCCGTGGCAGTACGGGCAGTGCACCACGCTGCCGCCCCAGTGCCGGGCCAGCCCGGGGACCTCGGGCAGTACGTCCCGCAGACCGGTGGCGACGAGCACGCGGCGGGCGGTGAGGCGCCGGCCGTCGGCGAGGGTGACGCCGAACCGGAGATCCCCCTCGGCGCCCGGCTCGACCGCGACGACCTCCCCGGACACCACGAGCCCCCCGTAGCCCCGTACCTGTTCCCTCCCTCTGCGGAGCAGCTCGTCCGGGGCCATCCCGTCCAGCACGAGGAAGCCGTGCATGGCCTTCGCGGGGGCGTTCCGGGGTGTCCCGCTGTCGATGACGACGACGGAGCGCCGCGAACGGGCCAGCATCAGCGCCCCGTTCAGCCCGGCGGCACCACCACCGATCACGACGACGTCGACCGTCTCCTCGGGCAGGGGGTCACTCATGTCCGGAGCCTTTCTCGTGGGCGGGGGTTTCCCACGAGGCTAGGCCGGACTTTGCTGTCGGGGCATGCGAACTTGCCGGGACGGCAAAGAGCGGCTGCGCGGGAGCAGCAGGTGAAGGCGGTGAGGGCGACGATCAGCCCCGCCGTCGTGGCCACGCTGTCGGCGAGCAGTCGGCCGGTGAGGACGAAGACGGGTGCCCCTCAGGCCAGTTCGTCGAGTGCCGTCAGGATGGCGGACGGTTCGGCGCGGGCCGTGTAGTCGGGGTCGACGAAGGACCAGCGGATCACGCCGGCGCGGTCGATGACGTAGGTCGCGGGGAGGGGGAGGGTGCGGGGGTGGCCGGCGTTGACGCGCTGGAGGTCGAAGCCGAGCTTGTCGTAGACGGCGGCGAGGTCGTCGGGGAGGTCGAAGGCGAGGCCGTACTGCTTGGCGGTGTCGGAACCGAGGTCGCTGAGGACGTCGAAGGCGAGGCCGTGCTTCTCCGCCAGGGAGAGGGACTCGTCCGGGATCTGTGGGGAGACGGCCACCAGGCGGGCGCCGCGCGCGGGGATCTCCTCGTGCCGCTGCTGGAGGGCGCGCAGGGCGATGTTGCAGTACGGGCACCAGGCGCCGCGGTAGAAGGTCAGGACGACCGGGCCCCTGGCGAGCAGGCCGTCCAGGGTGACGGTCTCTCCGGTCGCGGAGGGGAGGCTGAAGCGCGGGGCCTGCGCGCCGGTGGTCAGGGCGTGGCCGGCCTGCCCGGAGTCGGTGAGCTCCTGGCCGGCGCGCCGCATGATCTCCCGGACCTCGGCGGGGATCTGCTGCTGGCGGGCTTCGAAGAAGGTGCGCAGTTCCGCGTTCAGGGTGGTCATGGTGGTCGTTCCTCCCGGGGGACGGCTGGAGCGGGGCGGGGTCAATCTTGAAATGACTGTTCCAAGATAGGGGCATGCGTGGCCCCGCGCCAGCCGTGCGGAGGTGCCGGACGGTCAGAGGCTGCCGTGCGGAGGCGCCGGACGGTCAGAGGCTGGTGAACGGATGGTGGTCGGCCAGGGCCAGAGCCTTGACGAAGGCGGCGAAGTGCACCGCGCGGCGGGCGAGGAAGCGGCGGAGCCGGGGCGTGCGCGACCCGTACGCGGCCGCCCAGAGCGTTGGTATGCGATTCATCCGGGCATGGTCGCGACGCACCGGGCGCCCCCGGGTGGATCGTGGATGAACCTGGATGCCGCCGCGCAGGTGGCCCGGCCGTCCGGCGCGGTGCCACCGGTGTCTTTGCCGGATGTTGCACGCGGAGTATCTTGGAATTCCTATTTCAGGATGGCGAGGTGAAACATGCCGGACATCAAGCACTTCGACCCCGACGCCACCCTGGAGACCGTGGTGCGGCTGTTCTGGCGGCAGGGCGTGGCCTCGACCGGTATCCAGGACGTGGTGACCGCGACCGGCCTCAACCGGTCCAGCCTGTACGCCACGTTCGGCGGCAAGCAGGAGCTGTACCTCGCCGCCCTGCGCCGCTACCTGGAGCTGCGTTCGCAGCCGGTCTTCCGGCGCGTGGCCGAGGACGAGCGCGGTCTCCCGGCCGTCTCCGAGTTCTTCGCCGGCCTGATCGAGGCCCGCTGCTCGGGCGAGTACGCCCGGTGGGGCTGCATGGTCTCCAACGCGCACGCCGGGGCCGAGAACAGCGACCCGGAGGTGCGCGGCCTGCTGGACCAGCACCACCGTGAACTGCGCGAGGCGATGTACGCGGCGCTGACGACCGCCGAACGCCAGGGGCAGCTCGCCCCCGGCACCGACGCCGGCGCCGCCGCCGACCTGCTGGCCCTGCTCGCCTACGGCGTCAACCTCCGCTCCCGCGCGGGCGCCGACGCCGAGGTACTGCGGGGGACCGTGACGGCGGCCCTGGGGTCGATGGCGGCCTAGACGAATCAGCCGGGGTGGGGTGTGGACGACGGACCCGTGCCGAGTACGGGAGGCCGGTTGCCCCCGGTCTCCTTAAGGCTCCCGGTGTAGTCGCCCTCAGCGGTGGCATCGATGCCGTCGGGGGCCTTGAGGGCCTTGAGGGCGAAGGTGAGGATCACGGTGACGACGACGTTCAGCACGAAGGCCGTGAGGCCGAGGTAACCGGTCTCGCCGATGCCGGGGATCTCCTTGGCGGAGCCGCCGAAGTGTTTCTGGGTGGGGGAGGCGACGCCGTAGGCGGCGAGGGTGCCGTAGAGCATGCCGGCGGCCCAGCCGGCGAGCAGGGCCCAGCGGTGGAACCAGCGGGTGAAGAGGCCGCCGACCAGGGCGGGGAAGGTCTGGAGGATCCAGATCCCGCCCAGGAGCTGGAAGTTGATGGCGACGGTCTTGTCCATGGTGAGGACGAAGACGAGCGCGCCGACCTTGACCAGCAGGGAGACGAGCTTGGAGACCTTGGTCTCCTGCTCGGGCGTCGCGTCGGGCTTGATGAAGTCCTTGTAGATGTTGCGGGTGAAGAGGTTCGCGGCCGCGATCGACATGATCGCCGCCGGGACGAGCGCGCCGATCCCGATCGCGGCGAAGGCGACGCCCGCGAACCAGTCCGGGAACATGTCCTCGAACAACTGCGGGATCGCGAGCTGTCCGTTGGTGACCTTCACCCCGGCCGCGATCGCCATGAACCCCAGCAGCGCCAGCAGACCCAGCATGAAGGTGTAGAGGGGCATCACCGTCGTACTGCGCCGGATCACCTCGCGGCTGCGGGACGACAGGGTCGCGGTGATCGAGTGCGGATACATGAACATCGCCATCGCGGAGCCCAACGCCAGCGTGGCGTAAGTCCATTGAGCCGCCGGAGCCGGCAGCAGGCCGCCCGCACCGGCAGCGGTGTACTTCTCGCCCGCCGCTGCGAAGACGTGCCCGAACCCGCCCAGCTTGATCGGGATGTAGATGATCGCCACCGCGATGACGAGGTAGATCAGCGTGTCCTTCACGAACGCGATCATCGCGGGCGCCCGCAGCCCCGACGAGTAGGTGTACGCGGCCAGCACGCCGAAGGCGATCAGCAGCGGCAGGTCCTTCACGAACCAGTTGGCGTCCTCACCGCCGCCCACGCCCATCACGTCCAGCACCGCCTGGATTCCCACCAGTTGGAGCGCGATGTACGGCATCGTCGCCAGGATTCCCGTGAAGGCCACCGCCAGCGAAAGACCCTTCGAACCGAAGCGGCCCCGCACGAAGTCCGCCGTGGTGACGTACCCGTGGCGATGGCACACCGACCACAGCCGGGGCAGGAAGGTGAAGATCAGCGGATACACCAGGATCGTGTACGGCACCGCGAAGAACCCGGCCGCCCCGGTCGCGTAGACCGCAGCCGGGACGGCCACGAACGTATAGGCCGTGTAGACGTCGCCGCCGAGCAGGAACCACGTGATCCAGGTGCCGAACGACCGGCCGCCCAGACCCCATTCGTCGAGGCTGTGCGCGTTGTCGGCCCTGCGCCAGCGTGAGGCGAGGAAGCCCATGACCGTGACGGCCAGGAAGAAGAGGATGAAGACGGCGAGGGCGACGCCGTTCACGCCGTTCGGCATGGCTGCTCCGGTGCGGGGACGAGGGACTGCGGGCGGGTGGGCGCATGCGGGCCGGCCGGGCGCTCGCGCGTCCGGCCGGCCGACGGGTCAGACATGGACGGGCTCGGCCTCGTTCGGCGGCGGCCCGGAGGCGGCGGCGGGCTCGGGCGGGGACATCCCCTGTTCGAGCCGTTCCGGCAGCGCCCGGCGGTACAGCGGCATGGCGCCCGCGGTGGTGATGACGGCGACCAGGACCAGCATGGAGAAGACGTCCTGGGTGATCATCCCCTGGGCGAGACCGATGTTGATGAAGATGAGGATCATCAGGCCGCGGGCGTTCATCAGCCCGCCGACCGCCCAGGACTCGCGCCAGGTGAAGCCGACCCCGCGCATGGCGAGGGCGCAGCCCGCGTACTTGCCGACGAAGCCCGCCGCCAGGATCAGCAGGAACGGGCCGATCATGGCCCAGCCGGCGATGCCGCCGAGTTCCGTGTTGAGGCCGGAGAAGGCGAAGAAGATCGGCAGGAGCAGCACGCAGACGACGTCCATCATGCGGCTGTGCAGCGCCTCCCGGAAGGCGGGGTCGCGGGGCATCGCCAGGCCGGCGATGAAGCCGCCGAAGACGGAGTAGATGCCGATGTAGTCGGTGAACAGCCCCGCCAGCAGCACGATGGCCATCACGAGGTACATCTGGTCGAAGCCGAAGTGGCCGGTGCGCGCCACCCGGGCGCCCAGAGGCCGGAGCAGCCGGGCGACCACGGTGAGCATGACGACGGCGAACAGCGCCGTGAACCCCAGCGTGCGCAGGGCGTGTGCGGCGCCGGCGCCGCTGTGCATGGCCGACAGGACGGCCAGGAAGCACCAGGCGGCCGCGTCGTCGACCGAGGCCCCCAGCAGGGTCATCCGGCCCAACGGCGAGTTCTCCAGCCGCCGTTCGTAGAGGATGCGGGCCAGCATCGGGAACGCGGTGATCGACAGGGCGCCCCCGATGAAGAGCGTGAACTCGAACGTGGAGACGCCGGGGCGGCAGAGCCGGTCGTAGAGGAGGTACGCGGCTCCGGCGCCGAGCAGCAGGGACGGGAGGATGCCCGACAGGGCGAGGACGGCGGCGTTCCTGGTGTCCTTCCTGCCGTTGCCGCCGCCGTGGTCGAGTCCGGCGCCGACCAGGAACATGAAGACTGTCAGGCCGATGGTGCTCAGGACGTAGAGGACGGGTTTCACCTCGGGGGCGAAGACCGCCTTCTGCGCGGCGGGGAACAGGGCGCCGAACAGGGTGGGGCCGAGGAGGACGCCGGCCACCATCTCGCCGAGCACCCGGGGCTGCTTCACCAGCAGGGCGAGGCGGCCGCAGAGGGCCGACGCGGCGAGGATGACCACGATCGCGGGCAGGACGTGGAGGACGAGGTCGAGGTTCTTGTCGGTGGTCGCGGCCAGCTGGACCGCGTGGTGCGTGGAGTGCACGACGGCTCCCGTGTCAGGAACGGACGGGGACGGAGGGCCCGCGCGGGTCCTCGGAGGCCGGGCGGCCGCGCGCGGGCCGGTGCGCGGGCAGCTTCAGGACGGCGGGCCAGCGCGGGTCGTCGGGGGCGACGACGAGGAAGCGGGCGTACCAGCTGTCGAAGAACGACAGGACGAACATCGGCAGCAGGGTCCAGATGGCCACCTGCTCCAGCGGCCCGTTGCCGGTGAGCGCGGCGATGATGACCACCACGAACACGTTGGGGTAGGTCATGGCGGTGTAGTCGTCGAGCGTCTGGACGTGCCGGCGCCGCTTGAGCAGCGCGGCGATGAGGCGCAGTCCGACGGCGACCCCCAGCGCGGTCGGCGCGTAGGCGGTGAAGCCGTCCAGGTCGAGCCTGAGGCAGACCAGCACGATGAACGCGGTGAGCAGCAGCACCGCCACATAGCCGTTGCGCTCGCCGTACTTGGCCGTGCGGATGGGGGAGCGTTCCCGCATCCGCTTGACCAGGAGGTACACCGCCGTGACCATGCCGGTCGAGGTGGC
This sequence comes from Streptomyces seoulensis, assembly GCF_004328625.1. Classification (NCBI taxonomy): domain Bacteria; kingdom Bacillati; phylum Actinomycetota; class Actinomycetes; order Kitasatosporales; family Streptomycetaceae; genus Streptomyces; species Streptomyces seoulensis. The sequence goes on from NZ_CP032229.1 coordinate 3,940,597, forward strand.
CGCGCTGATGGCGAGCGCCGGGGCGAGGTGCCCGTGCAGGGTCAGGGCCAGTACGGCCGAGAACGACACGGTGGCGGCCAGCGAGGAGAGCAGCACCTGGGCGAACGTCGGCATGATCATCCCGCCGAGGCAGCGGCTGACCGTCATCGCCACCACCGAGCTGGGCGTGGCGAGGAACACGGCCGCGATCGCCGCCGTACTCGTACTGTCCGCGTGCGACCAGCGCACCAGGACCGCGAAGGCGATCGGCAGCGCGAGGTAGCGCAGGGCGACGGAGCGGAGGATGCCCCGGTCGGTGACGAACGTCCGGGCGTTCTCCAGCTCGATCCGGCACATGGTGATGACGCTGGCCAGCACCAGGAGCAGGAGCAGCACATACGGCGAGGTGGCCATCCGCAGCCCCGCCACGTTGGCGACCAGACCCGCCGCCAGGCCCGCGCAGAAGACCACGGGATGGTTGACGACGATCCAGTCGTAGACCATGTTCAGGGTCTTGTTCTCGTTCTTCACATAGCTGTGGATGCGATCGCCTTGCAGCATCTGGGAGTTGGGCAGCCGCAGGTCGTACGACTCGTCGGCCGGCCGGTCCAGGATGAACCGGCAGATCAGCTCGACGACGTACTTGTGCGAGACCACGCAGACCGTCTCGCCGCGCCGCAGCGCGGGCAGCAACTCCCCTTCGTAGAAGCCGTGCACGCGGTCCCGGAACTGCTGGAAGGTCTCGCCGCCGCGCAGGGTCGGGCTGTCGGCGTTCATGGCCCGCTCGTACTCGGCGATGCCGTGGCGGCGCTGGAGGATCGACTTGCTCTCCAGGGTGTAGCTGCCGAAGTCCCGTTCCATCAGGCGGTCGTCGACCACGGTCTCGGGGGAGGCGGCGCCCGGGGTGCCGATGCCGAAGACGGTGCCGGCGGTCTCGTAGGCGCGGGTCAGCGGGGAGACGTAGACCCGGTCGAAGTGCCGGCCGTGGTGGCCCTTGGCGACCTTCTCGGCCTGGATGCGGCCGAGGAGGGTCAGCGGTGCGTCGCGCTGGCCCGCGATGCGGTGGACGGAGTTGCAGGTCGATTCGCCGTGCCGGACCATGAACAACCGGCTCAGCAGCTCCTGTTGGCCGGTGCCGGTCATCACGCGCCCTTCTTCGGGGCGTACTTGACCTGGCCGCTGTACTGGGAGTCCCAGCCCGCCAGCTTGGTGATGTCGCACAGGCTGTGCACCGCGTGCTTCTCCACCAGCGTGGCCAGCAGGGCGACCGCCCGCCGGGCCTGCGGCGCGGTGAGCTCGAACTCGCGGGCCAGATCGGCACCGAAGTCCGCCAGGTCCTCGTCGAGGATCGCCCGGTACTTGCGGCGCTCGGTGCGGTCCTGGGCCGTGAGGTGGTTGAGGGCGTTGGGGAAGCCGCGTTCGTGGGCGTAGCCCTGGAGGCGTTCGCGCAGCCGGGTGGCCCGGGGCTCCTCGGTGGTGAGGTCGGCGGCGATCCAGTCGCTGCTGCGGATCAGGCAGTGGTGGATGCCGTCGGGGATGTCCATCTGCTCCTCGTCACTCGCGGACCTGAGGCGGCGCAGCACCTCCATCGCCGTGTCGAAGCACTGGTTGCGCAGGGTGCCGATGCTGAACACGAACGCCCCGAGCCGCCCGCGCCGGGAGGTCTCGTCGCCCTGACGCATCGGGCCGACGCCGAACAGGTCGGCCGCCGTGGTGCCGTCGGCGGCGATCAGCTCGCCGTGCGGGCCGACCTCGACGCCCCGGTGGGTGCTGGTCTGGGGGCGCGCGTAGCCGTGGCCGTTGACCAGGCCGTTCCACAGGGGGTGGTCGGGGCGCTCGTAGTCGGTCTTGTTGCCCAGGCAGTTGACGACCCGGTCGACGACGACGTCCGGGCGGCCGTCGAAGACCACCCGGATCTTCGTGCCGTCCTCGATCGGGCGCATGTCCTGGACGCCCGCGCTGAGCACGTCGACGGTCTTCGGGGCGCCGTTGTACCCGCGCATCCGGCTGCGCACGACCCCGCCGATCTCCTGCACGGTGCTGGTGCGGCTGGTGACGATCAGGCTCTTGTACCGGTCGAGCAGCATCCGTACGTCACCGGCGTCCATGCGGGAGACCAGCTCGATGACGTACGGCTCCCACGCCTTCATCACCCGCTCGGGGAAGACGGCTTCGAGGGGGCTGCCCGGCTCCACGCCGTGCTCCTCGCGCAGCCGGGCGTACTCCGCCCTGATCCCCTCCACCACCACCTCGGGGGTGAGTTCCCCGGCGTTCAGGAAGGCGGGGCGGGCGGCCTGCCAGATGTCGTGCTCGTGGTCGGCGGGGTAGGTGCCGTGCAGGTGGCCGCCGCGCGAGCAGATCAGGATCTGTCCCCGGTGCCCGGCGTGGACGAGGGAGACCACCGTGTCGAAGGCGGACAGCGCCGATCCGGTGACCAGGACGCTCTCCTCGGCGCCGACGGCCCGGAACCAGTCCTGGGCGCCGGGGGCGTAGGGGTCGGCGAGGAAGCGGGCGGAGTCCTTGACGCGGTGGTGGAAGGGCGCCTGCACGGGCGCGAGATGGCCGGTGGCGAGGACGACCTGGTCCGACGGCAGGTCGTGCACACCGCCCTGCGGTCCGGCGTCGGCGTACCTGACGGTGTAGCCGCCGTCCCGCCGCCGTACGTCGATGACCTCGCCGGTGAGTTCCCGCAGCGTCACCTCGGCGTGGGCGTCGGCGGCCGCGCCGCGCAGCCGTTCGGCCAGGTACTGGCGGAAGATCCGGCGCGGTACGACGCAGGCCACGCCGAAGGAGTGGTACTGCCACCGCCGGGGCCAGCCGGAGCGGTCCGCCTCCTCGTTGGCCCACTCCAGGAAGTCCTCCGGGCGCTCGCGGCGCAGGGTGATGCGGCCGGCCTGGATGTTGAGCATGTGCTCCCAGTTGGTGGACGCCCAGCCGAAGGCGACGCCGCCGTAGCGGTAACCCTCCTCCCGCTCGATCAGGCAGATCTCCAGCGGGGCGTCGGCGAAGTGGAGGAGCCGGATGGCGGTGAGCGTGCCGGAGAAACCGGCACCGACGACGGTTACGCGCCGGGTGCCCGGCGCCGCCCCGCGGTCCCGACCGGGCGGGTCCGGCATGGTGCTGTGCTGCGTTTCCACGATCTTGACTCCTTCGATGCGGGGAGTGGTGAGCGGAGACGGGCCTCAGCATCGGGACGGAATCCGGGGCTCCGGACGGATCGTGGATGATCCTGGACGCGCTGCGGGACGGGTGGCCGAGGGGCGGATATCGCTTGACACTCGCGGGCCCGTTCCGTCTAACTTGGAACAGACGTTCCAGGTTGAACGTGGCTCAGAGTCTTCACGGGGGAGGATGTTCGTGCCGCAGCTGTTTGATCCCACGAAAGCCCGCACGATGGACGAATTCATCGCGGAACTCAGGCTGTTGAAGGTGTGGGCTGACAACCCGTCCATCACCGAGATCACCCGGCGCGTCCACCGGGACTGGCGGCGCGCGGGACGCCCGCGCGGCGAGTGGCCGGCCCGTTCCACGGTGGGCAACTGCTTCCAGCGGGGCCGCCGCCGCCCCAACACCGACCTGCTGCTGGCCGTGGTCCAGGCGCTCGTCGGCCCGGACGAGGCCGTCGTCTCCCTCTGGCGGCAGTCGCTGCGCGCCGTGCTCGGCGAGGCGGAGGCCGCCGCCCGGGTGAGCGCCTACGACCGGCTGCCCGCGCGGCCCGCCGCGTTCGTCGGCCGCGCGGACCTGACGGCCTCGGCGGAGCGGGCGCTGGCCGTCGGCGGGGCGCCGCTGCTGCTGGAGGGCATGGCGGGCGCGGGCAAGACGGCGCTCGCCCTGCACCTCGCCCACCGGAGCCTCGCGGGGGAACATCCCGACACCCCGGTGCTGTTCGCGAACCTGCGCGGCTCGGCCGCCGGCGAACCGCCCGCCGATCCCGCCGCCGTGCTGGAGACCTTCCTGCGGCTGCTCGGCATCACCGGCGACCGCATCCCGTACGACCTCCGCGGGCGGACGGCGCTGTACCGCCAACTCCTCGTGGACACGCGGGCGCTGATCGTCCTGGACGACGTGGCGGACCGCGAGCAGTTACGCCCGCTGCTGCCGGGAGTTCCCGGCTGCCGCACCCTCGTCACCAGCCGGCGCGCCCTGCCCGGCCTCACCGGGGTCTCCCGCCTTCCCGTACCGCCGCTCGCCCCGGCGGACTCCGTCGTCCTGCTGCGCTCGGCGGCCGGGACCGAACGCGTCACCCCGGACGGCCCGGCCGTCCGGCAGATCACCGGACTGCTCGGCCACCACCCCCTCGCCCTGTCGGTCATAGGCCGCCACATGCGGGACCACCCCACCTGGGCGCTCAGCGACTACTACCGCGAGCCCCTGATCACCCTGGCCCTGGAGGACGGCGTACGCACCGCGCTGGCCGCCTCCGACGCCCGGCTGTCACACGGTGCGCGGCAGCTGCTCCGCCTGCTGGCGCTCCACCCGCCCGGGGAGGTGGACTGCGCGACGGCCGCCGTACTCGCGGGCGAACCGCCCGCCGCCGCCGAGACCCACCTCACCGCCCTGGCGGCGGAGCACCTCGTCGACCGCCCCGCTTCCGGCTCCGCCCGGCTCCACCCGCTCACCCACGCCTACGCCGAGGAACGCCTCTGCATCGACGTCCCCGCCACCCGCATCCGCCAGGCCCTCGTACGCCTCCTGAAACACGGCCACCACCGAGGCACCACCCCCCACCTCGACACCCGAACCCTCCGCGGCCTCCACCTCCCGGAGGCGGGCGTACTGCGACAGCTGCGGGAGGGGCGCGTGCTGGCGGCGTGAGGCGCCCGGCGGCACCCTCACCCCCTCCCCGCCCCCACCGTGCAACCATGGTCCCTATGAACCGGCTAGCCGACGTGACCTCGCCGTATCTGCTTCAGCACGCTGACAACCCGGTCGACTGGTACCCCTGGGGGCCGGAGGCGTTCGAGGAGGCTCGGCGGCGGGATGTGCCGATTCTGCTGAGCGTGGGGTACTCCGCGTGCCACTGGTGTCATGTCATGGCGCACGAGTCCTTCGAGGACCAGGCGACCGCCGACTACCTGAACGAGAACTTCGTCAGTGTGAAGGTGGACCGGGAGGAGCGGCCGGACGTCGACGCGGTGTACATGGAGGCGGTGCAGGCGGCGACCGGGCAGGGCGGGTGGCCGATGACCGTGTTCCTGACGCCGGAGGCCGAGCCCTTCTACTTCGGCACCTACTTCCCGCCCCGCCCGGCGCACGGCATGCCCTCCTTCGGGCAGGTGCTGGAAGGCGTGCACCAGGCGTGGGAGGGCCGGCGGGACGAGGTCACCGAGGTGGCCGGGAAGATCACCCGGGACCTCACCCAGCGGGAGATCGTCCAGCAGGCGGCCGGGACGCCCGGCGAGGAGGAGCTCGCGCAGGCCCTCCTCGGGCTCACCCGCGAGTACGACCCCCAGCGCGGCGGATTCGGCGGCGCGCCCAAGTTCCCGCCCTCCATGGCGCTGGAGTTCCTGCTGCGCCACCACGCCCGTACCGGCTCCGAGGGCGCCCTCCAGATGGCGGCCGACACCTGCGAGCGCATGGCCCGCGGCGGCATCTACGACCAGCTCGGCGGCGGCTTCGCCCGCTACTCCGTGGACCGCGACTGGGTCGTACCGCACTTCGAGAAGATGCTGTACGACAACGCGCTGCTCTGTCGGGTCTACGCCCACCTCTGGCGGGCCACCGGCTCCGACCTCGCCCGTCGTGTCGCGCTGGAGACCGCCGACTTCCTCGTCTCCGAACTCCGCACGGAGGAAGGCGGGTTCGCCTCCGCGCTGGACGCCGACAGCGACGACGGCACCGGTCAGCACGTCGAGGGGGCGTACTACGTCTGGACGCCCGAGAACCTGCGTGCCCTGCTCGGGGACGCGGACGGCGACCTCGCCGCCGAGTACTTCGGGGTGACCGACGAGGGCACCTTCGAGCACGGCCAGTCCGTGCTCCAACTGCCGCAGGCGGAGCGGGTGTTCGACGCCGAGAAGATCGCCTCTGTGAAGGAGCGGATGCTCGCCGAGCGGTCCCGGCGCCCCGCGCCCGGCCGGGACGACAAGGTCGTCGCCGCCTGGAACGGCCTCGCCATCGCCGCCCTCGCGGAGACCGGCGCCTACTTCGACCGCCCCGACCTGATCGAGGCAGCCGTCGCCGCCGCCGACCATCTCGTCCGGGTCCACCTCGACGAGCACGGCCACCTCACCCGGACCAGCCGCGACGGCCGGGCCGGCGCCAACTCCGGGGTGCTGGAGGACTACGCGGACGTCGCCGAGGGCTTCCTCGCGCTGGCCTCCGTCACCGGCGAGGGCGTCTGGCTGGACTTCGCCGGGCTCCTCCTCGACCAGGTGATGACCCGCTTCACCGACCCGGAGAGCGGCGCGCTGTACGACACCGCCTCCGACGCCGAGCAGCTCATCCGCCGCCCGCAGGACCCGACCGACAACGCCACCCCCTCCGGCTGGTCCGCCGCGGCCGCCGCCCTGCTGTCGTACGCCGCGCACACCGGCTCCGACGCGCACCGGACCGCCGCCGAGCAGGCCCTCGGCGTGGTCAAGGCGCTCGGGCCGCGGGTGCCCCGGTTCGTCGGCTGGGGCCTGGCCGCCGCCGAGGCGCAGCTCGACGGCCCCCGCGAGGTCGCCGTCGTCGGCCCGTCCCTCACCGACGGGCGCACCGCCGCCCTGCACCGCACCGCCCTCCTCACCGGCGCCCCCGGCGCGGTCGTCGCGGTGGGCACCCCGGACGGAGAGGAGTTCCCGCTCCTCGCCCACCGCCCCCTGGTGGACGGCGCCCCGGCCGCCTACGTCTGCCGGAACTTCACCTGCGAGGCCCCGGTGACCGACCCCGACGCGCTGCGCGCGGCGCTGGACGGCGGCTGAGCCAACCGGGCGTCCCGTACGGCTACTTCCCGTACACCCGCGCCCGCTACGATGCGCCACCCGCCACCCGGTCGGGGTGGCGCATCCTGTGGGGGGAAGCCCGTGTTCGTGCTGTCCGTAGTGCTGCTCATAGCGGCCGTCGCCGTGTTCCTCGTCGGGCGCGGCAGAGCCGAGGCCGGCTGGAGGATCGGGGCCGCTGTCGGCGCCCTGGGTGGGGTCCTGGCCGGCCTGTTCGCCTGTCTTCATGTGGTCAGGGCCTATGAGGTCGGCGTCCCGGTGACGTTCGGCCGGGTCGGCACCCCGCTGACCTCCGGCATGCATCTGAAGTCGCCGTTCACCGACGTCACCTCCTTCTCCACCCGGCCGGTCGACCTCGACCTGGGCGGCGAGGACCGGGTGGAGGTGCGCTCCTCGCAGGGCGGGGTGCTGTACGCCGACGTCACCATCAAGTGGGCCGTCGTCCCGCGCAGGGCGGTCGAGCTGTACCGGCTGGCGGGCAGCGAGGACGCCGTGCAGGAACGGCTGGTGCTGCCGGACAGCCGCGAGATCATCCGCAACGTCTTCGCCCGGCACACCAGCGAGGAGGGGTACGCCTCCGCGCGCGAGCGGATCAGCGCCGAGATCGAGACCCAGGTGAAGGAGCGGCTGGCACCGCGCGGGATCGACGTGACCACCGTCAACCTGCGCAATGTGCGGCCGTCGAAGCAGTTGCAGGGCCAGATCGACAAGAAGATCCAGCAGGAGCAGGCCACCGAACGCGCCGTCGAGGCCGCGCGGACCGCCAAGGCGGAGGCCGAGCGCAAGCGGATCGAGGCCGAGGGCACCGCCCGCGCCAACAAGATCCTGGAACGCTCCCTCAGCGACAAGGTCCTCTACAACCAGTGCCTGGACGCCTATCGCGAGGCCGCCAAGGCCCACCCGGTGTACGCCGTCCCCTGCGGCAGCGGCTCCGGCGGCACCCCGGTCATCGTGGACGGTACGAAGAATTAGCCACCCGCTAGGACAACGCCGCCCGGAACCGCACCGCCTCCGCCACGATCGCCTCCAACTGCTCGTGGTGCGCCCCCTTCCAGTACGCCCGCCCGCACTCCCCGCACGCCGCGAACACGTCGTACGTGTCCCGCGTGCCGGCCTGGAGCCGGTCGGCCACCTGGGCCTTGGTGGCCGGGCGCAGCGGGCCGTTGCAGGCGGTGCAGCGGGTCCAGGGGGCCAGCTCCGGGGCGAACCGTTCCAGCACGTCCCGGAGCTGCTGCTCGGGCCGGGTGCTGTACACGTACCCCCCGGCCCACAGCTCGCGGCGGCGCAGCAGGCCCCGGTCCCGGCTGAGCAGGACCCGGCGTTCGGCCGCCGAGCGCGCGGCGAGCGCCGGGTCGCCGATGTCGGTGGACTCGTAAGCCGTGTCCACGCCGAGCAGGCGCATCCGGCGGGCCAGCGTGCCCAGGTGCACGTCGAGCAGGAAGCGCAAGGGTGCGCCGGGTACCTGCTGGGGGCGGGGGACCGGGCCGACGTGGACGGACTCGCCGTCGGCCGGGACGTGGGAGCGGGGGACCTCGCGGCCGTCCACGGTGAGGGTGCCGGCCTCGGTCAGCGGGATGCCGAGGGACTCCACGACATGACCGAGGGAGGAGACGCCGTCGGTGCCGAGTTCGGCAGAGCCCGCCCGGTGCGCGTGCGGCACGAACAGGTGCAGGTCCGGGGCGACTTCGAGGTGGATCACGGGTCCGTTCACCCGTTCAGGATGGCACGCGCCCCGAGCCGTCCCGTAGGGCCTCAGGCGTGCTGGTAGGCCACCAGCGAGATGCCGACGTAGTGCACGATGAACGCGGCCAGCGTGAGCGAGTGGAAGACCTCGTGGAAGCCGAACCAGCGCGGTGACGGGTTCGGCTTCTTGATGCCGTAGACCACGCCCCCGGCGCTGTAGAGCAGGCCGCCGACGACCACCAGGACCAGGACGGCGATGCCGCCGGTGCGCATGAAGTCGGGCAGGAAGAAGACGGCGGCCCAGCCCATGGCGATGTAGCACGGGGTGTACAGCCAGCGGGGCGCGCCGACCCAGAAGACACGGAAGGCGATCCCCGCGAGGGCGGCCGCCCAGATGCCCCACAGCAGCCACTGCTTGCTGCCCGGCAGGAGCAGCAGGGTGAGCGGGGTGTAGGTGCCGGCGATGATCAGGAAGATGTTGGAGTGGTCCAGGCGGCGCAGGACGCGGTCGGCCCGGGGGCTCCAGTTGCCCCGGTGGTACAGCGCGCTGACACCGAAGAGCAGACACGCCGTCAGGGCGTAGATCCCGCAGGCGATACGGCCCCGGGTGGAGTCGGCGAGCGCGGTGAGGACCAGGCCGGCGATGAGTGCGGCCGGGAACATGCCCAGGTGCAGCCAGCCACGGAGCCGGGGCTTGACGGGCTCCGGCACGGAGAGCGTGGGAACGGACGCAGTCATGCACCGCATCGTACCTACGGAACCGTAAGTTACGGATCAGACCCCCTGGGTGGGTGGCCGACGTCACGCCCCGCCAAGATCCATCGTCTCACGCCCGCGGGGGCTGTCACGCGCAAAGAATTCGCCATGCGCGCGCCAGGCGGGCGTAAAGGGGTGCGCATGTCAGCAGGGCGGACGCGGGACGCGCCGTTTCGGGGGTACTCGCTCACCTGTGACGCCCTCTGGACATATGCGCACTCGCACCGGATGATCAAATGAGTGCGGTCGGCACCGGATGAGCGGTGACCCTGATCGGGGTCGCCGTCCGGCATCCGGGCCGCAGCCCCCACGGGGCCGAGAAAATCCCTCACCCAGGGCAACGAACCCTCACTTAGGAGCGATCGTGGCGCGCGACAACGCGGCTCCCACCGTCATCCCGACCACCCATCAGGAACTGATCTCGTGGGTAGACGAGATCGCCGAACTGACCCAGCCGGACAACGTGGTCTGGTGTGACGGCTCCGAGGCCGAGTACGAGCGCCTGTGCGAGGAGCTCGTCGCCAAGGGCACCTTCACCCGGCTCGACCCCGTCAAGCGTCCGCACTCGTACCACGCGGCCTCCGACCCGACCGACGTCGCGCGGGTCGAGGACCGGACCTTCATCTGCTCCGAGAAGGAGGCCGACGCGGGCCCGACCAACCACTGGAAGGACCCCGCCGAGATGCGGGAGGTCTTCCAGGGGTCCGGCGGCGAGGGCGGCCTGTTCCGGGGCTCGATGCGCGGGCGCACGATGTACGTCGTGCCCTTCTGCATGGGCCCGCTCGGCTCCCCGCTCTCCGCGCTCGGCGTGGAGATCACCGACTCCGCGTACGTCGCCGCCTCGATGCGCACCATGACCCGCATGGGCAGCGCCGTGCTGGAGGAGCTGGGCGCGGACGGCGCGTTCGTCAAGGCCGTGCACACCCTGGGCGCCCCGCTGGCGGCGGGCGAGCAGGACGTGCCGTGGCCGTGCAACTCCACCAAGTACATCTCGCACTTCCCCGAGTCCCGCGAGATCTGGTCCTACGGCTCCGGCTACGGCGGCAACGCGCTGCTGGGCAAGAAGTGCTACGCCCTGCGCATCGCCTCCGTCATGGCCCGCGACGAGGGCTGGCTGGCCGAGCACATGCTCATCCTCAAGCTCACGCCCCCGCACGGCGAGCCCAAGTACGTCGCCGCCGCCTTCCCCTCCGCCTGCGGCAAGACCAACCTCGCGATGCTGGAGCCCACCGTCTCCGGCTGGAGTGTGGAGACCATCGGCGACGACATCGCCTGGATGCGCTTCGGCGAGGACGGCCGGCTCTACGCGATCAACCCCGAGGCCGGTTTCTTCGGCGTCGCGCCCGGCACCGGTGAGCACACCAACGCCAACGCGATGAAGACCCTGTGGGGCAACGCGGTCTTCACCAACGTCGCCCTCACCGACGACGGCGACGTGTGGTGGGAGGGCATGACCGAGGAGAAGCCCGCCCACCTGACGGACTGGAAGGGCAACGACTGGACGCCCGACTCGGACACCCCGGCCGCCCACCCCAATGCCCGCTTCACGGTCCCCGCCGACCAGTGCCCGATCATCGCGCCCGAGTGGGAGGACCCGCGCGGGGTGCCGATCTCCGCGATCCTCTTCGGCGGCCGCCGGGCCAGCGCGGTCCCGCTGGTGACCGAGTCCTTCGACTGGAACCACGGCGTGTTCCTCGGCGCCAACGTGGCCAGCGAGAAGACCGCGGCCGCCGAGGGCAAGGTCGGCGAGCTGCGCCGCGACCCCTTCGCCATGCTGCCGTTCTGCGGCTACAACATGGGCGACTACATGGCCCACTGGATCGACGTGGCCAAGGACAAGGACCCGGCGAAGCTGCCCCGGATCTACTACGTCAACTGGTTCCGCAAGGACGGCGAGGGCCGGTTCGTGTGGCCGGGCTTCGGCGAGAACAGCCGCGTCCTGAAGTGGATCGTGGACCGCCTGGACGGCCGTGCCGAGGGCGTGGAGACCGCGATCGGCGTGCTGCCGGCCAAGGGCTCCCTGGACACCGCCGGGCTGGACCTCACCGAAGCCGAGCTGGACTTCCTGCTCACCGTCGATGAGGAGGTCTGGCGTGAGGAGGCGTCCCTGGTGCCCGAGCACCTGAACACCTTCGGCGATCACACGCCGAAGGAGCTGTGGGACCAGTACCGGGCGCTGGTCGAGCGCCTCGGCTGAGTACGGTCAGCGGGCCGCGCTGAGTTCCCTCGGCGCGGCCAGCGCCGCCGTGTGCGCGTCCATCCGCTCGGCGGCCAGGATCGCGGCCGCCGTGTCCGCGCGGGAGGCGGCGACGACCAGGGCGCGGCTCGCCAGGGTGTGCGCCCGGCGGTGCAGCGGCGCCGGATCGGCGGCCGCTCCCGGCACCGCCCGTACCGGGGCCCGGCCGCCGCGCAGCCGGGCCACCTCGGCGGAGAGCCGCTCGGCGGCCGTGTCCAGCTCGGGACCGGCGGCCGGGCCGCGCAGCTCGTCGGTGACGGCGAGCAGGGCGGCGAGGTGTCCGGCCAGCTGGATGTCCAGCTCCTCGTCGCGCGAGCGGTGCGGGAAGTCCGAGGCCGCCGGGGTGCTGTGGACCGACTTGGTGCGGATCGGTTCGTACATGGGACGGCCTCCTCTGCGACAGGAAGCCATCCTAGCTTGGATTGAGTCTAAAGTTGAGCCGAGTCGGACCCAGGGGCGTCGCTACGGCTGGCCGTAGCCGTCCAGGAAGGTGCCGATCCGGGTCACCGCGTCCGTCAGGTCGGCCACGTTGGGCAGGGTGACGACCCGGAAGTGGTCGGGTTCGGGCCAGTTGAAGCCGGTGCCCTGGACCACCATGATCTTCTCCTGGCGCAGCAGGTCCAGCACCAGCCGCCGGTCGTCCTTGACCTTGAAGACCTTCGGGTCCAGGCGCGGGAAGAGGTACAGGGCGCCCTTGGGGCGTACGCAGCTCACGCCGGGGATCTGCGTGAGCAGCTCGTACGCCGTGTCCATCTGCTCCTTCAGCCGGCCGCCCGGCAGCACCAGGTCGTTGATCGTCTGGCGGCCGCTGAGCGCGGCGACCACGCCGTGCTGGCCCGGCATGTTGGCGCACAGCCGCATGTTGGCCAGGATCGTCAGGCCCTCCAGGTAGGAGTCGGCGTGCGCGCGGGGGCCGGAGACGGCCATCCAGCCGACCCGGTACCCGGCCACCCGGTACGCCTTCGACATGCCGTTGAAGGTGAGGGTGAGCAGGTCGGGGGCGACCTTGGCGGTGGGGGTGTGGACCGCGCCGTCGTAGAGGATCTTGTCGTAGATCTCGTCGGAGCAGACCAGCAGGTTGTGCCGGCGGGCGATGTCGGTCAGGCCCTTGAGCATCGCCTCGTCGTAGACCGCGCCCGTGGGGTTGTTCGGGTTGATGATGACGAGGGCCTTGGTGCGGTCGGTGATCTTGCGCTCGATGTCGGCGAGGTCGGGCATCCAGTCGGCCTGCTCGTCGCACCGGTAGTGCACGGCGGTGCCGCCGGACAGCGAGACGGCCGCCGTCCACAGCGGGTAGTCCGGGGCGGGTACGAGGACCTCGTCGCCGTCGTCCAGCAGGGCCTGCATGGCCATCACGATCAGCTCGGAGACGCCGTTGCCGATGAAGACGTGCTCGACGTCGGTCTCGATGCCTAGGGTCTGGTTGTGCATGACCACCGCGCGGCGGGCGGCCAGCAGGCCCTTGGCGTCGCCGTAGCCGTGGGCCGTGGAGACGTTGCGGAGGATGTCCTCCAGGATCTCCGGGGGGCACTCGAAGCCGAAGGCGGCCGGGTTGCCGGTGTTGAGCTTCAGGATGCGGTGACCGGCCGCCTCCAGTCGCATCGCCTCCTCGAGCACCGGGCCCCGGATCTCGTAACAGACGTTGGCGAGCTTGGTCGACTGGATCACCTGCATGCCCGCGAGCTTACGGGCCGCCCGTGCCCGGTGGGCGGTGTTTTCCACCACGTGTTCCGGCGCCGGTTCCGCCATGGTTCGCGGCGGTTTCGCATGAGTGGCCAACTCCTTTGGCGCGCGCATGCGTTGACGCCCGAGCGGGAAGAGGCCCCTCGGGTCGGCACTCTTGTCCTCTCTCATCCCTCTCGTGACAATGTGCATGACAATTCACGACGAGGGGACCCCCACATGAACAAGCCTCTCCTGGCCGCGCTCTCCGCCGTGGCGCTCGCCGGGTTCGGCGCGACCCCGGCCCTGGCCGCGCCGCAGGCCAAGGCGGTGACCGTCGACTTCGCCGGGACCGTGTCGCTCAGCAACTGTTCCGGCTCCGTCGTCCGGCTGCCGAACTCGGCGGACAGCGACCCCGCGCTGGTGCTGAGCAACGGGCACTGCCTGGAGACGGGCTTCCCGCAGCCCGGCCAGGTCATCACCGGCCAGTCCTCCAGCCGCACTTTCGGCCTGCTGAACTCGGCCGGCACCAAGGTCGCCACGCTCCGCGCCAACCAGGTCGTGTACTCGACCATGACCGACACCGACGTCACCCTGTACCGGCTGACCACCAGCTACGCGGCGATCAAAAGCTCGTACGGGATCAACGCGCTGCCGCTGAGCGACACCCACCCGGTGGCCGGGAGCAGCATCAAGGTCGTCTCCGGCTACTGGAAGCGGATCTACTCCTGCAACGCGGACGGGTTCGTGTACCGGCTGAAGGAGGGCGGCTGGACCTGGAAGGACTCGCTGCGCTACACCGCCGCCTGCGACACCATCGGCGGCACCTCCGGCTCCCCGGTGATCGACACCGCCACCGGCAAGGTCGTCGCCGTCAACAACACGGGCAACGAGGACGGCCAGTCCTGCACCGAGAACAACCCGTGCGAGGTCGACCAGAACGGCAAGGTCACGGTCCGCCAGGGCATCAACTACGCCGAGCAGACCTACCAGATACCGGCCTGCTTCACGACCGGCAACAAGCTCAACCTCAGCGCGTCCGGCTGCACGCTGCCCAAGCCCTGACAGCCCCGACCGTCACACCGGGGTACGGCGCACCGACCGGCCCGCCAGCACGTCGGTGCGCCGCCCGTCCTCGATGACGAACCGCCCGTCCACCAGGACGTGCGGAATCCCCGTCGGCAGCGTCCTCGGCTCCGCGAAGGTGGAGCCGGCGGCGACGGTGGCCGGGTCGAACAGCACCAGGTCGGCGCGGTGGCCCTCGCGCACCAGGCCCCGGTCCGGCAGCCGCAGCCGGGCCGCGGGCCGCGAGGTCAGCCGGGCCACGCACTCCTCCAGCGACAGCACGCCCAGCTCGCGGACGTAGGTGCCGAGGTAGCGCGGGAAGGTGCCGTAGGCGCGCGGGTGCGGCTTGGTGCCCTGGAGGATGCCGTCCGAGCCGCCGGTGTGCGCACGGTGCCGCATGATCGCGCGGACGTTGTCCTCGTGGCCGACGTGCTGGAGGATCGTGGTGCCGAGCCGGTCCTCGACCAGCAGGTGCCGGACCGTCTCCCACGGCTCCTCGCCGCGCAGGGCGGCCGCCTCCTTCACCGTGCGGCCCACGTACGCGGCCAGCGCCGGGTTGGTCACGCCGGAGATCTCGATCGTCTCCCACTCCGCCGGTACGCCGTGGCAGCCGTCGGAGCCGGTGACCTCCAGATGGTGCCGGACGCGCTCGGCGGTCGCCGGGTCGGTGAGCCGGGCCATGATCTGCGCCGGGCCGCCCTCACTCGCCCAACTGGGCAGCAGGGCCGCGAGGGTGGTGGAGCCGGGGGTGTAGGGATACGTGTCCAGGGTGAGGTCGGCACCCGCGTCCAGGGCCGCGTCGAGCAGGGCGAGCAGCTCGGGGGCGCGGCCCTCGTTGACGCCGAAGTTCATGGTGGCGTGCGCCAGGTGCAGCGGGCAGCCCGCCTCCCGGGTGAGGGCCACCATCTCGGCGTACGCCTCCAGGGCGCCCGCGCCGTAGGAGCGGTGGTGCGGGCAGTAGTAGCCGCCGTAGGAGGCCACCACCCGGCACAGCTCGGTGAGTTCGGCGTCGTTCGCGTACATGCCGGGGGTGTAGGTGAGGCCGGAGGAGAGGCCGACCGCGCCCTGTTCCAGGCCCTCCGCGACCAGCTGCCGCATCCGGTCCAGCTCGGCCGGGGTCGCCGGGCGGTCGTCCCAGCCGACGACCAGCGCGCGCACCGTGCCCTGCGGGATGAGGTAGGCCGCGTTGACCGCGATGCCCCGGTCGAGGCGGTCCAGGTACTCGCCGACCGAGCGCCAGTCCATGTCGAGGTCGTCGCCGTAGCCGTTCCAGCCGGTGATGGCCCGGCGGACCTCCTCCAGGGTGCGGTCGTCGACGGGGGCGTACGACAGGCCGTCCTGGCCCAGGACTTCGAGGGTGACGCCCTGGGCGGCCTTGGCGCTGTGGTCGGGGTCGCGCAGCAGGGCCAGGTCGGAGTGGGCGTGCATGTCGATGAAGCCGGGGGAGAGGACCAGGCCCTCCGCGTCCAGCTCGCGCCGGGCGCGCGGGCGCTGACAGCCCGCCGCCGCGGCCTCCTTGACGATGGAGACGATCCGGCCGCGGTCGACGACCACATCGGCGCGGTAGGCGGGCGCGCCGCTGCCGTCGACCACGTCGGCGTCCCGGACGACGAGTTCTTCCATGACGCTGACCTCCTAGAAGAACGTACGGACGTACTCGACGACCGTGCCGTCCGCCTCGGCCACCGGGATGAGCTGCCACTTGTCGAAGCTGGTGCAGGGGTGGGACAGGCCGAAGCCGATCCAGTCGCCCACCATGACATCGGCCTCGGGTGTGGTGGCCAGCCACATGTGCTGGTCCGACAGGGCGGTCACCGTGATGCCGGTGGCCGGGCGTTCCGTACCGTCCCGGCGTACGACCTGCGCCTCGGGCTTGTCCAGGTCGTAGGCGGCGTCCCGCTTGCCCGCGTTGACGAACGCCTGGCCGGGCTCGGGGCGGGAGACCACCTGGGCCCACAGCCGGAACGCGGGCTCCAGCGCGCCCTCCTCGGGCACCCGGTTGAAGGGGGTGATGCGGCGGTAGTGGCCGTCGTCGTGGGAGACGTAGGCGCCGGAGCGGAGCAGCTTCAGCACCGGGCGGGACAGCTCGGGGACCTCGGCGAACACCTCGGCCACCGTGTCGAACCAGGCGCTGCCGCCCGCGCTCACCACGATCTCCTCCGCCTTGCCGAAAAGGCCCCCGGCGTCCAGGGCGGCGGCGAGCGCGGTGAGCCGGCGCAAATAGGCCGCGACGCGCTCGGGGTCGGCCTTCGGCACCTCGCCCTCGTAGCCCGCAACGCCGACCAGGCGCAGGGTGTCGGTGGCGGCCACGGCGGCGGCGATCTCCGCGCACTCCGCCTCGGTGCGGGCACCGGTACGGGCGCCCTCACCGGCCGCCAGCTCCACCACCACGTCCAGCGGGCGGGCGGTACCGGTCAGGGCCGCGTCCATCAGCTCGACGCCGCGCACGGAGTCGACGTAGGTGACGAGGCGGAAGTCCGGGTCGGCGGCCAGCTCGGCGGCGATGCGGCGCAGGGCCGCCGCGTCCACCAGCTCGTTGGCGAGGAAGATCCGCCGGACGCCGAACTCCCGCGCCACCCAGACCTGATGGGGCGCGGCGACCGTGATGCCCCAGGCGCCGTGCTCGATCTGCCGGGCGAACAACTGGGGCGCCATCGAGGTCTTGCCGTGCGGGGCGAAGGCGAGGCCGTGCCGGGCGGCGTAGGTCTCCATCAGCGCGAGGTTGTGCGCCAGGCGCTCGGCGGACAGCGCGAGCACGGGGGTGGCGAAACCGCCGGTGAACAGGTTGCGGCGCTCGGCGGCCAGCTCGCCCACGGTCAGCCCGGCGGCGTCCGGCGGCAGGCCCTTGAAACGGTGGTCGACCCGTTCCCCGGCGAGCTGTGCCAGGGCGTCGGAACCGGTCTCACGGGCCATACGAGCCTCCTGATCAGCGTCGTTGCACTGTCTGCAACGTCCATTGCGTATATCGCTCCATGCTGTCTAACATCTCGGCCAACACGGGGTCAACGAAGTCGTCACCCCGGACCGACCTTCCGGATCACCGACGAGGAGCCGAGACCATCGTGACCGCCGACGGACCGGCCAGCACCGCCCTCGACAGCGCGGATGCCGTGGATGTCGTCGCCCTGGGCGAGTCCATGGTCACCTTCCTCCCCGACCGCCCGGGCCGCCTCGCCGACGTGCCCGCCTTCCGGCGGGGCATCGGCGGCGCCGAGTCCAACGTGGTCTGCACCCTCGCCGCCGCCGGACACCCGGCCCGCTGGGTCAGCCGGGTCGGCGCCGACGGCTTCGGGCAGCACCTGGTCGAGCGGATCGGCTCCTACGGCGTCGACACCGGCGCGGTCCGCGTGGACCCGGCCCGCCCCACCGGGGTCTACTTCCGCACCGCCGCCGACCGGGCCACCGACGCCCACGAAGTCGCCTACTACCGCGCCGGATCGGCCGCCTCCGCGATGGCCGTCGACAACACCGACCTCGCCGCCCTGGACGCGGGCCGCGTGCTGCACCTGTCGGGGATCACCGCCGCGCTGTCGCCGGGGTGCCGGGAACTGCTGCACACCCTGACCGCGCCGCGCGAGGGGCGCCCGGTGGTGTCCTTCGACGTCAACCACCGACCCGGCCTGTGGCGCGAGGCCGACGACGCCCTGGTGCTGCTGGACCTGGCCCGGCGGGCCGACATCGTCTTCGTCGGCACCGACGAGGCCGAGGACGCCTGGGGCACGCGGGGCGGGGTCGAGGCGGTCCGGCGCCTGCTGCCCGAACCACGGGTGCTCGTCGTCAAGGAGGGCCCGCTCGGCGCGACGGCGTTCGCGCGCACGCCCGACGGTGAGCGGACGGTGCGCGTGCCCGCCCTCACCGTCGACGTGGTGGCCACCGTCGGCGCGGGCGACGCCTTCGCCGCCGGCTTCCTCTCCGCCACCCTGCGCGGGCTCCCCGTACGCGACCGGCTGCGGCACGGCCACCTGATGGCCGCCGCCGCCCTCACCGTCCCCGGCGACCTCGCCGACCCGCCCGCCCGCGGCCACGCCGACCGGCTGGCCGCCCTGGACGAGGCGGCGTGGGGGAGACTGCGACTCGGCCCCGGCTGGACCGGTGCCGATCAGGTCCCCGAAGGAACGAGCACCGCATGAGCCAGACCGTCGACCGCGCCCTGAGCATCCTCCCGCTGCTCGCGGAGGGCCCCGCCGACCTCGGCCAGGTCGCCGAGCGGCTCGGGGTGCACAAGTCCACCGCGCTGCGCTTGCTGCGCACCCTGCACGAACACGGCCTGGTCTACCGCCAGTCCGACCAGCGCTACCGGCTCGGCGCCCGCCTCTTCGCCCTCGCCCAGGAGGCGATGGAGAACCTCGACATCCGCGAGATCGCCCACCCCCACCTCGTCCGGCTCAACGAGGCGTGCGGGCACACCGTGCACCTCGCCGTGCACGAGGAGAACGAGGTGCTCTACATCGACAAGGTGGACAGCCGCTACCCGGTGCGCATGTACTCGCGCGTCGGCAAGCCGGTCGCCATCACGGTCGCCGCCGTCGCCAAGCTGCTGCTGGCCGACCTGCCCGAGGGCGAGCGGCGGGCGCTGGCGGAGAAGCTCGAATACCCCCTGTACACGGCCCGTTCCACCCCCAACGCAGCTGCGTTCCTGCGCGAGTTGGAGAAGGTGCGCGAACAGGGCTGGGCCACCGACCTCGGTGGCCACGAGGAGTCCATCAACTGTGTCGCGGCCCCCATCCGGGGCGCCGACGGCCGGGTGGTCGCCGCGATGTCGGTGTCCGCGCCGAACGTCGTCGTCACCGCCGACGAACTCCTCACCCTGCTCCCGCGGGTGCGCCGCACGGCGGACGCGATCAGCGGCGAGTACTCCGGACGAACCCCAGTGAAGGACCCCACCGCATGACCGACAAGACCGCCCTGACCCCCAAGACCCACACGGTGCCGCCCGCGAAGTTCTCGCACGGCGTCCGGAAGGGCAACATCCTCCAGGTCGCCGGCCAGGTCGGCTTCCTGCCCGCCGAGGAGGGCAAGGCCCCCACCCCGGCCGGTCCCACCCTGCGCGAGCAGACCCTCCAGACCCTCGCCAACGTCAAGGTGATCCTCGAAGAGGGCGGCGCGAGCTGGGACGACGTGATGATGATCCGCGTCTACCTCACCGACGTGGACCACTTCGCCGAGATGAACGACATCTACAACACCTACTTCGGCGAGCAGGGCCTCACCCAGCCCCCGGCCGCCCGCACCACGGTCTACGTCGGGCTGCCCGCCGGGCTCCTGATCGAGATCGACGCGCTCGCCGTCCTCGGCTGACCGCCTCCCCGAAGACCGCACCACCCGCACGACGTACACGGCACGGCATCCCCCGCGGATGCCGTGCCGCGCTCCACCCTGCCCGAAAGCCAGATGTACTTACCTCACTCACGCAGAGGACCGCCCTCTCATGCCCCTTCCGCTCGCCGCACCCGCGCCCGCCGCGCCACCCCACACCGGAGGACTGCTCCTCCTGCTGGACGGCACCCCCGGCCTGCTCACCGTCGCCGGCCTCGGCATCGCCCTGCTGCTCTTCCTGATCATCAAGGTCCGGCTCCAGCCGTTCGTCGCGCTGCTCACGGTGTCCATAACCGTCGGCCTGCTCGCCGGTCTCTCGGTGACCGAACTCTTCGGCACCGTCCAGCGCTCCGACGCCGTCTCCACCATCGAGTCCGGCATGGGCGGCATCCTCGGCCATGTCGCCATCATCATCGGCCTCGGCACCATGCTCG
This sequence comes from Streptomyces seoulensis, assembly GCF_004328625.1. Classification (NCBI taxonomy): domain Bacteria; kingdom Bacillati; phylum Actinomycetota; class Actinomycetes; order Kitasatosporales; family Streptomycetaceae; genus Streptomyces; species Streptomyces seoulensis. Next base: position 3,960,651 of record NZ_CP032229.1, read on the forward strand.
GCGCGATCCTGGAGGTCAGCGGCGGCGCCGAGGTCCTCGCGAGCCGCCTGCTGCGGCTGTTCGGCGAGAAGCGCGCACCGCTGGCGATGGGCCTGACCGGCCTGATCTTCGGCATCCCGGTCTTCTTCGACGTCGGCATCTTCGTCCTCGCGCCGCTGGTCTACGCGGCCGCCAAGCGGGGCGGCAAGTCGATCCTGCTGTACTGCCTGCCGCTGCTGGCGGGCCTGTCCATGACGCACGCCTTCCTGCCCCCGCACCCCGGCCCGGTGGCCGCGGCCGGACTGCTGCACGTCCAGCTCGGCTGGGTCGTCCTCATGGGCGTCATCTGCGGCATCCCGGCGGTGCTGGCCGCGTGGGCGTTCTCCGCGTGGGTCGGCCGGCGCATCTTCGTCCCCGTCCCGCAGGACATGGTCGAGGCGGCGGAGGAGGCCCGTGAGGCGGTCCTCGCCGAGCAGCGCGCCTCGGGCGTGGAGCCCGCCGAGAAGCCGGTCCCGCTGGGCACGGTCCTCGCCATCATCGGTACGCCGCTGATCCTGATCCTCGCCGCCACCTTCTCCTCGGTCGCGCTGGACCCGTCCACCGTGCGCTCGGTGATCGAGTTCTTCGGGCACCCCTTCGTCGCCCTCACCATCGCCCTGGTGCTCGCCTACTACCTGCTCGGTATCCGGCGCGGCTGGTCCCGCAAGTCCCTGGAGAACGTCTCCACCGCCTCCCTGAAGCCGGTCGGCAACATCCTGCTGGTGGTCGGCGCGGGCGGGGTCTTCGGCGCCGTCCTCAAGGCCAGCGGTGTCGCCCAGGCGCTCTCGGACACCTTCCACGGCGTGGGCCTGCCGGTGATCGTGCTGGCGTACCTGATCTCGCTGGTGCTGCGGGTCGCCCAGGGCTCGGCCACGGTCGCCATCGTGACGACGGCGGGCATCGTCGCCCCGCTGCTGACCGAGGGCCACCACTCCCAGGCGTTCACCGCGCTGGTCATCATGGCCATCTCGGCCGGCTCCATCTTCGCCTCGCACGTCAACGACGGCGGGTTCTGGATGGTCGCCAAGTACTTCGGCATCACCGAACGCGACACGCTCAAGACGTGGACGGTCCTCGAATCGGTCCTCTCCGTCGCCGGGTTCGCGGTCGCGGCGGTGGTGAGCCTGTTCGTCTGACGGCGCCTTGGCCGGATACGACGGGGGACGTACCGGTGGGATACCGGCGGGAATGGAGCGCCGGGTGGTTCCGGCACAGGGAAGTCGTCCATACTGCCGCCGTGGAGCAGCGCATAGGATCGAACAGCCAGCCCCTGAAGGGCGAGCCCGTCACGGGTGCCGGGTTCGACCCGGCCTTCATCCCCGGTCTGACGGGCCCCGCCACCCAGGGGGAAGCGGAGGACGCCGAGCCGACGGCCCCGGCGGCCGACCCGGCCGAGGCGGAAGGGAGTTCGGCGCCTGCCGACGCCGTTCCGGAGGCCGAGGAGGCCGTATCCGAGGAGGAGTCCTCGCAGGAGGAGTCCGCCGAGGACGGGCCCGTCTTCGAGGCCGCCGACCGCCGGGCGCGGATCGTCGCGGACCGCCGGGGCGTGCGCCTCGGACTGGACGCGGAGGAGTGCGAGTTCAGCTGGCCGGAGATCGCCGCCGTGGAGACGGAGACGGCCCGGTTCGGCAAGCGGTTCACCGTCACGGTGCACACCCCGGACCGCCGCTGGTACCCGATCGAGATCGAGGCCGACTCCCGCTCGCGGTTCGCGGAGTGGGACGCCTCGATGGACGCGGTACTGGACGCCTACTTCGAGTCGGAGTGAACAACGGCGGTGCCCCGGCCGCCCTTTCAGGGGAAGCCGGGGCACCGCCCGTTTTCCGGTACCGCTACGACATGCCGTGCACGTGCGGACCGACCGCGCCGATCCAGGCGTTGCCCGCCGTCGCGTCCCAGTTGGTCGACCAGGTCATCGCGCCGCGCAGGTCCGGGTAGGTCCGGGACGGCTTGAAGGAGCCGCAGCCGGTGCCCTTGGCCAGGCAGTCCAGCGCGTTGTTCACCACGCTCGGCGCGACATAGCCGCTGCCTGCGCCCCGGGTGGAGGCCGGCACACCGAGACCTACCTGCGAGGGCGCGAGCCCGCCCTCCAGCTGGATGCAGGCCAGCGCGGTCAGGAAGTCCACCGAGCCCTGGCTGTACACCTTGCCGTCGCAGCCCAGCATCGAACCGCTGTTGTAGTACTGCATGTTGACGACCGTGAGGATGTCCTTGACGTTCAGGGCCGTCTGGAAGTAGGAGCCGGACGTCGACTGCATGTCGATCGTCTGCGGCGCCATGGTGATGATCAGCGACGAGCCCGCCTTCGACGACAGCGACCGCAGCGCCTGCGTCATGTACGTCGGGTTGAGCCCGTTCTCCAGGTCGATGTCGACCCCGTCGAACCCGTAGGTCTGCATCAGCGAGTACACCGAGCCCGCGAAGTTGTTCGCCGAGGCGGTGTCGCTGACCGCGACCGTGCCGCGCTCGCCGCCGACGGAGACGATCACCTTCTTGCCCGCGGCCTGCTTGGCCTTGATGTCGGCCTTGAACTGGTCGACCGTGTAGCCGTTCAGCCCGGCCGAGTCCAGGCTGAAGCTCACCGCGCCCGGCGTGGAGGTGGCGTCCGCGAAGGCGACCGCGATGATGTCGTAGGCCGAGGGCACGTCGGAGATCTTCTGCACGGCCGCGCCGTTGTTGAAGTTCTGCCAGTACCCGGTCACCGCGTGCTTGGGCAGGTCGCCCTTGGGCACCGTGCCGCCGCCGGAGGTGGTGGTCGCGTTCACGGTGGCCGACTTCGCCGACTCACCGGCCGAGTTGGTCGCCGAGACCTGGAAGGAGTACGAGGTCGAGGCCGCGAGCCCGGTGACGGTGGCCGAGGTGCCGCTCACCGCGGTCACCTTGGTGCCGTCGCGGTAGACGTTGTAGCCGGTCGCGCCGGACACCGTGTTCCAGGCCAGGGAGACCGAGGACGAGGTGGTGCCGGACACCGCGAGACCACCGGGCGCAGCGGGCTTCGTCGGCGCCGGGTCACCGCCCCCGCCGCCGTCCGGGCCCTGTACCTGCACGTCGTCGGCGTAGTAGGCGGCCTGCCCGTACCAGCCGTGGGTGTACACGGTCACCGAGGTGGTGGCGGAGCCGGTGGTGAACGTCGTGGAGAGCTGCTTCCACGACGAGCTGTCCGGGGTCCAGGTCGACACGTCGGTGGTGCCGGTGCCGGTCGCCCCGAGGTAGGCGTACCCGCCCTGCACCCACGCGCTCAGCGTGTACGTGGAGTTGGGCTTGACCGCCACCGACTGGGTGCACTGGGCGTTGTCCTGCCCGGCCGGGGTGGCCTTCAGCGCGGCGGAGCCGCCGTGCACCGGGGAGGAGACGGTGCTCCCGCTGCCCGCCGAGCAGGTCCAGTTGGACAGGCCCGACTCGAAGCCGGCGTTCCTGGCGTTGTTGACGTCCGCCGCCGAGGCGGGAGCGGCGGCCAGCCCCGCCACGGCGAGGGCGAGGGCGGCGGTCACCGACCAGGCACGGGCCCGGCCGCGCCCGCCGCGCGCGGGCATGACAGATACGAGGTCCAACTGGAGCCTCCAGTGGGGGAGATCGCGGGGAAGAGGGGATGAGCACCTCTGTGCGCCCACGTTGGTCCAGACCAATTCCGCTGTCAAGGGGTGGCGTACGGATCGCCCCTGACCTCGCCGCGCAACCTGTCCCGTTTTGAAGCAAGTTGTGCCCGGAGAGTTCCCCACGAGCTACACAAACGCTGTTCTCCCGTGATCCAGGCGTGGATACAGTGCTCACGTAGTCACGCAATGAAGTCGTCATGGCCCGAGGGGAACCGTGCCGGTGGGCCGGAGGGTGTGAGAGCGGGGGAGCCGCGCGTGCCAACTGCCATCGCCGTGACCAGTGCCGACCTGGCACTGCCGGCGCAGGACGAGCGGACCATGCCCGCCGTCGTGCTGCGCGACCTCGACAGCCGCCCGCTGGACCAGACCCTCTTGGAAGTCCAGGGCGTGCTCGACCAGTTCGGCTATCTGGTGGTCCTGTGCTCCAAGGCCACCCCGGAGCCCGTGCTGCGCCGGCTGCACACCCTGCGCTCCCTGCTGGAGAGCGACCGTATCGCCGTGTTCCGGCCGGAGTTACCGCCGCTCGGCGTCGCGGTCCTGGCCCGGCAGTTACGCCAGCTCGCCACCTGCGACCTCAGCCCCGGTGTGCTCGCCTCCGCCGGCCGACTGCTCACCCACTACATCCACGCCGGCGCGGTACTCGGCTCGGTAGCCCGCCTCGACCACGTGCCGGTCGGGCTCAAGGCGCACGCCAAGTCCTGGGTGCCCGGCGCCCAGTTCGCCGTCGTCGCCCATCCCGAGCCCCAGCTCGTCAAGGCCGTGCAGGGCGCCACCCTCAAGGGCCCCGAGTTCAGCACCTGGATGCTGCTCGCGCGAGGGCAGCTGCAGTCCGACTGGATCACGGGCTTCGCCAAGGACTGGGGCGTGCACGGACTGCGCGAGACCCCGCTGCCCGCCGAGTCGCCCGCCTGGTGGGGCACCGGCCGGATGATCGAGTTCTGCGGCTATCTCGCCGACCTCTCCGTGCTCTATCAACTCGTCACCTCGGTGAGGCAGTCGAGCTGCCACTGGTGCGGACTCGACGTCATCGGCGACCGCTGCGTCTTCTGCTCCGCCTCCCCGCCCGAGCACCCCTCGCCGCCGCCGCGCGCCCTCCAGGGGCGTACGCCCGCCTGAACCGATACGGACCCCGCTCCCGTCCCGCACGACCGAGTCCCCCAATGAGGTTGCACGGTTCATGAACTCCCGTCAGCGCCGCGGCGTCATACTCCTGATCCTCTCCGTCCTGTGCGCCCTCGGCGCCTTCGCGGGCGTGCTGTCCGTCATCAGCGACGTGCGCTCCAAGGTCGGCCCCGAGGTCACCGCGTACCGGGTCAAGTCCGCGGTCCAGCCGTACACCGCGCTCGGCGCGGACCAGTTCGAGAAGGTACGGATGCCCAAACGGTGGCTGTCCGCCAACGCCGTCACCGACCTCGCCCAGCTGCGCGGCAAGATCGCCGTCACCACCCTGCGCGCGGGCTCCCTGCTCCAGACCGACATGGTCGTCGACCAGCCCGAACTCCGGCCGGGGCAGCAGGAGGTGGCCATCATGATCGACGCGGCCACGGGTGTCGCGGGAAAGATCACCCCCGGCGCGAAGGTCAACGTCTACGCCACCTTCGAGGGCAAGAAGGAGAGCGACCCCGACCAGTCGAAGATCATCGTCACGGACGCCCGGGTCCTCGACGTCGGCAAGATCACCGCGCTCGACCCCGACCGGGACCGCGACCAGCAGCGCCGGCCCACCGAGGCCGTCCCGATCACCTTCGCGCTGTCCGCCCTGGACGCCCAGCGCGTCACCTACGCCGAGTCCTTCGCCCAGCGGGTCCGGCTCGCCCTGGTCGCCCCCGGGGGCGAGTCCGCGATACCGGACCGCGAGCGCACCTATGAACTAGCGACGGACAAGTGAGAGGCGGCCCGCATGCCCACCAGGATTCTGCCGGCCGGCGCGGACCCGGACGCCGTACGGTCCCTCACCACCCTGCTCAGCCAGCTCCCCGACGCCGAGCCGGTCCCGCCGGTCACCGACTCCACCCGGCTGATCGACACCCTGGCGCGGCTCGCCGCCGAGTCGGTCGACGAGCTGCCCGAGGTCGTCGTCGTCCATGAACGCATCGGTCCCGTACCGGCGCTGGAGCTGATCCGGGAGATAGCGCTGCGCTTCCCGGCCGTCGGCGTCATCCTCGTCACCACCGACGCCGGGCCCGCCCTGTTCGCCGCCGCGATGGACGCGGGTGCCCGTGGCCTGGTCGGGCTGCCGCTGGCGTACGAGGACCTCGCCCACCGGGTGCAGGCCGTGGCCCAGTGGTCCAGCGGGGTGCGCCGCCACCTCGGGCACGGCGGAGCCGACGTGCTCAGCGGTCCCGGCGGCACGGTGATCACGGTCAGCGGGGCCAAGGGCGGCACCGGCGCCACCACGGCCGCGCTCCAGCTCGCCCTCGCCGCCCAGGCGTCGGGCCGCGCCACCGTGCTGGCCGACCTCGACCTCCAGACCGGTGACGTGGCGTCCTTCCTGGACATCCAGTTCCGCCGCTCGGTCGCCGACCTCGCCGCCATCGCCGACATCTCCCCGCGCGTCCTCGCCGACGCCGTCTACCGCCACGACACCGGGCTCGCCCTGCTGCTGGCGCCCGGCGAGGGCGAACGCGGCGAGGAGGTCACCGACCGCGCCGTCCGCCAGATCATCCACGCCCTGCGCGCCCGCTACGAGGTCGTCGTCCTGGACTGCGGCGCCCAGCTCACCGGGGCCACCGCCGCCGCCGTGGAGGGCGCCGACACCGCGCTGCTGGTCACCACGCCCGACGTGGTCTCGGTCCGCGCCGCCAAGCGGACCGTGCGGATGTGGGACCGGCTCCAGATCCGCAAGGCCGAGGAGACCACCGTGGTGGTCAACCGGTACACCCGGGTCACCGAGATCCAGCCCGCGCTGATCCAGCGCATCACCGGCACCGCGCTGGCCCGCACCACCGTGCCCGCCGCCTTCAAGGAACTCCAGGGCGTGGTGGACGCCGGCCGCGTGCACGAACTCGACGCCCGCAGCACCGTACGCCAGGCCCTGTGGGCCCTCGCCGGGGAACTGGGCCTCGCAAAGGCCGCCGACGGCCCCGCCCACCGGGGCGGCCGCCAGCGCGGCGGCGACCGGGGCGCCGTGGGCTTCCGGCGGCGGAAGGAGTAGGCATGAGGCGCCGCGGCAGGTTACGGGGAGACCGGGGGCAGGTCGCCGTCGAGTTCCTCGGCATGACCCCGACGATCGTGCTGACCCTGGTCCTGATGTGGCAGTGCGTGCTGGTCGGCTACGCCTTCACGCTGGCCGGGAACGCCGCCGACGAGGGGGTACGGGCCGCCACCGCCGCACCTCGGGGCGCCCGGCAGGGGGCCTGTTCGGACGCCGCGCTGAGAGACCTGTCCGGGGCGTGGCGGGACGGCGCGTCGGTGAGCTGTGGAGGCAACGGCTTCGTCACCGCCGACGTGAAGCTGAAGGTCCCCGTGCTCTTCCCCGGCTTCATCGACTTCCCGGTCACGGTGCCCGGCCACGCCGGTGCCGTCGAGGAGGTGAAGGACTGAGATGTGCCGCAGCCGTACGCGCCCCCGTGACCGGGGGCAAGTAGCCATCGAATACCTGGGGTTCGTCCCCGTCCTGCTGATCGTCGGGCTCGCCGGCATCCAGATCGGCGCCGTCGCCTACGCCGCCGAGCAGGCCGGTACCGCTGCGCGGGCCGGGGCGCGGGCCGCCTCGCTGGAGCAGGGCGCGCAAGGGGCGTGCGCCGCCGCCGTCAGCGGGGGGCTCAGCGTGTCCTGCGCGGAGGGCGGCGGTGGCGACTCGGTCACCGTCACCGCGACCGTCAAGATCCCCCAGATCGTGCCCGGCTGGAGCCTGGGCACCGCCGTCAAGTCCGCCACCATGCCGCTCGACCACTGAGGAGGGCCGCCCCATGAGCCTGCGGGCACGCATCAACTCCCCCGAGGAGCAGGGCAGCCGGGGCGAGGACGGACATCTGGTCGCCTCCTACCGGGCAAAGCTTCTGGAGGAGATCGACCTCGCGGAGATGAGTTCGCTGGCCGCCGCCGAGCGCCGGGCCCGGCTCGAACGCGTCCTCGGCCACATCATCAGCCGCGAGGGCCCGGTCCTCTCCACCGCCGAACGCGCCGGGCTCATCCGGCGTGTGGTGGACGAGGCGCTCGGCCTCGGCATCCTGGAACCCCTGCTGGAGGACGCCTCCGTCACCGAGATCATGGTCAACGGGCCCGACTCGATCTTCGTCGAGCGCGGCGGCCGGGTGGAACGGCTGGCGCTGCGCTTCGCCTCCGCCGACCAGCTCATGCAGACCATCGAACGCATCGTCTCCACCGTCAACCGCCGTGTGGACGAGTCCAATCCGATGGTCGACGCCCGGCTGCCCTCCGGCGAGCGCGTCAACGTCATCATCCCGCCGCTCTCCCTCAGCGGCCCCGTCCTCACCATCCGCCGCTTCCCGCGCTCCTACACCCTGAAGGAGCTGATCGGCTTCGGCTCGCTCGACGACCACATCCTCCTGCTGCTGGCCGGGCTGGTGCAGGCCAAGTTCAACGTGATCGTCTCCGGCGCCACCGGCACCGGCAAGACCACCCTGCTCAACTCCCTGTCCGGACTGATCCCGGCGCACGAGCGCATCATCACCATCGAGGACTCCGCCGAGCTCCAGCTCCAGCAGACCCATGTGGTCCGCCTGGAGTCCCGCCCGCCCAACGTCGAGGGCAGCGGCCAGGTCACCATCCGCGACCTCGTCCGCAACTCCCTGCGCATGCGGCCCGACCGCATCGTGGTCGGCGAGGTGCGCGGCGGGGAGTCGCTGGACATGCTCCAGGCCATGTCCACCGGCCACGACGGCTCGCTCGCCACCGTGCACGCCAACAGCGCCGAGGACGCCCTCACCCGGCTCCAGACCCTCGCCTCCATGTCCGACGTCGAGGTGCCCTTCGCCGCCCTGCACGACCAGATCAACAGCGCGGTGGACGTACTGGTCCAGCTCACCCGGTTCGCGGACGGCGCCCGCCGGATCACCGAGGTCGCCCTGCTGGACAGCCACGGTGGGGAGCCGTACCGGCTGGCGACCGTGGCCCGCTTCGACGCCCGCCCGATGACCGCCGACGGCCAGGTGCACGGCGCCTTCCAGTACTTCCCGCTGCCCCGGCGCACCGCCGACCGCCTCTACCTGGCCGGTCAGCCCGTGCCGCAGGCGTTCGGCGTGGCCCGCACCGAGGACCAGCTCGCCACCCGAGAGGCCAGGTAGGCCCATGGATCTTTCCGCCCTCGCGCAGCTCACCACCGGCATCACCCTGCTGACCTGCCTCCTCGCCGTCGCGGGCGTCCAGACCTACGCCTCCGGCCGGGCCCGGCGCGCGGCCCTGGAGGACCGGCTCGCACACGCCGACCAGGTGACGGAAGGCGGCCGCAAGCGGCACTTCCGCGGGCTGGACCGCAGGCTGCGCCGCACCGCGCTGGGCCGCGCGCTGCAACTGAGGCTCGCCGCCACCGGACTCGACCTCACCCCCGGCGAGTTCTTCGCCGGGATGCTCACCGCGGTCGCCGCCCTCTGGCTCGTCGGCCAGGCCACCCTCGCGCCCTTCTTCGGCCCGATCGCCGGACTCCTCGGCATCTGGGCGGCCGTGCAGTTCCTCAACTGGCAGCGACAGAAACGCATCGAGCGCTTCATCGGGCAACTCCCGGAACTCGCACGCATCCTGGCCAACGCCACCCAGGCCGGTCTCGCCCTGCGCACCGCCATCGGCATGGCCGCCGAGGAGCTGGAGGCCCCGGCCGGGGAGGAACTCTCACAAGTAGCCGACCAGTTGGCGATCGGCCACTCCATGGAGGACGCGCTCGGCGAACTCGCCGCCCGGCTGCCCTCCCGTGAACTCGTCGTGCTGGTCACGACCTTGGTGCTCTCCAACCGGGCCGGCGGCCAGGTCGTCTCCGCACTGCGCAACCTCACCGAGACGCTGGAGGAGCGCAAGGAGACCCGGCGCGAGATCCGTACCCAGCTCTCCCAGGTCACCATGACCTCGTACGCCGTGCCCGCCCTCGGCGTCGGCGCGCTCTTCCTGATGAACGGCGTCAAGGACGGCGCCCTGGAACGCCTGACCGGCTCCCCGGTCGGCCAGGGCTGCGTGATCGTCGCCTTCGCCCTGTACGCGGTCGGGTTCGTCCTCATCCGCCGCATGAGCCGGATCGACGTGTGAGGAGATGCAGGGGATGACGTACCGGATGGAACTCCCGCTCGCCCTGCTGGCGGCCCTCGGCGTCTGGGGCGCCTTCGCGGGCGTCCGCATGTACCGCGCCGAGACCAAGCTGCCCGACGACCTCGCCGTCGCCCTGGAGATCGGCGCCACCCGCACCGGCGCGGTCGGCTCCGTCATCGACCGCATGGGCATGCGGTACGCGCCCCTCGTGCTGCGCCTGATGGGCCCCAGGCTGGTCGCCCGCTACCGCCGCCGCATCGACCTCGCGGGCAACCCCGGCGGCCTCACCATCGACCGCTACGCCGCCCGCCGCGCGGTCTACGGCGTGCTCGGCACCCTCGGCTTCCTGGTCTTCCTCCTCCGGGGCCAGTGGTTCGTCGCCCTTCTCCTCCTCGCCTTCGGCGCCTTCTGGACCGAGGTCGGCATCTGGTCCGCGATCCGGGTCCGCCGGGACGTCATCGAGCGCACCCTGCCGGACTTCCTCGACGTCCTCGCCGTCGTCGTCAGCGCCGGCCTCGGCTTCCGCCAGGCCCTCGACCGCGTCTCCACCCGCTACGAGGGGCCCTGGGCCGACGAACTCCGCATCACACTGCGGCAGATGGACCTCGGCATGACCCGCCGCCAGGCGTTCACCGAACTCCGCCGCCGCAACGACTCCGAACAGGTCGCCATGTTCGTCACCGCCCTCCAGCAGGGCGAGGAACTCGGCGCCCCCATCGTCGACACCCTGGTCTCCCTGGCCAAGGACATGCGCCGCACCGACGCCCAGAACGCCCGCCGCAAGGCCGCCCGCGCGGTCCCCAAGGCCACGCTGATGATCACCACGTTCATGGTCCCGGCCACGATGCTCCTGCTGGGCGCGGGCCTGCTGCTGGGCTCCGGGGTGGACTTCGGGTCGTTGGCGGGGGAGTAGGGAAGGGAAGAAGCCTGGGGGGAGGTGGGGCATGGCGCGGAGCGGCACGGAAGAGAAGCCTCTGGTGACTGCCGCGACGGCGGGCGCCGAGGGGCGGCTCGGCGGCGGGCCCGCCGTACCCCCCGAGGGGCTTCAGGTGCGTGCGCTCCAAGCCGTCGGGCGGCAGGTGTTCGGGTTCCGGCTGGCGATGATCGTACTGGCCGCGCCCGCCGCGCTGCTCAACGCGGCGCCGGGGCTGGGAGCACGGCTGGTCGGGGCGGCCGTGGTGATCACGTTCATGGTGTCCTACGTGCTGTTCCGGGACTGGGGGCGGTTCGGGCCGCTGCTGCTGCGGCATCCGAGCCTGCTCGCCGCCGACACCCTCTTCGGGTCCCTGCTGCTGGTCTCCGCCGGCCCGGACACCACCCTCGCCTACGTCAGCGTCTGCACCCCGCTGCTGGCCGGGCTGCTCTACGGCTGGCGAGGTGCCGCCTTCTTCGCCTCGCTCCAGTCACTGATCCTGCTCCTCGTCCACGCCACCCTGGACGCCGGACGGCACACCGGCCTCGCGGAGACCCTGCTGCTGCCCGGCCTGTGCGTCATCACCGGCGCGATGGGCTCCACCCTGCGCAACCTGATGCTCCGGCTCGGCACCGCCACCCACGCCCTGACCGCCGTACGCGCCCGGCTGGCCGCCGCGGAGGCCGTGCAGTCCGAACGCGCCCGGCTCGCCCGGGAGATGCACGACTCCCTCGCCAAGACCCTGCACGGGGTGGCTCTCGCCTCCGACGCCCTCGCCGTCACCGCCTCGGCCGCCACCCCCGACCCCGCCCGGCTGCGCCAGGAGGCGGAACTGGTCGCCCGCTCGGCCCGCCGGGCGGCGGCGGAGTCGCGCGCGCTCCTCACCGACCTCCGCGAGGAGGCGCCGCAGGCACCGCTCTGGCCGCAACTCAATCTCCAAGCCGCCGAGTTCACCACCCGTACCGGCCTCCCCGTCATCTGCCACCGCACCGGCGACCCGCCACCATCCCTTCCCCCGGCCACCACCCGCGCCCTCCTCGCCCTCACCGCCGAGGCCCTCGACAACGCCCACCGCCACGCCAACGCCACCCGGGTCGTGCTGACATTCGGCGCCCAGGACGGCCACCTCCGCCTCTCGGTCCACGACGACGGCAAGGGCCTCCCTGCGGACGTCACCCTCCAAACCCTGCGCGCCGAGGGCCATTTCGGGCTGCTCGGCATGGTGGAGCGGGCCGCGTCCGTCGGGGCGCGCATCCGTACCGGCCGGGGCGAACACGCGTCCGGCACCGAGATCGTGGTCGAACTCCCCCTGCCCGACTGACCTCCGCGAAAGGAGACTCCGATGCCGTTCCCGCCCCCCACCGGCCCGCTGCGTCTCGTGGTCGCCGACGACAACCCCGTGGTCCGCGCCGGCCTCACCGCGCTGCTCTCCGGCCGCGAGGACACCACCGTGGTGGCCGAGGCGGCGGACGGCCGCGAGGCGTACGAGGCCGCGCTGCGGCACCGGCCGGACGTCGTCCTCCTCGACGTCCGGATGCCGGGTGTCGACGGAATCTCGGCATTGCCCCACCTGGTCCGGCTGGCGCCCGTCATGATGCTGACCTACAGCCATGAGAGCGGGACCGTGCGGGAGGCTTTGCGGCTGGGGGCGGGGGGATATCTGGTGCACGGGGAATTCGACACGGAACAGTTGGTGCGGGCGGTGCGGGATGTGTGCGAGGGGCGTCCGCATGTGACGCCGGGGGCGGTGCGCGCGCTGTTGCCTTCGGCGGTGGTGCCGGGTGCGAGTGCACACACGGGACCCGAACTTCCCGCTCCCGCTTGGCAAATGTCTGCAAAACCTCTTTCGCAACTGCAATCCCCTATGGGACAGTCATTCCGGTCGCGTTTTCAACTGAGTACCAGAGAGGCGGAGATCATGGACCTCGTCGCATCCGGCATGACGAACCATCAGATCGCCGCCACCTGCTTCATCAGCGAGAAGACCGTCAAGAACCACATCAACCACATCTTCGCCAAACTCCACACCACCAACAGAACCCAGGCGACGGCCAAGTGGTTAGGGGTGGCGTGAAATGCCCCCCACCCCCTGGGCCCAAACCTGGGCCCCCGGACCCTGGGCCCACCTCCTCCTACCGTCGTACGGTGCGCGGATCGGAGACATATCCGGAGGGGAACACCATGGGCGATCCGATTCTGAAGCTGCTGGTTGCCATGCAGCGCCGTACCAACGACAAAGGCCAGACCGCCGTCGAGTACCTGGGAATCATCGCGGTGGTGGTGGCGATCGTGCTGGCGGTGACGGGAACGAGTATCGGTTCGGCGATCCTCGACAAGATCATGACGCAGATCAACAAAATCGTGTGATGATCGCTCGCCGAAAAGGCGACGCCGGGCAGGTCTTCCCCATCTACATCACGGTGGTGGCGGGCCTGCTCTTTCTTGCCCTGGCCTATCTCGCGGTCGGTCAGGCCGCGGTCAACCGGAGCGGCGCCCAGACAGCCGCCGACGCCGCGGCCCTCGCCGCCGCGCAGGAGGCGCGTGACCAACTGGCCGACACCTGGGTGGACGACCTGCTCGACCCCACCAAGTGGGGTGACATCTTCGACGGCACCGCACCCGTCGACAACCCGTGCTGGCGGGCGGGTGAGCTGGCGGCGCAGAACGACGCGCAGCTCGACGGCTGCGACGGCGGCGCGCTGGAATACACCGCCGACGTCACGACCAACAAGACGGTCGGGCATTCCGTCGTGCCGGGCACGGACGGCCTCAAGGCCACCGCCTCCGCCACCGCCGTGATCAAGCCGCTCTGCACCTTCGACCTCGTCGGCGCCGGCCATGCGCTGCCCCAACTCGACTGCGACGGAATCCTCTGGGACCTCAAGCCGGACGGTGGCGGTGACCTGCCCGGCCCCGAAGACCTCTTTGACGTCCATCTGGCCGACTGACCAGTGAACGACCAGCGATGAAGGAAGCGGAGCGATGAATATCGGATTCAGTGCAAGGGCTCGAAGGGGGGCGGTCGCCCTGGCCATCGCGACGGGTCTTGCTGTAGGTGTGGTGAGTTGCGGGGGTGGCGGCGACGACAAGAAGCCCGAGTCCTCGGCCTCGGCCTCCGCATCCAAGAACAACGGTTCCGGGCCGAGCACCCAGGAAGGACAGTCGCAAGACCCGATCGCCGAACTGCGGGGTCAGGACGGCCTGCTGCTCCAGGTCACCTCTGCCGACCGCGATTCGGGCGGCTTCGTCACCGTCAACGGGGTACTGAAGAACGACGGCGCCAAATCGCTGGTCATTCCGTCCGGTCTCCGTGGTGACGAGACCGAGATCGTGCAGCACGGCACGTCCCTGGGCGGCGCGACCCTCGTGGACCCCAAGGGCAAGAAGCGCTACTACGTGCTGCGGGACACCGACGGCCGGCCGCTGACGACCACCGGGCTGACGACGATCCAGTCCGGCCAGACCATCCCGGTCTTCATCCAGTTCCCCGCCCCGCCCGAGGGCACCGCCGAGGTGACGCTCCAGTTGCCGACGTTCTCCAGTGCCCCTCTGAAAATCTCCGACTGAGGCCCCCCGTGACCCCCACCCGTCTCGCCCGCCTCCTAGCGGTCGCCGCGACCGCGGCCCTTCTTACGCCCATGGCGCCCGCCCACGCGGACGGTCCCAGTGAGCCGCCCGGTACGGAGCCGAGTGCCGCCGCGCCGGTGAAGGTGGACCCGACCGATCCGGATCTGAAGCTGCCGGAGGGCGCCACGCTCGCGGGAGCGAAGGTGCTGGACATCAAGTCGGTCGTCGAGGACCAGAGCGGCGAGGAACGCCGCGAGGACACCAACGCCGACGTCACCTTCGCCCTCCAGGCAGAAGTCCTCTTCGGCAAGGACAGCGCCAAGCTCGGCCCCGAGGCCCGCGCCCGCATCACCGCCATCGCCGAGGAGATCGAGAAGCAGAAGGCCACCCGCGTACGCGTCTTCGGCTTCACCGACAACCTCGGCTCCTCCGCCCACGGCGACGTCCTCTCCAAGCGCCGCGCCAACGCCGTACAGGCCGTACTCGACCAGGACCTCAACGCCCCCGACGTCACCTTCGAGGTACGCGGCTACGGCGAGCAGTACCCCATCGCCGACAACTCCACGGAGGCGGGCCGAAAGAAGAACCGCCGGGTGGAGGTCTCCTTCCCCCGCACCGCCCGGTAGCCGCGCCTACCCCACCGACACCGACACCCCCGCCACCAGCCCCCAGCCGGCCATCACCCCGGCCCCGGCCTCCAGTACGTGCCGGGACCGGAGCCGGGGCAGGCCCAGGCGGCCCGGGGGCATCGTGCGTACGGCCAGTACGCGCAGCGAGCGGTCCAGGTAGGCCACGTCGATGGCCATCCGCATCCCGAAGGTGTGCACACTCGCGGCCGGCGACAGCAGCAGCGCCCCCTCCACCGCGTCCCGCCCGAGCAGCCCTCTGGTCCGCGCCCGGTAGGACACCGCCCGCTCCAGCGGAACGGACAGATCACCGCCCGCCCGATGCACCGTCAGAGTCCCGTGCCCGTCCCGCCAGCGCGCCATCCCGCCCCACCTCCGCCGGGACCGTACCCACCGTCCACAGCGCCCACGCGATTGTCAGTGCCCCCTGTCAGACTCCGGACCATGACAGCCGAGCAAGAAGACGTACGCCTGCGTGGCGTGACCGAGGACGACCTCGAGATCTTCCTCGCCTTCGAACACGACCCGGAGGCCGTCCGCAGGTCCCGGTTCACCCCGCGCCCCAGGGACGCCTTCCTCACCCACTGGCGCACCCGCATCCTCCCCGACCCCGACTGCCTGGTCCGGACGGTCACCGTGGCCGGCGAGGTCGCGGGCAACGTCGTCTCCTGGACGCAGGACGGCAGACGCTTCGTCGGCTACTGGCTGGGCCGCCCCTACTGGCGCCGGGGCATAGGCACCCGCGCCCTCGGCCTCTTCCTCACCGAGGAACCCGTACGCCCGCTGTACGCCGACCCCGCCGCCGGCAACACGGCGTCCGTCGCCCTGCTGGAGCGGCACGGCTTCACGCGGGTGGGGGAGCCGGACGAGGAGGGCTTCGCGCTCCTGGTCCTCGACGGACCGGCCCCCAAAACCCCGTGACGCCGGGCCACCCGTTCCACAACCATGGCCCCATGAACAGGACTTTCGAGGAGCTGGTGGCCGAAGGCGCCGCCGTGCCCACCGACGGCTGGGACTTCTCCTGGTTCGCCGGCCGGGCCACGGAGGAGCGGCCGGAGTGGGGCTACGCCCGTTCGGCGGGGGAGCGGCTGGCGCGGGCGCGGGCCGCGCTCGACCTCCAGACCGGCGGCGGCGAGGTACTCGACTTCGCGCTGGGGCAGGCCGCCCCGGCCCGCCCCACCGTGCTCGCCGCCACCGAGGGCTGGCCCCCCAACGCGGCGCGGGCCACCACGCTGCTCGCCCCGCACGGAGCGGTGGTCGTCGCCTCCCAGGACACCGCGCCCCTGCCCTTCGCCGACGCCGCCTTCGACCTGGTGCTCAGCCGCCACCCCGTGGCTCCTCACTGGCCGGAGATCGCCCGGGTGCTGGAGCCGGGAGGCACCTACTTCGCCCAGCACGTCGGACCGGCCAGCGCCTTCGAGCTGGTCGAGTACTTCCTCGGGCCGCAGCCGGCGGAGGTGCGCGCGGGCCGGGACCCCGGGCGGGAGCGGGCAGGAGCCGAGGCGGCCGGGCTCGAGGTCGAGGAGCTGCGGACGGCGCGGCTGCGGATGGAGTTCCACGACATCGCCGCCGTCGTGCACTTCCTGCGCAAGGTGATCTGGATGGTGCCGGGCTTCACCGTCGAGGCGTACGAGGACCGGCTGCGGGCGCTTCATCAGGAGATCGGGGCGGGTGGCCCGTTCGTGGCGCACAGCACCCGCCAGCTGTTCGTGGCCCGGAAACCGGCCGCCGAAGGTGCCGTCGTTTAGTCGTCGCTTAGCGGAATGGTCAAGTCACCGTTCGTCGGCGGGGTCGTCCGTCGGAGGGACCCCGGAGCGGGTCCGTAGGGTTCGCTGAAGTGGCGTAAAAACCTGATGATCGTTCGCTGAGGGGACGGATCGCCTGGGAATCCGCCGTGAACCGGCCACGGGACACCCCTGAACCAAGAACTCCGCGCTCACCGCGCCGTCGCCGGGCGACTCCGCTGCGTAGTTGTGGCGCGCCGGGGCACGCTTCTTCCCTCACGAAGGGTTATGGTGGAAACCCCCCCTCGGGCCGGTCCGTCTCCCCCCCACGGACCGGCCCGTTTTTCTTGGGCGCGCGCGGCGCGGGTAGGCTCGGCGTCCGCGGGAACAGCGACCGCGGTGTTTTGGAGGGGCTCTCACGTGAACCTGCGCGACAAGCTGCGCGGCCTGCTGGTCAGGGTCTACGCACGCCGGGTGGAAGGTCACCTGGACCACGCGTCGGTGCCGGAGCACATCGGCGTCATCATGGACGGCAACCGCCGCTGGGCGAAGGCCGCGGGTTCCAGCACGGTCCACGGCCACCGGGCCGGCGCCGAGAAGATCGAGGAATTCCTCGGCTGGTGCGACGAGACCGATGTCAAGGTCGTCACCCTCTGGCTGCTCTCCACGGACAACTTCGACCGGCCGCAGGACGAGCTGGGACCCCTGCTGGACATCATCGACGGGGTCGTACGCACCCTCGCCGAGGACGGCCGCTGGCGGGTGCACCACGTCGGGACCCCCGACCTGCTGCCCGCAGGGATGCAGCAGACCCTCAAGCAGGCCGCCGAGAGCACCGCCCACGTCGACGGCATAGTGGTCAACGTGGCCATCGGCTACGGCGGCCGGCAGGAGATCGCCGACGCCGTGCGCGCCATGCTGGCCGACGCCCAGGACAAGGGCGTCACCCTGGGAGAACTCGCCGAGTCGGTCGACGTCGACATGATCGGCCGCCACCTCTACACCGGCGCCCAGCCCGACCCCGACCTGGTCATCCGCACCAGCGGCGAGCAGCGGCTCTCCGGGTTCATGCTCTGGCAGACCGCCCACTCGGAGTACTACTTCTGCGACGTCTTCTGGCCGGCCTTCCGCAAGGTCGACTTCCTGCGCGCCCTGCGCGACTACGCGGCCCGGCACCGCCGCTACGGCGGCTGACCGGCGCCCCGCGCCCGCACCACGACACCTCAGGCACCCCGTCGGCACCCGTCCGGCGGGGTGCCCCCGTGTACCCGGCCCCGCCCGGAAGTAACAAGGAGTTCACCGGCCTGCCGGTGGCCGCTTCTGCATGGTCGCGCGAGATCGAGGGCATAACGCTTTCAGGCCGACACCCGAACCACGGGCGTCGGACTCAGCGGGCGGCACGGGGTCGCCCGCCCGGGAGGTCCTTTGCACCAGCCCGACCGCGCCTCGCAGGCACGGCAGCAGTGGCGGAGGGCCGGTCTGCGGCCCGCCGCGCGCGGGGACCACAGACCGGTCCAGTTCCACCTCGTCGCTCCCCGACCTCATCCGAGGGGGTACGTCCTTCCGTGGTGACCAGCACAAAGCGCCACAAGCCCGACCGGCGCACCTATGTTCTCGACACCAGCGTCCTGCTGGCCGACCCCAACGCCGTGACCCGGTTCGAGGAGCACGAGGTAGTGCTCCCGATCGTCGTGGTCACCGAGCTGGAGGCCAAGCGGCACCATCCCGAACTCGGGTACTTCGCCCGCCAGGCCCTGCGCCTGCTGGACGACTACCGGGTGCGGTACGGCCGACTCGATGCCCCCATCCCGATCGGGGAACTCGGCGGGACCGTCCGTGTCGAGCTCAACCACTCGGACCCCAGCGTGCTGCCCAGCGGCTACCGCCTGGGGGACAACGACTCCCGCATCCTCGCGGTCGCCCGGAATCTCCAGGCCGAGGGGTTCGACGTCACCGTCGTGTCGAAGGACCTGCCGCTCAGGATCAAGGCGTCCTCGGTCGGTCTGCTGGCCGAGGAGTACCGCGCCGAACTCGCCATCACGGACTCCTCCGGCTGGACCGGCATGTCCGAGCTGACGCTCCCCGGTGAACAGGTGGACATCCTCTTCGAGGAAGGCCGCGTGTTCGTCCCCGAGGCGTCCGAGCTGCCCGTGCACACCGGACTGACCATCCAGTCCGAGCGCGGCAAGGCGCTCGGCCGGGTCACCCCGGACGGCAGCGTCCGGCTGGTGCGCGGCGACCGGGAGGCGTTCGGCATCAAGGGCCGCAGCGCCGAGCAGCGCATCGCGCTCGACCTGCTGCTCGATCCGGACGTCGGCATCCTCTCCATGGGCGGCCGCGCGGGCACCGGCAAGTCGGCGCTGGCGCTCTGCGCCGGCCTGGAGGCGGTCCTGGAGCGCCGTCAGCACCAGAAGGTGATGGTCTTCCGGCCGCTGTACGCGGTCGGCGGGCAGGAACTCGGCTATCTGCCGGGCAGCGAGTCGGAGAAGATGGGCCCCTGGGCCCAGGCGGTCTTCGACACGCTCTCGGCGGTCACCAGCCGGGAGGTCATCGAGGAGATCACGGCGCGCGGGATGCTGGAGGTCCTCCCGCTCACCCACATCCGCGGCCGCTCGCTGCACGACGCCTTCGTGATCGTGGACGAGGCGCAGTCGCTGGAGCGCAACGTGCTGCTGACGGTGCTCTCCCGGATCGGCGCCAACTCGCGGGTGGTGCTCACCCATGACGTGGCGCAGCGGGACAACCTGCGTGTCGGCCGCTACGACGGCGTGGTGGCCGTCGTGGAGAAGCTGAAGGGGCATCCGCTCTTCGCGCACGTCACGCTGAACCGGTCCGAAAGGTCCCAGATCGCGGCGCTGGTGACCGAAATGCTGGAGGACGGCCACATCTGACCCGTCCTCGGACAACCACAGACGCCGCCCGGCGAAGCCGAAGAGCTTAGCCGGGCGGCGTCTGCGTGCGCTGGTATTTCCTGAATTCCCTTGGGCCAAACGAGGTGTGAGCTTTCACACGCAACTCGGAATTGCCACTCGCCGCCGGGTTACGGCAGAGTCTCAGTCCTGTCAGGCCCCGCATACGACACACCTGTACCCCGAGGCACGTTCCAGCCCCCCGGCAGGCGCGATCCACGGAGCAAGTCGCCAACTCCATAGCGTCGTCGTATGCCGCCCGAGTATCACGCGGCGCTCCCCGTGCGGGAGTTCCCACCGGGCCCGTGTCTCCTGTGACCCTTCAGTTGGGAGGCCAGTGTCGGGGGCACGATTGCGTCCGCCACGGTCACCGAAGCGGGCGATGCTGGAAGGAAACCGTGTGAGCCGGATTTCGGTCCGGGGATTCGCAGTGGCCTCGGCCACCGCGGTCACCGCCGTAGGAAGCGTCGTCGGAGTTGCCTCGGGCAGCGTCGCGCAGAACAACGACGCCGAGCCGACGGCTGCCGACACCACGCTTCTCGCTGAGCTCCCCGCGGATCAGCAGGCGCAGGTTCAGACCGCGTCCCTGACGCAGCAGGCGGACGCGCAGGCCATCGCGGCCGACGCGAGCGCCAAGAAGGACGCGGAGGCAGCGGCCCGCAAGGCCGCCGCCGAGACGGCCATCGCCAAGAAGAAGGACGCCGAGAAGGCGGCCGAGCTGGCGAAGGAGCGTGCCGAGACCAAGGCCGCCGCCGCCAGCCGTGACGATGTCCGCGACGCCTCCAGCTTCGCCCCCCAGGGCAGCTACTCCGTCGGCCAGATCCAGGCCATGGCCCGTCAGATGGTGGGCGCCGGCCAGTTCCAGTGCTTCAGCAACATCGTCGACCACGAGTCGAGCTGGAACTACCGTGCCGTGAACGCCTCCTCCGGTGCCTACGGTCTCTTCCAGGCCCTGCCCGGCTCCAAGATGTCCTCCGTGGGCGCCGACTGGCAGACCAACCCGGCCACCCAGATCAAGTGGGGCCTCAACTACATGGACAGCCGCTACGGCAGCCCGTGCGAGGCGTGGACCTTCTGGCAGGCCAACCACTGGTACTAGGCCGCTTCCTGACACCGGCCGCGCGCAGCCCCTCCCCCTCACGGGGTGAGGGGCTTTCGCCATGTACGGTCGTCCTCGCAACGTTCCCCGACGCGACGAAGCGCGCCGGAGTGGGCCTGGGACGCGGGGGAAGGGTACGGACATGACGCGAATGCCAGGATGGCTCGGACGGCTCGGTGCCGGACTGACCGAGATGAGCGAGCGCCTGGACGAGCGCCGCGCCGAGGTCCAGAAAGAGCACGCCGGACCCGAGGGACCCCCCGAGGCGGTGGCCGTACCCGCGCCCCGCCCGGCGCCCCCCGTCCCGCGCCCCGACCCCGCGCACGCCGTGCCGTGGGGAGTCCGGGTCGCGGCCGAGGCGGGCTGGCGCCTGCTGGTGCTGGCCGGCACGGTCTGGGTGCTGATGCGGGTCATCAGCGCCGTCCAGCTCGTGGTGTTCGCCTTCGTGGTCGCCCTGCTGGTGACCGCGCTGCTCCAGCCGACCGTGGCCCGCCTGATGCGGTACGGCATGCCGCGCGGTCCGTCGACGGCGCTCACCGCCATATCGGGCTTCGTGATCATCGGGCTGCTCGGCTGGTTCGTGACCTGGCAGGTCATGGAGAACATCGACACCCTCTCCAGCCAGATCCAGAACGGCATCGACGATCTGCGCAACTGGCTGCTCAAGAGCCCGTTCCACGTCACCGACAAGCAGATCAACCAGATCGCCAAGAACCTCCGCGAGGCCGTCGGGGCCAACACCGACCAGATCACGTCCGCCGGTCTCGAGGGAGTCCAGGTCGTCGTCGAGGCGCTGACCGGCATCCTGCTGGTCTTCTTCTCCACGCTCTTCCTGCTCTACGACGGCAGGCGGATCTGGGAGTGGTTCCTGAAGCTGGTCCCCGCCGCCGCCCGTCCGGGCGTGGCCGGTGCCGGTCCGCGTGCCTGGGCCACCCTGACCGCGTATGTGCGGGGCACGGTGCTGGTGGCGCTGATCGACGCCATATTCATCGGGCTCGGGATCTACTTCCTCGATGTGCCGATGGCGGTGCCGCTGGCGGTCTTCATCTTCCTGTTCTCGTTCATCCCGCTGGTCGGCGCGGTCGCCTCCGGCGCGCTCGCCATCGTGGTCGCGCTGGTGACGCAGGGCGTGTTCACCGCGCTGATGACGCTGGTGGTGGTGCTCGCGGTCCAGCAGATCGAGGGCCACGTCCTCCAGCCGTTCATCCTGGGCCGCGCGGTCCGGGTGCACCCGCTCGCGGTGGTCCTCACGGTCGCGGCCGGCGGCATGGTGGCCGGCATCGGCGGCGCGGTGGTCGCCGTCCCGCTGGTGGCGGTGACGAACACGGTGGTGGGCTATCTGCGGAAGTACTCGGCGGAGCAGGACCGGCCGGTGACGGAGATAGGGGACCCGGCCGACGCGACGGCCGAGCCCGCGCCGCCGGCCGAAGAGGCGGAGCCGGCCCGGAGCACCGTCCCCGACGACGCCCGTGAAACCACCGAAGGCCCCGCTCAGCAGGTCTGAGCGGGGCCTTCGGGCGGGGTACTACTCGGCGAGGACGGCCTCGGCGTCAACGGTGACGCCGACCGCCTGGATCACCGAGGCGATCTTGAACGCCTCCTGGATCACCTCGCGCTCGACGCCGGCCTTGCGGAGCACCTGCTCGTGCGAGTCGAGGCACAGGCCGCAGCCGTTGATCGCGGAGACCGCGAAGGACCACAGCTCGAAGTCGACCTTGTCGACGCCGGGGTTGCCGATGACGTTCATCCGCAGCCCGGCGCGCAGGGTGCCGTACTCGTGGTCCGACAGCAGGTGCCGGGTGCGGTAGAAGACGTTGTTCATCGCCATGATGGCGGCGGCGGACTTGGCCGCCGTGTACGCCTCGGGCGAGAGGGCGGCCTTGGCCTCCGGCTCCAGCTCACGCAGCACGATGGGGGAGCGCGAGGCGATCGCGGTCGCCAGCACGGTGCCCCAGAGCTGCTGGGCCGGGAGGTCGGAGTTGCCGATGACCGAGCCCAGGTTGAGCTTCAGGTCCTTGGCGTAGTCCGGGACGCGGGACTTCAGCGAGTCGAGCGACATGGGTCACTCACCAGCCAGCAGCGCGACCGGGTCGAGGGTGTCCTCGCCCTTGCTCCAGTTGCACGGGCACAGCTCGTCCGTCTGGAGGGCGTCGAGGACCCGCAGGACCTCCTTGGGGTTACGGCCGACGGAGCCGGCGGTCACCATGGTGAACTGGATCTCGTTGTTCTGGTCGACGATGAAGACGGCGCGCTTGGCGAAGCCGTCCTCGCCCTCGATGCCCAGGTCGCGCATCAGCTCGTGCTTGGAGTCGGCCATCATCGGGAACGGCAGGTCGGTCAGGTCCGGGTGGTCCTTGCGCCAGGCGTGGTGGACGAACTCGGAGTCACCGGAGAAGCCGAGGATCTGCGCGTCACGGTCGGCGAACTCGTCGTTCAGCTTGCCGAAGGCGGCGATCTCGGTCGGGCACACGAAGGTGAAGTCCTTGGGCCACGCGAAAACGATCTTCCACTTGCCCTCGTAGGTCTTGTGGTCGATCGTCTCGAACTCCTTGCCCTTCTCCAGCGAGACGCAGGCGGTCAGTTCGAACTCGGGGAACTTGTCACCGACAGTGAGCACGTACTCTCCTTGCAGCGCGGGGACACCCCAGCTTGCGGGATGTCTCCCATGGGTTGGACTGCGCCGATGGTGGCACAGGGTGGATTGATTAGTGAAATAGCTACACTCGGTCCGGTTGATCGGAGGTGGCTATCAGTGACCATCAGTAGCGGCAAGCGGAAGCAGCCGACCCTGGCGCAGCTGCGCGCCTTCACCGCGGTCGCCGAGCATCTGCACTTCCGGGACGCGGCCGCCGCCATCGGGATGAGCCAGCCCGCGCTCTCCGGGGCGGTCGCCGCGCTGGAGGAGGCCCTCGGCGTGGCCCTGGTGGAGCGGACGACCCGCAAGGTGCTGCTCTCCTCGGCCGGCGAGCGGCTCGCGGTGCGGGCCAGGGCGGTGCTGGCCGAGATGGGCGCGCTGCTGGAGGAGGCCGAGGCGGTACGGGCGCCCTTCACCGGGGTGCTGCGGCTCGGCGCCATCCCGACCGTCGCCCCCTATCTGCTGCCGACCGTGCTGCGCCTGGTGCACGAGCGCTATCCGCAGCTCGACCTCCAGGTGCACGAGGAGCAGACCGCGGGCCTGCTGGAGGGCCTGCACTCCGGTCGGCTGGACCTGCTGCTGCTCGCGGTGCCGCTCGGTGTGCCCGGGGTGAGTGAACTCCCGCTGTTCGACGAGGACTTCGTGCTTGTCACCCCGCTCGGCCATGAACTCGGCCGGCGCAGCGGCATCCCGCGCGAGGCGCTGCGCGAGCTGAACCTGCTGCTGCTGGACGAGGGGCACTGCCTGCGCGACCAGGCGCTGGAGATCTGCCGGGAGGCCGGGCGGGAGATCCGGGGCGGGGGCGCGGCTCCGGTCACCACGACCGCCGCCGGACTCTCCACCCTGGTCCAGCTGGTCGCGGGTGGCCTCGGCTGCACCCTGCTGCCCCGTACCGCGACACGGCTGGAGGCGACCCGGGGCAGCAAGGTCCTCACCAGCTCGTTCGCCGGTCCGGCCCCGAGCCGCCGGATCGCCCTCGCCATGCGCACGGCCACGGCCCGCTCCGCCGAGTACGAGGAGCTGGCCGCGGCCCTGCGCGAGGCGATGAGCCCGCTGCCCGTACGGATCACGGGCGCGGCGGACTGACCGGCTACTCGGTGCGCAGCCCGTCGGGGCGGGTCATGCGGAGCAGCGGCGGCAGGGTGAGCAGCGTGACCGCGAGGACGACGCCCGCGCCGACGCCGGTCAGCGCCAGTACGTCGGACCAGACCACGGTCACCTTCGCCGCCGACATCCGCAGCAGCACCGCGCCCAGGCCGACGCCCACCACCGCGGCCAGCAGCAGGCCCAGCGTGATCGGGAGGGCCGACTGCCACAGCACCGACCAGCCGAGCGTGCGGCGCCGGGTGCCGAACGCGACCAGCGCCGAGAGCAGTCTGCGCCGCTCACGCAGCTGCTCCAGCTGGGAGACCAGCAGGCTCGCCCCGATCAGCACCAGCACGCAGGATGCGCCGATCAGCATGCCGGTGCGCAGCGAGGTGTACCGGGCGGACGTCTCGGTCGGCGTGACGGCCATGATCTCCGCGACCGGGTCAACCCGCGCGGCGGTGTTGCGCACGTACTCCTGCACGTCCGGCAGCGCCTGGTCCATCCGTACGAAGACCTCGCCGGACAGCGCCGGTTCGGCCGCCTTCGGCAGCGCGGCCGGGGTGACCAGCAGGCCGTTGGCGCGGGACATGAGCGAGTCTTTGCGCGCCGTGGCCCAGCGCAGGTGCTCCGGCACCGCGATCGGCACCGAGAGGCCGCTGATGTCGGCGTAGGCGGGGTCGATGTAGGCGTCGTGACCGGGACGCAGCACGGCTTCACGCGAGGTGCGGTCGAAGTCGGTGCCGTACTCCGGACTGGCCAGGGCGAAGGTGTCGCCGTCGCGGCAGGACGGCAGATGCGCCAGCTCGCGCAGTGAGGCGCAGTCGCCCACGACCACGTCGAGCGAGGCGTCCGCGTCCCGCGGCTTCTCGCCGAGCGAGGCGGTGGCCAGCCCGACCGAGGCCCGCACCCCCTTGGTCCGGGCGACCGCGGCGGCGGCCGGGCCGACGCGGCTGTCGTCGGAGAGGGCGATCTCCAACTGGGCGCGCGACGGGTCCTTCCCGGTGTTCTTCTCGTACTGCCCCTGCACGCCCGCGAAGAGCATCTGGAGCGCGATGGCACCGGCGACGGCGACCGCGACGCCGTTGACCGTGCGGGCCGCCGTGCCGCTGCTCAACTGGAGCCTGCGCACGGCCAGTTGCCAGGACAGCGGGCCCGGGTCGAGCCGGGCGACGGCGCGTTCCACCAGCCAGGGCAGCAGCGAGGTGACGCCGATCAGGAGCAGCAGGACACCGGCGACGACGAGGTACTGGTTGAAGTCGCCGTTCGAGTGGCCCTGGCCGATCATCGGGTAGAGCAGCGCCAGCCCGGCCAGCGGCAGCAGCAGTCGCCACCACAGCCGGCGCCGGGCGGGCACGGCGGTGCGCACCACGCCGAGCGGCTCGATGACCACCCCGCGCATGGCCAGCAGCGTCACCAGCACCGCGCACGCCGGGACCGCGAGCGCGACCAGCAGGACGAGCAGGGGAGAGGGGTCGAGGTAGGCGGGGTAGAAGCTCTCGCCCATGACCGTCACCGAGCCGGCGAGCTGCCGTCCGGCCAGGAACAGTCCGGCGCCGATGACCAGCCCGATCAGCGAGCCGGCCAGCGCCTCGCCCGCCGCGATCCGACGGGTGGTCCAGCCGTCGGCGCCCACGAGGCGCAGCGCGGCCAGCCTGCGGTCGCGCCGCTCGCCGCCGAAGCGCACGGCGGCGGCGATGAACACCGCGACCGGCATCAGCAGCACCACGAACACGACCAGCATCATCATCAGCAGCACCGGGTCGACCTCTTCGACGCCCGGCTGAGGGTCCCCGAACGCGCGCAGCCGTTCGACGCGGGCACCCCCGGTCTTCGGCTTCAGACCCTCGGCGCCGGCGTAGTACGCGAGTTCACGCGGGCCGAGCAGCCCCTTCGCGCCGACGGTCCCGGTGATCCGGTACGGCAGCCGCTCGCGCAGCAGCTTCGCGTCGGCAGAGGCGAGGAGTTCGCCCAGCGCGGGGGAGACCAGCATCTCGCCTCTGGCCGGGAAGCGGTCGACGCCCGGCGGCAGCGGGGCCTTCGGGCCCTCGGGTTCGAGGAGACGGCCGCGGATCGACTTGGTCCGCCACCAGGTGTCGGTGTCCGCCAGCAACAGGGTGTCGTCGCCCTTGGGGCGCGGATGCAGGGCGAACGTGTAATCGGTCCGGGCCTCCTCCACCACATGGCGGCCGGAGACGACACCAGGCAGTGCGGTGGTGAGCAGCAGCAACGCCACGCCCATACCGACGCCGACCGCGGTCAGCGCCGTACGGACCCACCCCTCGCGCCCCCCGGTCACGGCGAACCGGGCCCCCATCCCCAGGTCTCGCGCGTACTGCCGCAGGCTCATGCGATGCGCTCCATGTCCCGTGACCGGCCGTCGCGCACGACGATCTCGCGGTCGGACCAGGCCGCGACCCGGGCCTCGTGGGTGACGAGGACGACGGCCGCGTTGGTGGAGCGGGCGGCGTCGGTGAGCAGTTCCATCACGCGTTCGCCGTTGAGCGAGTCCAGCGCGCCGGTCGGCTCGTCGGCGAACAGCACCCGGGGCCCGGTGACCAGCGCCCGCGCCACCGCGACCCGCTGCCCCTGGCCGCCGGAGACCTGGCCGGGCCGCTTGCGCCGGAGGTCGTCCACCTCCAGGCGCTCCATCCAGGCGAGCGCGGCCCGCTCGGCCTCCTTGCGGCCGGTGCCGTTCAGCCGCAGCGGCAGCGCCACGTTCTCCACACAGGTCAGCTCGGGGACGAGCTGGCCGAACTGGAAGACGAAGCCGAACTCGCCGCGCCTGAGCGCGCTGCGCTCGCTGTCGCTCATGGTGGTCAGCTCGCGTCCGGCATAGGTGATCGAGCCGGAGTCGGGGCGCACGATGCCGGCGAGGCAGTGCAGCAGCGTGGACTTGCCGGAGCCTGAGGGGCCCATCACGGCGACGACCTCGCCGGGGTGGACGGAGAAGGCGGCGTCGTCGAGGGCCGCGGTGGGCCCGTAGGACTTGCGCAGCTCACGGGCGACGAGCAGGGAGCCGTCGGGCGAGGTCATGCGACCACCTCCGTGCGAAGTTTGTCGAGGCGTGCCGCGGTCAGTTCCAGCCATCTGAGGTCGGCCTCCAGATGGAACAGGGCGTGGTCGCAGATCAACTGGTCGGCCAGGTCGCCCTTGCGCTTGCGGTCGGTGAGGACGCGCATGGTGCGCAGGTGCTCGGCGCGCTGGGTGTCGAGGACGTCGGCGGCGTCGCGGTGGGTCAGCAGGGCGAGCACGACCTTGGTGTACAGGGTCGAGCGGAGGTATTCCTCCGGCTTCTCCGGGGCGGTGAGCCAGCGCTCGACGTCCGTGATGCCGGCGTCGGTGATGGCATACCGCTTCCGGTCGGGCCCTTCGCCCGCCTCGATGCCCTCGACCTCCACGAGGCCGTTCTTGAGCAGCCGGGACATGGTCGCGTAGACCTGCCCGTAGGCGAGCGGCCGGTCGTGGCCGAAGGTGTCGTCGAAGGCCCGCTTGAGGTCGTAACCGTGCCGGGGGCCGGACTCCAGGAGTCCTAGAAGGGTGTGACCGATGGACATGGCGAGCACTCTACACACGGTGTATACCCCCGGTGCATAGGGGTGCACGGAACGGTCAACTCCGTTTTTTCGGGCGTCCCCACGGGCAACCTTGGGCGCTTCCTGCCCGTCGGTTCCTTTGGGGTGGGTGCCGGTGGGTGCTCATTCTCACGTCCGTAAAAGAGTGGATCGGGCGCTCTTTGTCACATAGAGGGGTGTTAGCTTTCGGAGCTGACCCCGAGACGGAAGCGGAGCCAAGGGACCCATGGGACGAGCGGACGAGAGACGAGCGCGCCAGCGCGGCGGCCACCGCGCGGCACCCGGACGCCGTTCGGCAGCCCCGGCCTCCGAGCCCTCCGGCGGTCCCGGCGGCCCGGTCGGCAAGCCCGCCAAGGGCCGAATACGCCGGCTGTTCACCTGGAAGAAGATCCTCGGCACGTTCTTCGGCCTCTGCCTGCTGTGCATGGCCGGCTTCGCCGCGCTGTACATGTCGGTCGACGTGCCCGCGGGCAACGTGGCCGCCCAGCGGCAGAGCAACGTCTACAAGTACAGCGACGGCACGGTCCTCGCCCGCGACGGCGAGGTCAACCGCGAGATAGTCGACCTCTCCAAGGTGCCGCGCAAGGTCCAGCTGAC
Source organism: Streptomyces seoulensis (assembly GCF_004328625.1). NCBI lineage: Bacteria > Bacillati > Actinomycetota > Actinomycetes > Kitasatosporales > Streptomycetaceae > Streptomyces > Streptomyces seoulensis. The sequence goes on from NZ_CP032229.1 coordinate 3,989,194, forward strand.
CTTCGTCGCCGCCGAGAACAAGTCCTTCTACACCGACCCCGGCGTCGACCTGAAGGGCACCGCCCGCGGCCTGCTCAACACCCTTGCCGGACGCGGCAAGCAGGGTGGCTCGACCATCACCCAGCAGTACGTCAAGAACTACTACCTGAGCCAGGACCAGACCGTCTCCCGCAAGCTCAAGGAGATGGTCATCTCGCTGAAGGTGGAGCGCGAGAAGTCCAAGGACGAGATCCTCGCCGGGTACATCAACACCAGCTACTACGGCCGCGGCGCCTACGGCATCCAGGCCGCCGCCCAGGCGTACTACCACGTCGACGCCCAGGACCTCACGGTCCAGCAGGGCGCCTACCTCGCGGCCCTGCTCCAGGCCCCCAGCCAGTACGACTGGTCCACCGCGACGCCGACCGGCAAGCGGCTGGTCACCGACCGCTGGAACTACGTCCTGAACAACATGGTCAAGGAGCACTGGCTCGACCCGGGCAAGCGCGCCGCCCTGAAGTTCCCGGTGCCCAAGGCGCCCAAGGGCGCGCCCGGCATGGAGGGGCAGAAGGGCTATCTGGTCCAGCTGGCCAACACCCAGCTGCAGAACCAGATCATGAAGCAGCAGGGCATCTCCCGCTCGGAGGCCGAGGCCAAGGTCGAGGGCCAGGGCTGGACCATCACCCTGAACGTCGACCGCAAGAAGCAGGCGGCGCTGGAGAAGTCGGTCAAGAACCAGCTCACCAGCAAGCTGGAGCCCAAGCAGCGGCCCGTCGACGCCGACGTCCAGGCCGGCGCGGCCTCCGTAGATCCGAAGACCGGCCGGATCGTGGCCCTCTACGGCGGCCAGGACTATTACAGCCACTGGACCGACAACGCGTTCCGCCGCGACTACCAGCCCGCCTCCACCTTCAAGCCGGTCATCCTCGCGGCCGCGCTGGAGCACGAGGCCACCACCCAGAGCGGCACCCTGATCGGCGCCAACACCGTCTACGACGGCACCAGCCGCCGCCAGGTCCTCGACCACGGCTCCCGCGTCGGCTTCGCCCCGCCCAACGAGGACGACGCGAACTACGGCCCGATCAGCGTCCAGACGGCGATGAACAAGTCCGTCAACTCCGTGTTCGCGCAGATGGGCGTGGACGTCGGCATGGACAAGGTGATGGACACCGCCAAGCGGCTGGGCATGGACACCGAGGGCATGCAGGCGGTTCCCGCTCAGACCCTCGGCTCCATGGGCGCGAGCCCGCTGGAGATGGCGGGCATCTACGCCACCCTCGACAACCACGGCCGCAAGGTCACCCCGAGCATCATCAAGTCGGCCGAGCAGCAGGGCCGTACGGTCCAGCTGCCCAACCCGGTCGGCGAGCGGGTGCTCGACCGGACCACCGCCGACACGGTGACCTCCGTGCTCACCGGCGTCGTCGACGACGGCACCGCCCGCCAGTCCGTGGCGAACAGCGCACTGCGGACCGGGCAGCAGGTGGCCGGCAAGACCGGCACCTCGGACTGCGACCGCTCGGCCTGGTTCACCGGCTACACCCCCGATCTCGTCACCTCCGTCGGCCTGTTCGGCGAGGCGCACAAGGACGGCGGCACCGGCTGCGAGGGCGAGAAGGTCAAGAAGTTCGCCCATGTCTCGCTCAAGGGCACCATGGGCGGCGGCCGCGTCAACGGCGGTGGCCCGCCGGCCCAGATCTGGGCGGCCTACACCTTCGGGGTGACCCGGCAGGCCGACTTCGACCTCGACACCACCCAGGGTGCCGCCGTCGCCCCGACCCCGCCGCCGAGCCCCACCAAGACCCCGTCCCAGACGCCCTCGCAGACCCCGAGCAGCGAACCGCCCACCTCCGCGCCGCCGTCCGAGACACCCAGCGAGACGCCGAGCGACACCCCGTCCTCGACGCCTCCCACCCAGAGCCCGACCCAGACGCCGACCACCCAGCCGCCGTCCGGGGGCTTCACCCCGCGCAACCCGTTCGACCCGGGCCAGCGGGACGCCCAGCGGTAGGCGTGACACACGCGAAGGGCGCCCGGCACGATGCCGGGCGCCCTTCGCGTCGTACGGGACGGGGGCCGGGGTCAGCCCCCGTGCAGCTCGAACCAGACGACCTTGCCGACGCCCAGCCGGGTCGCGCCCCAGCGCCGGGCCAGCTTGTTGACCAGGTACAGGCCCCGGCCGCCCTCGTCGGTGGCGCGCGCCTGGCACAGCCGGGGGAGCTGCGGCACGTCGTCACCGACCTCGCAGCGCACCACGTCCGTGCGCAGCAGCCGCAGGGTCACCGGACGCGTGGTGTAGCGCACCGCGTTGGTGACCACCTCGCTGACCAGCAGCTCGACCGAGTCGGTGAGGTCCTCAAGGCCCCAGTCGGCCAGCGCCGTCCGGGCGAGGCGGCGGGCCTTGCCGGGGGCCGCGTCCTCCGCGTCCAGCGACCAGTACCGCACGTCGTCGGACGCGATCCCGTCGAAACGGGCCGCGAGCAGGGCGATGTCGTCGTCCCGGTCGCCGGGGCCGAGCATGTCCAGCACCTCGTCGCACAGCGCCTCCAGCGGCGGCGGGTGGTCCGGGCCGGTCAGCTGCGCGGTCGCGGTCAGCCGCTCCCGCAACTGCTCTATGCCGGTCCACACGTCCCGCAGCCGGGACTCCACCAGGCCGTCGGTGTACAGCAGCAGCGTGGCCCCGGCGGGCGCGTCCAGCTCGACCGCCTCGAAGTCCACCCCGCCCACGCCGATCGGCGCGCCCGGCGGCACCCGCAGCACCTCGGCGGTGCCGCCCAGGTGCAGCAGCACCGGCGGCGGATGACCGGCGTTGGCGATGGTGATGCGGTGCGCGACGGGGTCGTAGACCGCGTACATGCAGGTCGCCATGCGGTCGGTGCCCAGGCGCTGGGCCTGCTCGTCCAGGTGGTGCAGGACCTCCTGCGGGGGCAGGTCCAGGCCGGCCAGGGTCTGCGCGGTGGTGCGGAGCTGGCCCATGATCGCGGCCGAGGTCATGGAGTGACCCATCACGTCACCGACCACCAGAGCCACCCGGCTGCCGGGCAGCGGGATCGCGTCGTACCAGTCGCCGCCGACCCGTGCGGTCTCCGCCGCGGGCAGATACCGGGAGGCCAGTCGTACACCGGTCGGGTGGGGGAGGGTCTCGGGGAGCATGGTGCGCTGCAACTCGTCGGCGATGTACGCCTCGCGGCCGTAGAGCACCGCCTTGTCGATGCCAAGCGCGCTGTGCGTGGCGAGCTGCGCCGCCACCAGCAGGTCCTCCGCCTCGAAGGCCAGCCGGTCCGGGCGGCGCAGGAACACCGCCGCGCCGATCACCCGGCGCCTGCCGCGCAGCGGGGCGAGGATCGCCCGCTGGCCGGACGGGACGAGCGCCTCGCCGTCCTCGCCGAGCAGCTCGGGCAGCGCGGCGCGCGCGGCCGGGGTGTCCGCGAACACCGGGCGCACCCCGCGCAGCACCTCGTTCAGCGCGCCGCCGGGACGCACCTCGCACAGCTCGGCGGTGAGCGCGGCCGGGCCGGAGAGCGCGGCGAGCGCCGCCGCCTCGGCGTCAGGTTCCGGGAACGCGGGCGGCAGCAGCAGCCCCTCGGTCTCCCGCTCGTCCGGAATCCGGTCGGTGCGGCGCAGCCGCAGCACCACCGGACCGGTGGGCCGTTCGTCGCCGACCGGCAGCGGATCGCGCAGATAGACCAGGATCGCGTCGGAGAAGGTGGGCACGGTGGCGCGGCACAGACCCATGACGATCTCGTCCAGGTCGAGGCCGCGCGCGATGCGCCGGGTGGCCGCGCCGACGAACCGCAGCCGGTCGCCGTCACGGCGCATCGGCATCGGGCGTCCGGGCGGGCCACCGCGGCCGGTACGCCGCTCCTGGCCGCCCGGAGAGCGCTCCTGCTCGGCGCCCGGCTGGGCGGGAATGGACTCCGGCGCGGGCCTCGGACGGTGTTCCCCCACGCTGGACTTCGCGCGCGCGGGAGGTTCCCCCATGGGCTCGGCGGCGGCAGGCTGCGAGTGCTCAGGGCCGTTGACTGGGCGCTCCTTCTTCTTGTTCTTCCCCGTGCCCGCGCCGCCCCGGGTCTGGGCCGGTGCGCCCAGCAGCGCCCCGCGCACGGCGGGGTCGACGCCCGGCTGGGGGCGTCCGCAGGAGGAAGTGGGCTGCTCCGTCACGCGTGTCGAATCCGTCCGTCCGGGGCCGCGCGCAGGGCGCGCGGGAGATGCCGCCGAAGTCCCGATACCCGGATCACGTGCCCCAGGAACGGAATTCCCGCGTGGTCAGGGGTGGTTTCCGCCGAGCGGGTGAACCCCGCGCCGGCCGGGCCACCGCCCGCCTCGTACCCCTCGCTCACGTGCTGCCGCCCCTCGGTGACATATGGTCAGGCTCTGCGCAGACGCCGGTAGTTGTACCTCGGTGCCCTTGCGGAGGACGATCCTACGGTTGTGGTCCGGGGGCGCATCAAGGGTCTCATGAGGACACGTACGCGGGCGTACGGTCCCAGTCCTCCGGAAGCGCGGGCACCGACCAGGACGGATCGGGCCGCCAGTGCTGCCAGCCGTCGGTGTACGGGGAGCCCCACGCCTCGATCACCTCCACCGCTCGCCGGCCCGCCGACTTCACCCGCCCGGCGGTCTCCGCGTCCATCAGGCCGTCCCGCCGGGCCTGGGCGAACTCGTCCTCGTCCCGCCAGTGCCAGGTGCGGTCCGGGTGGACGGAGATGTCCAGGAAGTGGTCCTCGGAGTCGACCCCGCCGGCCCAACGGGCAAGCGGCTGCTCCAGGTTGACGTACCAGTTCTTGAAGCGCCAGCCCGGTTCCCAGAACAGCCACACCGACCAGGGCTCACCGGGCCGGGCCAGCTTCAGCACCCCGGTGCCGAACCAGCGGTCCCGCCGCACCACGCGCGGCTTGGTGTAGCGGGACTCCAGCGGCTCCAGATGGACCGGGGTGCCGTCGGCGAGGACCGGCTTGACGCACTCGGTGCCGGGGGCCAGCCATACGGCGAGCAGCTCGGCGTCGTCCCGGACGACGGTGACGGGACGCGCGATGTGGACCGCGTCGCCCGCGTTCTCCCGGTACCGCCACAGGATCGGGGTGCCGGGGGTCCAGTACGCCGCCGTCGGGGCCGCTTCCGCTCGTCTCACCGCTTCGTCGTCCGTCATGGACAGATATTAGGTGCCGGAAGCACCCGATGCTGCGGTGCGCGTCACCCTTCCGGACAGGTGGCGGGAAATCGGCGGTGACGTTCGCGGGACGTCACGGGCGCGTCATCCGCAGGACATCCAGCGCCTCGTCCAGCTGGCCGAGCGTCAGGTCGCCGCGCTCCACATAGCCGTCCTCCAGCACCACCTCGCGGATCGTCTTCCGTTCCGCGAGCGACTTCTTGGCGATCCGCGCGGCCTCCTCGTAACCCAGGTAGCGGTTGAGCGGGGTCACCACCGAGGGGGAGGACTCGGCGTACTCGCGGGCGCGCTCGCGGTCGGCGGTGATGCCGTCGATGGTCCGGTCGGCCAGCAGGCGGGAGGCGTTGGCCAGCAGCCGCACCGACTCCAGCACGTTCTTCGCCATGACCGGGAGCATCACGTTCAGCTCGAAGTTGCCCGCCGCGCCGGCCGTGGCGATGGTGGCGTCGTTGCCGATGACCTGCGCCGCGACCATCAGCACCGCCTCCGGGACGACCGGGTTGACCTTGCCCGGCATGATCGAGGAGCCGGGCTGGAGGTCGGGCAGGCGGATCTCGGCAAGGCCGGTGCGCGGTCCCGAGGACATCCAGCGCAGATCGTTGGCGATCTTCGTCAGGCCCACCGCGACGGTCCGCAGCTGGCCGCTGGTCTCCACGATCCCGTCGCGCGCGCCCTGCGCCTCGAAGTGGTCGCGGGCCTCGGTGAAGGGCAGCCCGGTCGCCCGCGCCACCTCCTCGATGACGGCCGCCGAGAAGCCGGGCGGGGTGTTGATCCCGGTGCCCACCGCCGTGCCGCCGAGCGGGAGTTCGGCCAGCCGGGGCAGCGAGGCACGCAGCCGCTCCACGCCGTACGTCACCTGCGCCGCGTAGCCGCCGAACTCCTGGCCCAGGGTCACGGGGGTCGCGTCCATCAGGTGCGTGCGCCCGGCCTTCACCACGTCCGCGAACTCCTCCGCCTTGCGGGTGAGGGCGGTGGCCAGGTGTTCCAGGGCCGGGATCAGGTCGTGGACCACGGCCGCGGTGGCCGCGATGTGGATCGAGGAGGGGAACACGTCGTTGGACGACTGGGAGGCGTTTACCTGGTCGTTGGGGTGCACGTCCCGGCCCAGCCGCTCGCCGGCGAGGGTGGCGATGACCTCGTTGGCGTTCATGTTGGAGGAGGTGCCGGAGCCGGTCTGGAAGACGTCCACCGGGAAGTGCGCGTCCCAGATGCCGTCCGCGACCTCGGCGGCCGCCCCCCGGATCGCGTCGGCCACGTCCCGGTCCAGCACGCCGAGGTCGGCGTTCACCTTCGCCGCCGCCCCCTTGATCCGGGCCAGCGCCTCGATGTGCGCCCGCTCCAGACGCTGCCCGGAGACGGGGAAGTTCTCGACGGCGCGCTGGGTCTGCGCGCGCCACTTGGCGTGGGCGGGGACACGGACCTCGCCCATGGAGTCGTGCTCGGTGCGGTACTCGTCGGTCATACCCGGTACAGCGAACGGGGTCGCCGCGATGTTCCTGGGCTGCGCCGGACGCGGCTCAGTGCACCGAGAAGCCGCCGTCCACGAAGAGGGACTGGCCGGTGACGTACCCCGAGGCGCGGCTCGCCAGGAAGACGGCGGCGCCCGCGAAGTCCTCGGCGAGGCCGTTGCGGCCCACCATCGTCCGCGCGGCCAGCGCCGCCACCTTCTCCGGGTCCGACGACAGCCGCGCGTTGAGCGGTGTCATCACGAAGCCCGGCACCAGCGTGTTGGCGGTGACACCGTGCGGCGACCACTCCTCGGCCTGGGAGCGCGCGAGCGACTCCAGCGCGCCCTTGGAGACGCCGTACGCCCCCGAACGGACGAAGGCGCGGTGCGCCTGCTGGGAGGAGATGTGGATGATCCGCCCGAAACCCCGCTCGGCCATGCCGGGCCCGAACCTCCGGCTGAGCAGGTGCGGCGCCTGGAGGTTCAGCGCGAGGGTGAGGTCCCAGTCCTCGTCGCTCAGCTCGCTGAAGGGCGGACGCAGGTTGACGCCGGCCGAGTTGACGAGGATGTCGGGCTCGCCGAACACCCCGGCCGCCTCCTCGGCGGCGGCCCGCACGCCGTCCCGCCTACTCAGGTCGGCGCTCACCCACCCGGCACGGCAGCCCAGTTCGGCGAGCTGGGCGCAGGTCGCCTCCAGCGCCTCCTTGCCGCGCGCGACGACCACCACCGAGGCCCCGGCCCGCGCCAGCGCCTCGGTGATCGCGCGCCCGATGCCGGAACTGCCCCCGGTCACCACGGCGACGCGGCCGTCCAGCGAGAACAACCCGGAGAGATAAGCCGCAGAAGTCATGCGGGCACCCTAGGGGGCCGCCGGAAACGGCCCCCAGGAGGGGGCTCAGGCCAGGCCGGGGCCCCGGACCGGGATCGAGGTGAACGTCGGCGCGGGCGCCGGGTCCTGGAAGAAGTCGTTGCCCTTGTCGTCGACCACGATGAAGGCCGGGAAGTCCTCGACCTCGATCTTCCAGACCGCCTCCATGCCCAGCTCCTCGTACTCCAGGACCTCGACCTTCTTGATGCAGTCCTGGGCGAGGCGCGCGGCGGGGCCGCCGATGGAGCCGAGGTAGAAGCCGCCGTGCGCGTCGCAGGCGTCGGTGACCTGCTTGCTGCGGTTGCCCTTGGCCAGCATCACCTTGGAGCCGCCGGCCGCCTGGAACTGCTCCACGTAGGAGTCCATCCGCCCGGCCGTGGTCGGGCCGAAGGAACCCGAGGCGTACCCCTCGGGGGTCTTGGCCGGACCGGCGTAGTACACCGGGTGGTCCTTGAGGTACTGCGGCATGTCCTCGCCCGCGTCCAGCCGCTCCTTGATCTTGGCGTGCGCGATGTCGCGGGCCACGACCAGCGGGCCGGTCAGCGAGAGGCGGGTCTTGACCGGGTACTTGGTCAGCTCCGCGAGGATCTCGTCCATCGGCTGGTTCAGGTCGATCTTGACGACGTCCCCGGCCTCGTCCAGATGCTCGTCGGTGGTCTCGGGGAGGAAGCGCGCCGGGTCCGTCTCCAACTGCTCCAGGAACACGCCCTCGGCGGTGATCTTGGCGACGGCCTGGCGGTCGGCCGAGCAGGAGACGGCGATGGCGACTGGGCAGGACGCGCCGTGCCGGGGCAGGCGCACCACGCGCACGTCGTGGCAGAAGTACTTGCCGCCGAACTGGGCGCCGATGCCGATCTTCTGCGTCAGCTCGAAGACCTTCTCCTCCAGCTCCTTGTCCCGGAAGCCGTGACCGAGCGCGGACCCCTCGGCCGGGATCTCGTCCAGGTAGTGCGCGGAGGCGTACTTCGCGGTCTTCAGCGCGAACTCGGCCGACGTACCGCCGACCACGATCGCCAGGTGGTACGGCGGGCAGGCGGCCGTGCCCAGCGAACGGATCTTCTCCTCCAGGAACTTCATCATGGAGGACTCGTTCAGGACGGCCTTCGTCTCCTGGTACAGGAAGGACTTGTTGGCCGAACCGCCGCCCTTGGCCATGAAGAGGAACTTGTAGGCGCCGCCGTCGGCCGCGTACAGCTCGATCTGCGCCGGGAGGTTGGAGCCGGTGTTCTTCTCCTCCCACATGGTGAGCGGAGCCATCTGCGAGTAGCGCAGGTTGAGGTTCAGGTAGGCGTCGTAGATGCCGCGGCTCAGCGCCGCCTCGTCGCCGCCCTCGGTCAGCACGTTCTGGCCGCGCTTGCCCATGACGATCGCGGTGCCGGTGTCCTGGCACATGGGCAGCACGCCGGCCGCCGCGATGTTCGCGTTCTTCAGCAGGTCCAGCGCGACGAACTTGTCGTTGCCGGACGCCTCCGGGTCGTCGATGATCCGGCGCAGCTGGGCGAGGTGGGCGGGGCGCAGGTAGTGCTGGATGTCGTGGATTGCCTCCTCGGCCAGCGCGCGCAGCGCCTCCGGCTCCACCTTGAGGAACGTCCGCCCGTCCGGCCCCTCGACGGTGGACACACCCTCGGAGGTCACCAGGCGGTACGGCGTGGTGTCCTCTCCCTGGGGGAGCAGATCGGTGTACGCGAACTCAGGCATCTCAGCCCATTCCTTCTTCGACGGACGGCGCCCGCCGACGCTGGCGAGCCTGTCCAGCGTAGAACCCGGCTCGGACAGCGCGCCGGTGAGGTAGGACTCACTTGCCTCCAGGAACATCCGGCGGCTGGTTGTCCACAGGGCCTAGTCGCGATCTATCGCGTTTCGGTACTCTGCTGTCGTGGACCTTCAGAAGCACGCCCAGCCCCCGGCCACCGCCCCGCGCCCGGCCGACCTGCGCGCCTCGGACGCCGACCGCGACCGGGTCGCCGACATCCTCCGTGACGCCCTGGCCGAGGGCCGGCTGACCGCCGAGGAGCACGCCGAGCGGGTGGAGGGGGTGCTGCACACCAAGACCGTCGGCGAGCTGGACGCCTTCATACGCGACCTGCCCGCCGCGCACGAACGCCCGGCGGCACCCGCGTACGCCGTGCCGCACCGCCCGCCGCCCGGCTCGCTCCCGGCCGACGCGGACACCAGCGTGGTCGCCGTGTTCAGCAGCGCCGTGCGCCGGGGCCGCTGGCGTGCGGGGCGCCGGGTGCACGCCTTCGCGGTGTTCGGCAGCGTGGAGATAGACCTCAGCGAGGCCGTCTTCGAGTACCAGCAGGTGGTGATCAAGGCGGTCTCGGTCTTCGGGGACGTCCAGATCCGCGTCCCGGAGAACGTGTCGCTGCGCGGCACCGGCGGCAGCGTGCTGGGCAACTTCGAGGTCAGCACGGTGGACTCGGTGCAGTCGGACGCGCCGGTGATCTACGTCGACGGCTGGTCGGTGCTGGGCAACGTGGAGGCGCGGCCCCGGCGCGGAAGGTTCGTGGCGGACATCCTCGACCGGGTCCAGGACAAGCTCGACAAGGCGGACCGGAAGCTGCGCCGGCACCTGGACCGCTGAGGTCCGAACAAGCCGTCGTACGCCGGTGGTTGGGAACGCAGTGCATAGGCGCGCGTACAACGGGTAGGGCTTGCTGCATCGTCTCTCGCTAGCGAATTCGTCGTCAGGAGTAGACCGTGCTGCAACCGCCGCATTCGTCCCCGCGGGTAGCCGCCGTTCCGGCCCAGCGGGGCCCGGCGCGAGACAGGGATCAGGACGCGCCCTGGCACACCGAGGCGGTGTGCCGCCGCGACGAGGCCGGTCTGTTCTTCGCCCCGTCCAAGGAGCCGACCGCCGCGCGGCTGTCCCGCGAGGAGGCGGCGAAGCGGGTGTGCGCCCGCTGCCCGGTGATGATCGAGTGCCGCGAGCACGCCCTGCTCCAGCCCGAGCCGTACGGCGTCTGGGGCGGTCTGACCGCGGCCGAGCGCCGGGTGGTCCTGGCCCGCAGGCGCAGGCGCGAGGTGGAGCTCAAGAAGGCGACGGCGGCGCGTATGGCCGGCTGAGCCGCGGGTTCTCGGGGGCGCGAGAACTCCCGCGCCCCCTCGACCCCTACTTCGCCCGGTCGAAGTCGACCGCGCTGTAGGCCCGCAGCTTGCTGAGCCGGTGCTCCGACTCGATCTTCCGCACGGTCCCCGACTTGGACCGCATCACGATGGAGTCGGTGGTCGCGGTCTCGGACCGGTACCGCACCCCCCGCATCAGCTCCCCGTCGGTGATCCCGGTGGCCACGAAGAACACGTTCTCCCCGCTCACCAGGTCGTCCGTGGTCAGCACCCGGTCGAGGTCGTGGCCGGCGGCGATCGCCCGCTCCCGCTCCTCGTCGTCCTTGGGCCAGAGCTTGCCCTGGATCGTGCCGCCCAGGCACTTCACCGCACAGGCCGAGATGATCCCCTCGGGCGTACCGCCGATGCCGAGCAGCAGGTCGATGCCGGTGCCCTCGCGCAGCGCCAGGATGGACCCCGCCACATCGCCGTCCGAGATCAGCTTGATCCGGGCGCCGGTGTCCCGGATCTCCTTGATGACGCCCTCGTGCCGGGGCCGGTCCAGGATGCAGACCGTGACGTCCTCGGGCGTGCGCCGCTTCGCCTTGGCGACCCGGCGGATGTTGACCGACACGGGCGCGTCGATGTCCACGAAGTCGGCCGCCTCGGGCCCGGTGACCAGCTTGTCCATGTAGAACACGGCGGACGGGTCGAACATGGCGCCCCGCTCGGCGGCGGCCAGCACGGCGATCGCGTTCGCCATGCCCTTCGCCGTCAGGGTGGTCCCGTCGATCGGGTCCACGGCGATGTCGACCTCGGGTCCCGTCCCGTCGCCGACCTGCTCCCCGTTGAAGAGCATCGGCGCCTCGTCCTTCTCGCCCTCGCCGATGACGACGACGCCGTTCATCGAGACGGTGGAGACGAGGGTCCGCATGGCGCGCACGGCGGCGCCGTCGGCGCCGTTCTTGTCGCCGCGGCCGACCCAGCGGCCCGCGGCCATGGCCGCTGCCTCGGTGACCCTGACCAGTTCCAGGGCGAGGTTGCGGTCGGGGGCCTCGGAGGGGACATCGAGTTCGGACGGCAGATGATGCTCGGTCATCGGAGCGCACCTTTCTGATACGACGACGGCCGGATGAGTATGAGGTGACTCTATCGCCGGGCTTACAAAATGAGCAGGGGGCCCCACGGATGAGCGCGGAGGGCACCTGAGACCATAGGAGGCGTGGCAGGTTCGAACGGCAAGCAGAAGACGGTCCGGGACATGATCCTTTCCCTGGCCCTCATCGGAATCGCGGCGGCGGTCATCTACGTCTTCGTCCCGCACGACGACCACCAGCCCGACCTTCCCCGGGTCGACTACTCGGTCGAGACGACCACGGCACGCCGGGCGGTGAGCTACCCGGTGGCGGCCCCCGAGGGGCTGCCGGACACCTGGAAGGCCACCTCCGTCCGCTTCCGTGGCGAGGAGTCCGACCGCTGGCACCTCGGCTTCCAGGACCCCGAGGGCCAGTACGTGCAGGTCGAGCAGTCCACCGAGAAGCGCGCCGCCTTCATCGAGCAGGCCACCCAGGGCTCCTCGGCGACGAAGAAGACCGTGAAGATCGACGGCCGCACCTGGACCCGGTACTCCGGCGGCCGCTACGACGCCCTCGTCCTGGAGGGCACCCCCGGCTCCACCACGGTGGTTTCCGGCACCGCCTCCTTCGACCGCCTGACCACCATGGCCTCGGCGCTCAAGATGGCCTAGCAAGCCCCCTCTCACCATGCGCGAAGGCCCCCGGAAGCGCATTCCGGGGGCCTTCGTGTGTGCCGTCGAGTGGCGGGATGATGCTGGTCAGACGGTCGTGATCACGTCGTCGTAGGACAGGCGCGGCCCGCGCGGGTGGGAGGCGTCGGCGGCCGGGCGGCCGATGTTGACGATCATCAGCGGGGCGTGGTCGTCGTCCAGGAACTCCTTGCGGACCCCCTCGGCGTCGAAGCCGGTCATCGGGCCCGCGGCCAGGCCGGCGGCGCGGACGCCGACGACGAAGTAGGCGGCCTGGAGCGCGGCGTTCAGCGCGGCGGAGCGCTCACGGACCGGGCGCTCGCCGAAGAAGGCGTCCTTGGCCTGCGGGAACGCCGGGAACAGGGTCGGCAGCTCCTCGTGGAACTCGTTGTCCGCGGAGAGGATCGCCACCAGCGGTGCGGCGGCCGTCTTGGGCTTGTTGCCGTCCGCCATCAGGGCCACCAGGCGCTCGCGGGCCTCGGGGGAGCGGACCAGGGTGATCCGCAGAGGGGTCTGGTTGAAGGCGGTGGGCCCGTACTTGACCAGGTCGTAGATCGCGCGGACCTGCTCGTCGGTCACCGGCTCGTCGGTGAAGGAGTTCGCGGTGCGGGCCTCGCGGAACAGCAGGTCCTGGGCGGCCGGGTCGAGAACGAGAGACATCTGTGACTTCCTGGGGTGCGCGTACGGTCCGTGGTGCGGGACCTGATGACGGACCCGACCCTACGCCAAAGAAGTTCAAGCTTTAACAAAGCCTCCCGGGCAGCCCCTGGTCGCCCTAGTCGCCCTCCTCTTCCTCCGCCTCCTCCGCGAGCGCCGCGTCCAGCCGCTCCCGCGCCCCCTCCAGCCAGCGCCGGCACACCTTGGCCAGCTCCTCGCCGCGCTCCCACAGCGCCAGCGACTCCTCCAGCGTCGAACCGCCCGCCTCCAGCCGCCGTACGACCTCGATCAACTCGTCCCGCGCCTGCTCGTACGAGAGCGTCTCGTCCACCTTGCTGCTCATCCGCCCACCCTATTCATCGCCGCCGACATCGACCCGTACGGCGAACTCGCCCGCCGCCACCCGGGCCCGCAGCGGCTCGCCCTCGGTCACCTCGGCCGGGTCGCGGACCACATGGCCGTCCTCCTTCTGCAGGACCGCGTAGCCCCGCCGGAGGGTGGCCGCGGGGGAGAGGGCGACCACGCGCGCGTGCGTGTGCGTCAGCTCCGACTCCGCCCGGTCCAGCAGATGACCGAGCGTGCGCCGGGCGCGGCCCAGCAGCGCCTCCACCTGCTCCTCCCGCTCGTCCAGCATCCGGTGCGGGCGCTCCATCACGGGCCGGGCCAGCGCATGCGCCAGCCCCCGCTCCTCCCGCTCCAGCAGGGAGTGCGCGCACCGCCGGCCCCGGTCGCGCAGCATCCGTACCCGCGCCAGCTCCTCGCCCACGTCCGGGACGACCTTCTTGGCCGCGTCGGTCGGGGTGGAGGCGCGCAGGTCGGCGACCAGGTCCAGCAGCGGGGTGTCGGGCTCGTGCCCGATCGCCGAGACCACCGGCGTACGGCAGGCCGCCACGGTGCGGATCAGCTCCTCGTCGGAGAACGGCAGCAGGTCCTCCACGCTGCCCCCGCCGCGCGCCACCACGATCACGTCCACGTCGTCCCGCGCGTCCAGCTCCTTGACCGCCTGGACCACCTGCGGCACCGCGTGCACCCCCTGCACCGGCACATTGCGCACCTCGAAGCGGACGGCGGGCCAGCGGTGCCGGGCGTTCTCCAGCACGTCCCGCTCCGCCGCCGAGGCCCGGCCGCACACCAGCCCGATGAGCTGCGGCAGGAACGGCAGCGGCTTCTTGCGGTCGGCCGCGAACAGCCCCTCCGCCGCCAGCGACTTCTTGAGCTGCTCCAGCCGCGCCAGCAGCTCGCCCACGCCCACCGGCCGTATCTCGGCGGCGCGCAGCGAGAGCTGGCCGCGCGGGGCGTACCACTCGGGCTTGGCGAGCACCACGACCCGCGCGCCCTCGCCGACCACGTCCGCGACCGCGTCGAACACCTGCCGGTAGCAGGTGACGCTGACCGAGATGTCGTGCGAGGGGTCGCGCAGGGTCAGGAACACCACCCCGGCGCCGGGCCGCCGCGACAACTGGGTGATCTGCCCCTCCACCCACACCGCGCCGAGCCGGTCGATCCAGCGTCCGATCAGCCGGGAGACCTCCCCGACCGGGAGCGGGACCTCGGGCGACGTGTTCACAGCCATGCGGCGAGGGTAACGGCCGCCGCCGACAACGGGGGTGCGCCGTGGACACCCCCGTGGGGGGATCTACGGGGCCGGGCACCCGGCCTTACGATGGGACGCATGACCGCTTCGCCTGGCCGCCGTGTCCTGCTCGCCGCCCCCCGTGGCTACTGCGCCGGTGTGGACCGCGCCGTGATCGCCGTCGAGAAGGCCCTCGAACAGTACGGGGCCCCGATCTACGTCCGGCACGAGATCGTCCACAACAAGTACGTCGTGCAGACCCTGGAGAAGAAGGGCGCGATCTTCGTCGAGCAGACGGAGGAGGTGCCGCCGGGCGAGATCGTGATGTTCTCCGCGCACGGTGTCGCCCCGACCGTGCACGAGGAGGCGAAGCGCGGCCGGCTCGCCACCATCGACGCCACCTGCCCGCTGGTCACCAAGGTCCACAAGGAAGCCGTCCGCTACGCAAAGGACGACTACGACATCCTGCTGATCGGGCACGAGGGGCACGAGGAGGTCATCGGCACCTCCGGTGAGGCCCCCGAGCACATCCAGCTCGTCGACGGCCCCGAGGACGTCGCCAAGGTCGAGGTCCGCGACCCGTCCAAGATCGTCTGGCTCTCGCAGACCACGCTGTCCGTGGACGAGACCATGGAGACCGTCGACGCCCTGAAGGCGAAGTTCCCCGGCCTGGTCTCCCCGCCCAGCGACGACATCTGCTACGCCACGCAGAACCGTCAGCTCGCGGTGAAGCAGATGGGCGCCGAGGCCGAGCTGGTCATCGTGGTCGGCTCGCGCAACTCCTCCAACTCGGTCCGGCTCGTCGAGGTCGCCAAGCTCGCCGGGTCCCGCGAGGCGTACCTGGTGGACTTCGCCGGCGAGATCGACGAAGCCTGGCTGGAGGGCGTCACCACGGTCGGCGTCACTTCCGGCGCCTCGGTGCCCGAGGTGCTGGTCGAGGAGGTCCTCGAGTGGCTGGCCCAGCGCGGCTACGGCGACGTGGAGCTGGTCAAGGCGGCCGAGGAGTCCATCACCTTCTCGCTGCCCAAGGAACTCCGGCGCGATCTGCGCGAGGAGGCCGCCGCCCTGGCGGCCGAGCGCGGCGGAACCGGTACGCCCGGGGCGTGACCGTCAGTCGTACGTCGTAACGTGGGGCCATGCAGATCTTCGGCGTGGACATCGGCGGGTCCGGCATCAAGGGTGCCCCGGTGGACCTGGACAAGGGCGATCTCGCCCAGGAGCGCTGCAAGGTGCTCACCCCCCATCCGGCGACCCCCGAGGGTGTCGCGGACGGCGTCAAGGAAGTGATCGACCACTTCGGCTGGACCGGCCCGGTCGGGCTGACCTTCCCCGGAGTGATCCAGGACGGCGCGACCATCCTCACCGCGGCGAACGTCGACAAGAGCTGGATCGGTACGGACGCCCGCACCCTCTTCAGCGAGAAGCTGGGCGGCCTGCCGGTCACCCTGGTCAACGACGCGGACGCGGCCGGTCTCGCCGAGATGCGGTTCGGCGCCGGGCGCGGACGGAAGGGCACGGTCATCGTGCTCACCTTCGGCACCGGCATCGGCAGCGCCGTCTTCACCGACGGCGTGCTGGTCGCCAACACCGAGCTGGGCCACGTCGAGCTGAACGGCCACGACGCGGAGAAGAAGGCGTCCAGCAAGGCCAAGGAGGACGGCGACCTCACCTGGGAGCACTGGGCACGCCGGGTCGAGAAGTACCTCGCGCACCTGGAGATGCTCTTCTCCCCCGAGCTGTTCATCATCGGCGGCGGGGTGAGCCGCAAGGCCGACAAGTTCCTCCCGCACATCAAGGGCATCAAGGCCGAGATCGTCCCGGCCCAGCTCCAGAACAACGCGGGCATCGTGGGCGCGGCGATGCGGGCGGAGGAGCGGGCCTCGGCGGAGTAGCGGGGCCGGGGCAGCTGCCGGGCGCCGGGATAGGCTGCCCCGTCCCACTCCGGCCGGAGGTCGTCTCAGTGATGTCCCCACGGGTGTTCGCCGTCGCCCCGCTGGCTCTGGCGCTGCTCGCCCTGTCCGGCTGCTCCTCGTGGGGCTGCACCGACACGAGGGCGGAGCGCGGTACGCCCGGTGCCAGGGTGCGGGTCGTGGACACGGACGGGCGGCCGCTCGGCGTCACCGCCGTGGTCGTCGACTGGCGCCTGGAGCCCCACCCGCAGGTGCCCACCGATGGTGACCAGGTCCACTTCCGCTTCCGCTTCGACGGCGCCGACGAGAACTCCGACCCCGCGGTGGACGTCTGCGCGGTCGACGAGAAGCGCGTGGCGGTGGGGTGTGACCTGGTCGAGTCGTCCCAGGCCTTCGGGCCGGCCGCCGATCCCCGCACCGGCGATGCCTGGCTCGCCGTCGAGCACCCGGAGCGGGTCGCCGGAGTGCTGTTCATCCCCAACGACCAGTCCTACGATCGACGCACCTGTGCGGTGGACGTCAAGGACGGCGGCGGAATGCACCCTCCGGAGAGCCCCAGCAGGGGGGACCAGCTGTAAGGGGCCTGTTGAGCTGCTGTGGCCCTACGGACGGCGCCGTCTGCTCCGCACCCAGCGCACCCGGCGTACCAGGACCATCACCCCGGCGATCAGTGTGCCGCCGTACAGCCAGCCCGCCTGGGTGGCGAGGCCGGTGAAGACGCCCATCAGGGAGCCGAGGAAGCCGGCGCTGCCGTCGGCGACCGGGAAGAGTCCGGCGCCGAAGGCGATGGGCAGGGCGACGGGGGCGGTCAGCAGGTCGCCGGGGCGCACCCAGAGCGCGGTGAGCACGCAGACGGGCAGGAAGAGCACGCCGTAGGCGATCAGGGACGAGCCGAACAGCAGGGCGTCCAGCGCGCCGAGCAGCAGCATCGCGGCGACGCAGAACAGGCCGCCGCCGAGCCCGGTGAGCCGCGGGTTCGGGAAGCGCCGTCCGGTCGGCGCGGAGGCCGGCCCGGCGGCGGCGCGTACGGGCTCGGGGCCGCGGCGGGCCGCGACGGGCACCCCGGCCGGGCCGCGCGCGGCGTCCGGACCGCGCCGGGCCTGGGGCGGAAGATGCGCGGGCGTGGGTGTGCCGCGTCGCGGCCCGTCTTTCGGAGGTCGCGTTCTGTGTTGCTCCACTGGACCAACTTAGGTCTGTTTATGTGCCGAATCGCCCATCAGACACGCCGAAGACATGTCCGCGGGGTCAGTCCGGCCGGACGGGGGACGCTCCCGCTAACAGCCCCGCGCGGACGCCGTAAACTGGTGGATCGGCCGGTGTCCCCTGGGGCCTGGCAGCCCTTGGCCCCACTCCTCTACGGGAAGTCGCAACGTGTCGCTCACGATCGGAATCGTCGGCCTGCCCAATGTCGGCAAGTCGACCCTGTTCAACGCCCTGACCAAGAACGACGTGCTGGCGGCCAACTACCCGTTCGCCACGATCGAGCCGAACGTCGGCGTGGTCGGCGTCCCCGACGGCCGCCTCGCGCAGCTCGCGTCGATCTTCTCGTCGGAGCGCATCCTCCCCGCGACGGTGGACTTCGTCGACATCGCGGGCATCGTGCGCGGCGCCTCCGAGGGTGAGGGCCTGGGCAACAAGTTCCTGGCGAACATCCGCGAGTCCGACGCGATCTGCCAGGTCATCCGTGCCTTCAAGGACGAGAACGTCGTGCACGTCGACGGCAAGGTCTCGCCGAAGGACGACATCGAGACGATCAACACCGAGCTGATCCTCGCCGACCTCCAGACCATCGAGAAGGTCCTGCCGCGCCTCCAGAAGGAGTCCCGGATCAAGAAGGACGTCGCGCCGAAGGTGAAGGCGGTCGAGGAGGCGAAGGAGATCCTGGAGCGGGGCGACACCCTGTCCTCGCAGGGCATCCTCCAGGGCTCGGAGCGGGCCGAGCTGCTGCACGACCTGCACCTGCTGACGACGAAGCCCTTCCTCTACGTCTTCAACGTGGACGAGGACGAGCTGACCGACGAGGACTTCAAGAACGCCCAGCGCGCCCTGGTCGCCCCGGCCGAGGCGATCTTCCTCAACGCCAAGCTGGAGGCGGACCTCGCGGAGCTGGACGAGGAGGACGCGATGGAGCTGCTGGAGTCCGTCGGCGCCGAGGAGCCCGGCCTCGCCACCCTCGCCCGCGTCGGCTTCAACACCCTCGGCCTCCAGACCTACCTCACGGCCGGCCCCAAGGAGTCCCGCGCCTGGACCATCCCCAAGGGCGCCACCGCCCCCGAGGCGGCCGGCGTCATCCACACCGACTTCCAGAAGGGCTTCATCAAGGCGGAGGTCATCTCCTTCGAGGACCTCGTCGAGACCGGCTCGGTCGCCGAGGCCCGCGCGAAGGGCAAGGCGCGCATGGAGGGCAAGGAGTATGTGATGCGGGACGGGGATGTGGTGGAGTTCCGGTTCAATGTTTAATTGAACATTCAATCAAATTCCCTGCACTGGAAAGGTGCGGGTCAAGAGGGGGCCATCAGTCCGAGATGGGCCCCTCTGGCGCCTCATTGCAGCCAAGTGGTGCGGTTTGGTGCTGGGTGCTGCCCCAGAGGGCCGGAAACGATCACCCCTCGGCACCTGTGGCCACCCCTGGGATGCTGTCCCGTGCTGACAATGCGATCTCGGTGCCTTCTCTGGAGGTAACTCGCGGCAGAGAGCGCAGGCTTGGCGCTCGAGGCGGGCGCGCCAGTCCGACCCTGCGCGGGCGGCAGGCGCGAGGCAGTGCTTCTTGGCTTGATCGGTTTATTCGCCAGAGCGGAGCCCTTGGTTGGGCATACGCTGAGAGGTCTTGTCACAGGTAGGGCCGGACGTGGCCTGGTCGAGGAGCGGCAGCGTATGAGTGGGCAGGCACGGCGTCGTGAGCAAGTTCCGGAGCAGCTGAAGGCAGCAGCCCGGAGGTCTCCCAACTTCGGGCGGCTCTACGCGATGCAGCCCCTGCTGGCGATCTACGGCGCACAGGCCGAGCAGTCCGTCTTCACCAACCCCAACGTCTCGTACGTCGCCTCCGGCCAGTTCGGCGAGGTGCTTGCCGAGGAGCTGGTGCAGCGGGCCGGCGTGCGAGTAGAGGGAACCCGGCAGATCGACCGGCTGGCCGGACTCCAGCGCGCTGGCCTGCTCCCCGGTCGAACTCGGGATGCCTTCGACACGCTACGCCGGGGGCGCAACGACGCCGCGCACAATCACCTCTTCGACACCAGTAAGGCCCTCAAGGCTGTCGAACTCTGCTTCCAGCTTGGCCAGTTCTTTTCCCGCGCGATCGACAACGTACGAGAGATCGATGCGTTCGTGCCGCCCCAGCTGCCCAGCGAGGTTGCGGGCGGATCTGCCGAGCTGACCGAGCTCCGCGAGGCGCTCGGTCGCTACCAGCGCACCCTCGCTGAGTCCCGAACCCGCCTCAGCGAGGTCGGTGACCGGCTGGAGGCCGAGCGGCGCGGTCGGGAGGAGGCCGAGAGGCTGACCGAGGCTGCTGAGCGGGCCCGTGCTGAGTCTGAGGCGGAGGTAGCCCGCCATCGAGACGAGATCGAGCGGCTCCGGTGCGCCCACCAGGACCATTACGACCAGGAGCGTCTCAAGCCCCGGCCGGTCAGCGTCAATGCGCGTGAGGCGATCGTCGCCCGCGCCCAGCGGCCCGAGCCGCTCAATGAGGTGCAGGCGCGTGTCCGGATCGACGAGATGCTCACCCGGGCTGGCTGGACGGTCCAGGACTACGGTTACCTCAATCCACTCGCCTCCCAGGGCGTCGCGGTCCGAGAGTTCAGCCTGGCCACCGGCCGTGCCGACTACGTGTTGTACGTCGACGGCGCGATCGTCGGTGTCATCGAGGCCAAGCGTGAGGGCACCCCCCTGGCCGGCGCCCTCGCGCAGAACGAGCGGTACGCGGGAGGTGTCCTCAAGGAACACTCCATGGCGGTCTGGCGCGAGAGGGAACCGTTCGCCTTTCGCTACGCCACCACTGGCGCCGAGACGCTCTTTCTCAACCTCCTCGACCCGCACGCGCGCTCCCGCTCGGTTTTCGCCTTCCACCGTCCGGAGACCTTCGCTGCCTGGATGAAGCGGGCCACCGAGCACCCGGACACCCCCACCTTCCGGGCCGCCCTGCGTACCGCGCTGCCGGCACTGGAGTCGCACGACCTGCGTACGGCGCAGGAAGAGGCGATCGTCGGCCTGGAGAGTTCACTTGCCCAGGACAAGCCGCGCGCACTGATCCAGATGGCCACCGGTGCCGGTAAGACCTATACAGCGGTCACCGAGTCGTACCGGCTGCTCAAGCATGCGCGTGCTCGCCGCATTCTCTTCCTCGTCGACCGCAACAACCTCGGCCGCCAGGCCAAGGCCGAGTTCGACCGCTACAAGACGCCGGACGAGAACCGCAAGTTCACCGATCTCTACAACGTCGACTCGCTTGGACGATCCGGTCTCCAGGAGACGTCCTCCGTCGTCGTCTCCACGATCCAGCGCATGTACGCGCTCCTCAAGGGCGAGCCGCTGGAGGACAGTGCTGAGGCGGAGGACCGCGAGGACACCTCTACTCTCGACGAGAACTACATGACCGACAGCCCGGTCACCGTTGAGTACAACCCTGCCGTCCCGATCGAGTCCTTCGACTTGATCGTCATCGACGAGTGCCACCGCTCCATCTATGGCCTGTGGCGCGGCGTCCTGGACTACTTCGACGCCCACCTGGTCGGCCTCACTGCCACCCCTACCCGGCAGACCAAGGGTTTCTTCGACGGCAACATGGTCTCCGAGTACACCTACGAACAAGCCGTCGCTGACGGCGTCAACGTCGACTTCGACGTGGTCACCATGGACTCCTCCATACGGGAGGACGGCGGCGCCAAGATCGATAAGGGGACGACGGTCCGTATCCGCGACCGCAAGACCCGCGCCCAGCGTTACGAGGAACTGGATGAGGACTTCGTGTACACGGTCGGCCAGATCGGCCGCACGGTGATCGCCGAGGACGAGATCCGGGCCGTCCTCACCGCGTACAAGAACAACTGGCAGCGCTGGTTCCCGGGCCGGACCGAACTGCCCAAGACGCTGGTCTTCGCGGCGAGCGATGACCACGCGGACGAAGTCCTCAAGCAGGTCAAGGAAGTCTTCGGGCGCGGAGACGCCTTCGCCAAGAAGATCACCTACCGCTCCCGGGACAAGGGCGACGACCCCGAGCAGCTCGTCAACGACCTGCGGAACTCGCCGTTGCTGCGGGTCGCCGTCACGGTCGACATGATCGCCACGGGTACGGACATCAAGGCCCTGGAGTGCGTGATCTTCTTGCGGGCCGTTCGCAGCCCTGTCCTCTTCGAACAGATGAAGGGACGCGGCGCCCGCACGATCGACGCCGACGACCTGAAGGCGGTCACCCCAGACCCGGCCGCCGACCTGGCTAAGGATCGTTTCGTCCTGGTCGACGCGGTGGGCGTCACCGCATCGCCGCTGGTCGACACCCGCCCGATGCTGCCGCCGGACAGCGGTAGTCTCAGCCTGACCAAGCTGATGGACAAGGCGGGCAGCCGCTCGCTGACGGCCGAGCAGGCCGAGACGCTTGGGCGCCGGCTGGCCCGGCTTGACCGCAAGCTCACGAAAGAAGAGCGGGAGCGGATTGAGCAGGCATCGGGTGGGGTGCCACTGGCGGACATCGTCCGGCAGATCACCGATGCGGTGGACGTCGACACTCAGGACCGGGCGTACCGGGAAGGCGGCGCGGACCGAGCACGGCGCCTGGTCCATAACTCGGTTGAGACCCTGACCACACACCCGGAACTGCGGAAGCTGATCATTGGCATCAAACAACAGCACGACCTCACCTACGACGCGACGACCGAGGTCACGCTGAAGGTTAATGAGGTCCCGAGGGAGGAGCGTGCAGTGAAGGAGCTGGCTGAATGGCGCCAGCTCCTGGAGAGCCGCAAGCACGACGAGGCGGCGGCGGAAGCAATCGCTCTCCAGGTGATCCTCGGTAGCGGCTCGCGGGTGCGGCCGCAGGAGGCGCGGGCCCACCTGAAGGAACTGATGGCGGCCATCAAGGCCACTAGGCGGAACTGGACCCCGAAGGTCATCTGGGACCACTACGAGCTGGTCGGCGAGGCGGCCGAGTCGCTGACGAAGTCGGCTGGCCTGGGTGACCTCATGAACCTGGTCCGCTACACGCTCGGCGCGGACAACCAGCTTCGCCCGTATCGTACGGTGGTCGAGGAGCGCTTCGAAGGCTGGCTGCTGAGGCAGAGCCAGGCGGGTGCGGAGTTCACTGATAACCAGCTGTGGTGGCTGCACCGGATCAAGGATGCGATCGTGGTCGACCTGGGTATGGAGCGCGAGGACTTCGGCCACATGCCGTTCTCCGAGAAGGGCGGAGGCCCAGGCTTTGCGAACGCCTTCGGCGGCAGGAACCAGGCCTTGGGACTGTTGGAAGAGCTGAATCGGGAATTGGCCTAGGTGCCATTTGAGGGACTGTGAGGGAAAGTGGCGCTTACCGTTAGCCCCGCTGAGATTGTGCTAATGGCGGAGAAAGGAGGCAAGCCGGGGCTACTTGCAAAGCATTCATCATGGGATCGCGTGAGATGCGGCGATGTTGTGGAGATCGTCAATGGATTTCCGTTTCGCTCAAGTGGATTCAACGTAGACCGTCGAGGCACTCCTGTCATCCGGATTCGCGATCTCCTTCCAGGTGCAACTAATACGTTCTTCGATGGGGATTTCGACCCTGCCTTTATGGTCTCGCGCGGAGATCTATTGGTGGGGATGGACGGCGATTTTAGAGTGGCGCGGTGGGAAGGTGAAGGGGCCCTTCTGAATCAGCGCGTCTGCAAGCTAGTGGTTCGAGAGGAAGAGCTCTTCGACGAGCGCTTCTTGATGTATGCTTTGCAGGGTTATTTGAAGGCGATTCAAGATCGCACGTCAGCCGTTACCGTGAAGCACCTTTCATCTCGTACGATTCAGGAAATCCCTCTTCCGCTCCCTCCTCTGGCCGAACAGCACCGGATTGTCGAGGCCCTCGAAGAGCAGCTCTCTCGACTCGACGCGGCAGAGGCGCAGATTTCTTCAGTGCTTCGGCGTAGCGCAGGACTGGAAAAGAAGTGGCTGGATGCCCTGGCGGTTGGCCGGAGCGTGAGGCGAACCGGAACGGAAGACCTCGATTCCCTGGAGGAATCAAAAACCGGACGCTTCGATGATGAGAATCTTGCTGAGCTTCCGCATGGGTGGAAGTGGCGTCGAGCGTCCGCTGTGTGCGAACAGATTGTGAGTGGCTCAACCCCAAAGCCTCACCTTATGTCGCCAGGTGGCGGAGATATCCCTTTCTTGAAGGTGTACAATATCTCGCGGCGTGGATCGGTTGACTTCTCTATCGATCCAACCTTCGTAGGGGTCGAGACGCATAATGGTCTACTTAAGCGCTCCAGGGTAATCCCTGGCGATGTTCTGACGAATATCGTCGGCCCCCCCCTGGGGAAGACGGCAATGGTTCCTGACGTATTCCCCGAGTGGAATATTAATCAGGCGATTGTGTCGTTCCGTGCCGGCCCTGATCTGACGCCGCGATGGCTAACTCTCGTTCTGTCGTCTCCTTACATTTTGGGCATGCTTAAGCGGACTTCGAAGGCCACGGCCGGTCAATTCAACATTGCGGTGTCGACGTGCCGCGATCTGCCAATCCCCTGCCCGCCGATTGATGAGCAAGAGAAGCTTAACGAGGCAGTAGAGCAGTGGTTGACTCTGAGTGAGAACGTGAGGGGCGCTGTCGCGAATTCGGGGGTTAGGGCCACGGGGTTGCGAACGGCCCTACTCAGGAGAGCATTCGCTGGCGGCCTGGTCCCGCAGGACCCCGCCGACGAGCCCGCCGCCACGCTCCTCGCCCGCATCGTCGCGAAGCGAGAGGCCGCCAAGCCCGTCCGCAAGGCGACCAAGCGGGCCGCTCGCCCGCGTAAGGCGACCGCTGCCGCAGCGGCTATGAAGGCCCCGCCCGCTCCAACCTCCGCCCCCACCAATTCCGTTCAGCAGGAGTTGTTCGACCAGTGACTGCGCATGCATCCGACACCACCGCTGAGAACACCGCGGACGACGCTGCCACGCCCTCCGCTGACAGCGTCCTTCTCACCGAGACGCCGAAGTCAAAGAAGGCCGCTGCGCAGACCAACACGTTGGTCGCAAAGCTCTGGACCTACTGCAACGTCCTGCGTGACAACGGCCTGTCCACTATTGAGTACGTTGAGCAGCTTTCGTACCTGCTCTTCCTGAAGATGGTCGACGAGATCGAGAACGACGAATGGGGTGGCCGTGACCTCAGTGCTCTTGTGCCTACCGACTACAATTGGCAGTCGCTTGTTAGCAAGCGTGGTGCAGAGCTCGAGGCGCACTACCGCGCCATCCTGGAGCATCTCGGCCGTAAGCCTCACACCACCATCGGCACGATCTTCGCTGATGCTCAGAACCGGATCACCAAGCCCGCGCTGCTCGAGAAGCTGGTAGTCGAGCTGATCGGCCGCGAGGAGTGGACGGTCACCGGCACTGACCTCAAGGGTGACGCCTATGAGGGCCTGCTCGCCAAAGGGGCCTCGGACACAAAGACGGGCGCTGGACAGTACTTCACGCCGCGCGCGCTCATCGACGCGATGGTGGACGTGACCCGGCCGGGCCCGGACGACACCATCACCGACCCCGCCTGCGGTACCGGAGGCTTCCTGATCGCTGCCCACGCGTACGTCACCCGGCACCACGTCCGGGACATGGATATCGACGCCCGCAAGGCGTACGACAGCGGGTCCAAGATTTGGGGCAACGAGCTGGTCACCGGTACAGCCCGCCTTGCCGCCATGAACATGCTCCTGCACGGCATTGGCAAGAGCGACGGCCCGAGTCTGATCGATGTCGGCGACGCGCTTGCTGAGAAGCCGAGCGGCCGGCATGCGAGTCTGGTCCTTGCCAACCCTCCGTTTGGTCGGAAGTCCGCGATCACTGTGATCGGTCAGGACGGCGAGCTGGAGAAGGAAGACATTCAGTACGACCGTGACGACTTCACGGCCACCACGACTAACAAGCAGCTCAACTTTCTTCAGCACATTATGTCGTTGACGGCAGTCAACGGCCGGGCCGCCGTCGTCCTCCCGGACAACGTCCTCTTCGAGGGCGGCGCGGGCGAGAAAGTCCGCCGCAAGCTCCTTGACGAGTTCGACCTGCACACGATCCTGCGCTTGCCTACCGGCATCTTCTACGCAGGCGGTGTCAAGGCCAATGTACTGTTCTTCGACAAGAAGCCCCCGCGTGCCGACGGCAAGCCGCACACCACCGTCACCTGGATCTACGACTTCCGCACCGGTCAGCACTTCACCATGAAGCAGCGCCCGCTGACCCGCGCCCACCTGGACGACTTCGTCGCCAGATACAAGGCAGGCGAGCCACTGACTGCCCGCGTCGCGGACGAGGACGAGAACGGCTGCTGGAAGCCTTACGCGTACGAGGACTTGATCGGGCGGGACAAGGTCAACCTCGACATCACGTGGATGAAGGACCCGGCCCTTGATGACGCGGACAGCGACCTAGAGCCGGAGGTCATCGCCGAAGAGATCGTACGCGATCTCCAGTCTGCCCTAGCGGAGTTTGCTGCCATCGCAAAGTCACTGGGCGCGGATGTGGACGTACCAGAGGCGGAAGAGGTCTAACGACGGCCGGAACGTTCGCCGTCAACCAGCCGGAGAGCTGCAACGCCAAGTGCCTTACGACTCTCCGGCGTTATCGTGCGATGGCTGTCGACTATTTGTCTTAGGTATGGCGATGCTGAAGCCTCTACGATGCGCCGGCCTCGATGCTGAAGCAGCGGCGGCAGGTGCCACGATGGGCAGTGGACCCTCTGGGCCACCCTTCCCGAGACAGCGCAAACGGCAACTTCTGCTACGTCTTTCTTGCGCTGGTAGTGAACTGGTGTGGGTCGCTCGGCGTACGGCCCTGCAGCAGCTGCGGTCGCCGGGCCGTGCCACGGAATCTTTGGCCGAGCCCTGTGGGTGAGCCTGACTGGACCCGTACGTACTGCGGAGCGCTCCAGAATCCTGCTGGAAGGGTGTGGAGGGCCAGATTTTGAGGCCGAACCGACTAGATCGAGCCACAACCGGCCATGATCCGTAAAGCCGCTTGACTGGCCTCTGCGCAGTGCAGGGAACATTAGGAGTCCACACCCCGAAGCTCCCGTCCTTCCACGCGCCGCACAGAGGTATGCATGGCCATCGCGCACCCCCAGACCCGTCAGTTCGAGTCGTTCGTCACGAACCTGTCGTACGCACGCCAGATGGTGCGAGCAGGGCAGGCACTAGAGGTGCTCAGTCCCAAGGGCATCGATACCGGCGATTTCTACCGGGCCGCCTGGGTGCAGTCCATCGCTGCCCTCGAACACTGGGTCCAAGAAGAGGTGTTACGCCGGGTCGCCGAGGAAGCTGCTAAGGACGACCCGGAAATGCCGCGGAAGCTCCGCGACTACCCGTTGCCGCTCTACTGCCTGGAGAGGGTGCAGCGGGGCGAATCGACCACCTCAGAGGTGGTCGCAGAGAGGGTGCGCCAGGACATCGCCCGGCAGACTTTGCAGAACCCGGACGCCATCGCGAAGGTGATGGCGCTCGTCACCAATGTCAAGGTGTGGCGGGAGGCGGCGAAGTGGGTCAACCGGTGGAGCCAGTACCGCACTTCATACGATGAGAAGCGGCTGCGCGGTAAGTACATCCTGTTGCTCCGCCGTCGAAACCAGATTGCACACGACGCGGACCTGATCGACGGCGACCTCAAGCAGCGCCGGCCGATCGGCGAGGCTGATGTCACGGATGCGCTGAACTGGATCGAGCGAATCGTGCTCGCGCTCGCGTACGCACTGGACGGAGAGGCTTCCAGCCCCTCTGGGCTTCCAGCTCCAGACCCGACTTCGGTCGAGGCTTCGGAAGCGACGGGTGGAGATCAGCTGCGCCAGACTGACTGATCGTTTTGAGCTCTGCGAACACGTCCTAGGATCCTTGTCAGTCCTCTGGCTTAGCCTTCGGCCATGCGACCGCCTCTTGAGAACGTTCTGCGCAATGCGCTCGTAAGGAACCTGGAGTTGATCGAGCCGGGGCTCCGTCCGGTTCAGCTCGGGGAGTACCCGCTCCCCAATGCCCATGGTACGAGGGGCAGCATCGACATCTTGGCTCGCGATCGCCATCAGATGTGGGTGGTCATAGAGCTGAAGCGGTCCCGGTCCAGTGCGCGACAGGCCCTGCACGAAGTCAACAAGTACACGGAGCTTCTCTGCCGGGAGAAGAACCTCGCGCCGGACCGTATCCGCGCCGTGATCGTGGCCATGCCGGATGACTGGGATGAGCTCCTGGTCGCTGTCAGTCACGCGGCACGTGACTGGAGCCATGATCTTCGCGGGTACCGGCTTCTCCTGGACGGTAGCGGTGCCCCTGCAGGGGCTGAGCGGGTGGAGCTACTGCGTCGAGCGTTCGAGCCTCGGGTTACCCCCATCCACAACCTGTTCTTCTTCACTTCGAAGGAACAGCGCGATCAGGGCTGGAAGATCATCAGTAAGGTTGCGGACGAGCTTGGGAAGCTTGACCTACTAGCGGCGGATCTGGACCGGGTGGCGGAGAAGCACTACATCCCTGCGCCTTTCGGCCTGTACCTTGCGGTAGGCCGGGTGGACGAGGAAATTGCCTCGGAAGAGCTCCTGGACGGTTACGACGGGCCAGAGCCTTTTGCCGTCGAGTGTCAGGCTGAGTACCTTGCCCTGTGCGCCATCTGCAATCGCCTTGCGCGCAGCGAGATGCGCGGCATGAACATGGAATCTGCTCAGCCAGGATTGCTTAAAAATCTTGCCGACAACCCCAACTGGGCCATACGAGGCTTCCGAGGTACCGGCGCTTACGACGATACTGCTGCCTTCGAGCAGCAGGACCTGTTCCGCTTCCTTACCGGGGACGAGCGAGGGGATAGCCAGGTCCTTTACACAGGTACCGCCAGCCCGCAAGTAGCGAACCGCTGGAAGGCGTTTCGGCAGGAGATTCGACAAAGCCTTGCCGGCAACCATGAGTGGGAGTCACTGGTGGAGAGCTGGCTAGACGAAGTGAGCCCAAAGGTCGGTGACGGAGACATCGGGCTGCACGTCTACAACCCGTGTGACCTCCTGCAAGTAATCATCCACGGCTGGCCCGACCGGATAGAGGAGCTTCTGCCGATGGTCATGGGTGAAGCTGTACCCCGGCACGGTCTGCGCAGTTCGGTGCGCGGTGCCCTTTGTTGGAACGGGCGAGGCATGTCGCTCCCTGATGCAGTACGGCTCGTGTATCGAGACCCCTTGTTCCTCATGAGCAACACGTACGCGGGGACGGTGTGGGAACGCGACCGCGAGCTCTTGGATCTCCTCGGGCTGCACTACGTACTCCTGGAAAGTATCGGCCCCGCCCGGTCTGAGGCATCTGAATCCGACGAGCACCGCATCTGGGTGCAGCACCAGCAGGGTGCTCGAGTCTATTCCTCGGCCTCGAATCCTCGCGAGTACAGACAGGCGTTTGCCAGCATCGCGGCTGATGGTGAGATCGTCTCAGTTGGGCAGTACATCGTCAGGCACTCCCGCGAGGCGGAGATCGTGGCCAGGGAGTACCGCGCTTTCGTCCATGCCATGTAGTAGAAGTCGATCGCAACCGAGAGTGACTTTGTGCCTTGGTGATGCGTCGCAAATATGGTGGTAGCCGAGAGACGTCTGTCGATTTCTGTGGCCGGTTGCTGTCGGCACCGCCTATGTGTCACCGGGCGGATTCGCTGAGAAGAGTGGATTGGTAGCGCGCTTCTTGCACGCATGTGAGGTGGTGGTCACCATCTCAAGAGCAGAGTCCGGCAGATCGGGGTGGCGGTTGGCGAGCGTCTTTCAGCGGTGCAAGCGGGATGCCCGAGACGGGAACTACCCCTGCTTGCGCCCAAGGTGCGGCCATGCGTGGACTGTGAGGTATCGGGAGTCGGGCGGCAGACGGGGGCGGCAGCGGGAGAAGTCGTTTCCGCGGAGGATCGGCCTGGACGGCGCGGACGCCTTTGCTGCCGCTGTGGAGATGGACAAGCAGACTCGCGTGCGCGTCGATCCTGCCCGCGGTGCTGTGACCTTGTCGGCCTGGGCCGAGGAGTGGCTTGAGCGACGAGTCATCGGTGAGGCGACCCGCTGTAACTACGAAGGGTTCGTTCGCAACCATCTCGTGCCGAGCCTTGGTCGTAAGCCGTTGGCAGGGTTGGCGCGGCGGGACTTTGAGAAGTTCGTCAAGGACATCTACCGAGGCGGTGCGGGGCTGGCTGCATCGACAGTGAACGACCGCATGGTCCTGGTGGCTGCCATCATGGAGGCGGCCCTTGTCGACAAGCGCATCACGGAGAACCCTGCCCGAGGCATCCGGATATCCCGTAGGGATGCTGTGACAGCGGACGAGGACGCAGTGCCGACGCCGACCGAGGTGGATCTGATCGCCGCGCACATCACGCCACAGTTCCGCCTCGCCGTCTACCTTCAGTCCGGCACAGGGCAGCGACCAAGCGAGGCCCTGGCCTTCTCCACCGAGTGCAGGCGGTCTGGCTTCGTCAGAGTCCGATGGCAGGTCAGCGCCAAGGCGCACCACGAGGACTGCATGGCACCCTTCGTCCCCCTCAAGCATCGACTGGATAAGGAGTACCGAGACATCCCAACCGCCCTGTTTGTCGAGCAGGAGATCGATGCTCATCTCCGCAGGTGGAAGCCGGTGCCTGTGGTTTTTACCGGGCAAAAGGGCAAACGGATGCGACTCGAGACCTTCTTTGCCCCGCGTCAGCCTGGCGCCGTGGTGATGCCGTCCATCGCGTCCTACGGCTACCAATTCAAGAAGGCATGCCTCCTGGCCGGCCTGGTCGATCTGGACGGCAAGGCCAAGTACACGCCTCGCAGCCTGCGGCACTTCTTCGCCTCCACCGCCCTGGCCAACGGTGTGCCGATCCACGAGGTGTCATGCTGGCTCGGGCACCGTTCGGTCAAGACGACGGTCGATATCTACGGGAACCCTCAGGAATTGCATCAGACGGGCGAGAAGTTGCAGGTCGCGAGGTCAGGGCAGGGTCCGACGAGGACTCTACCCTCCTGCAACTTGGCGGCTTGAGCTGGGAGTTTGGCGATCAGATCCCATCTGATGCAGGATTTGCCCTCTGAAGGGGAGGGTGAAAGTGGGTCTACAGCGACGCGCCGACCTGGCGGGGGCAGCTCACCTGGAACTGGTCTCCGGGGTGGCCCAGCTGCGTCCGCAGGACGCGATGGTCGAAGCCATGGTGCGGGGCTGGCGGGCCCAACAAGCCGCTCGCGGGCTCCGTGAGGACACGGTCACCGCCCGGGAACGGCTCGTACGGCGGTTTCTGGAGCACACCAACGAATATCCGTGGGCCTGGACGCCCGGCCACGTGGACGAGTGGTCACTGTGGCTGACCAGCGAGAAGCACCTCGCGCCGTCCACGATCCGCAGCTATCAGGGCAGCCTGCGCCTGTTCAGCGAGTTCTTGATCGACGGCCGCTACGGCTGGTCGATGGCCTGCGAGGACGCCTTCGGCACTCACCCCGTGGCCATCTGCCACGAGTGGAACACCATCGCCCACCTCAACGACTACGAGGGGCGCCCCGAGGCGAGGCCGTTCACCCGCGAGGAGATCCAACGCTTCCTCGACTACGCCGACGACCAGGTAGAACGGGCGGTACGGGCCAAGCGCAAGGGAGCCCTCGCCGCCTACCGCGATGCCACCCTCTTCAAGGGCATCTATGGGTGGGGTCTGCGCCGGACGGAGACATCGAAGCTGGATGTGGTCGACTTCGGGCGGAACGCGAAGGCACCGCAGTTCGGCCGGTACGGCACCCTCAACGTCCGCTACGGCAAAGCGAAGAAGGGGCAGCCGCCGCGCCGTCGGAACGTGTTGTCGGTGATGGATTGGGCGGTAGACGCGGTCGCCGACTACGTGGAGAACGTACGGCCGCGGTTCGGCTGCGAGGATCACCCCGCCTTGTGGGTGACCGAGCGGGGCGGCCGGGTCAAGCCGGCGGAGATCAACGCCCGGTTCGTCGCCTACCGCGACGCGCTGAAGCTCCCGAAGGCGCTGACTGTCCACTCCGCTCGCCACTCCTACGTAACCCACCTCACAGAGGACGGGGTTGACCGCCGGTTTCTCCAGCAGCAAGTCGGTCACGAGAATGACAGCTCCACCGCTATCTACACCCACGTCAGCGACGACTTCATGAACACCATGCTCCACAGGGCACTTGCGCCCGCGCTCGCCCCGTTCCCCGCAAACAAGGATCGCTGATGGCCGCGAAGCTCGACTACCACTGGCACTTGCGCAAGATCATGGCCGACCGAGGGCTCTTCTCCACCACCGACCTCATCCCGCTACTGGACAAACGGGGCATCACCCTGTCGTCCAGCCAGGTCTACCGGCTCGTCGTCGAGCGCCCCGAGCGGCTCAGCCTGAAGATCCTCATGGCCCTGCTCGACATCCTCAACTGCACCATGGACGACCTCATCGAGCCGACCGCCGCGGCGGGTGCCGGAACCGCTACCCGAACAAGGAAGGCTGTCGGTGCCGAGGCAGGCGTCGGTGACCTGCGACCCAAGCGAGCCCGCATCCGCGGTTTCGAGCGGCCGTGACCGCACCCGGACACCCCGAGCGGGCCGTCTCCGACCCGATCGGGCTCATTGCGGACCTGGTCGCGGCCATCGAGCATCAGCTGGAGCCGGACCGGATCCGTGCCGTGGTCGCGAGCGTCGCGGGCGGACGCTCGAAGTCACGCCTCCTCGCGGCACATCTCACTGAGCATCCTCGCGTGCTGAACGACGGTCGCTCGCCGGCGCCCAGGGCCGTCGGCGACCTGCTCATCGCCCTGCGTGAGGCCGGGGCCCAGACGGTCTCGCCGCCGTGTTGCGCCGAATGCGGCAGGCAGATACGAACGCTCCAGCGCCGCGGCCAGGACTGGTACTGCTGGAACTGCGGGCGGCCACAGCCCGAGCCGTGTGCTGCCTGCGGAAACACCCGCCGGGTCGCTTCACGCGACCGGACCGGGCGGCCCCGATGCGGCAAGTGCCCGGACGACGACGGACGCGACCCCATCGCAGTGATCGGCGCCCTGATCGCTGAACTGGATCCGCAGACCGAACGGGAGACGGTCTCCAACGCGGTCCGTCGATCGGCACCTCGTCCCTCCTACCAGCGGAAACTTGCCTGGGCCCTGGAATCCCACCCAGCTCTGCTGACCGGCGACGGCCACCTCGCACCCCACCGCGCGATCCTCAAGCTGATCGACCTGCTGCACGAGGCCGGCATCGCCGGGATCGTCCGGCCGTCCTGCCCCGGCTGCCACAGAGTCGTACGCATCGACAAGCCTCTGGACGGAAAGCGGGTCTGCCGCATGTGCATCTCCCACTCCCGCATCGAGGAGTGCTCGGGATGCGGAGCCCGCCGAGAGCCCGCCACCCGCGACGACCAAGGCCGGCCAATGTGTCCGAACTGCCTGGTCAGCGACCCGGCGAACCTGGAGACCTGCATCAACTGCGGCCGACGAAGGGTCGTGAACACCCGCACACCGGACGGCCCGCTCTGCCAAAGCTGCCCCTCCCTGCCCACCGCGACTTGCAGCATCTGCGACGCGGAGAAACCCTGCGGCACCTCCCGGACTACGGGTCGGCCATGGTGCCTGGACTGCCAGCGTCACTCCGCACCGTGCTCGGCCTGCGGCGGCGTCGAAGCAGTCGTCTCCGGCACTCTCGACCAGCCCCTTTGCCTGCGCTGCACCGCGACTGAGGTCTGGCACGCCTGCCCCACCTGCAGCGATCCCGATTACCCGCACCCCGGCCAGTGCGCTCGTTGTCTCATCAATCGGCGCCTCAACGACCTCCTGGGCCCTCCGTCCGATGCCCTCCACCCCGGTCTCGAAGCCCTGCGGAACAACATCGCCACCACCGAGCACCCACTCACCGCCAAGCGGTGGCTGAACAAGCCGTCCGTGTCTCCGGTCCTGGCCGACCTCGCGGCCGGCAGACGAGCCCTGACTCACGAGGCCCTCGACGAGCTGCCCGACAGCCCGCCCCTCGCCCACCTCCGCCAAGTCCTCGTCGGCGTCGGTGCCCTGCCCGAGCGGGACGAGTACATGGTCCGCCTCGAACGTTTCCTCACCGGCCTTCTCGCATCACAACAAGACCCCGAACAGCGCAAAGTCCTGCACCAGTACGCGATATGGCACCTGGTCCGTCGACTACGCCGACGCAGCAACGGCCGCCCCCTGACCCCGCAGCAGTTCACATCCGCGCGTCAACGCACCCACGCGGCCGTCGCCTTCCTCACCTGGCTTCAGGCTCACGACCTCGCCTTGGCGACGTGCCGACAGGCCAACCTCGACCAGTGGCTCACCGACGACTCCGCGACCTACCGCCACACAGCCGGGCACTTCGTCCGCTGGGCTCGCACCAACAAGCTCACCACCGTCCACGTCCCCGCTGTCCGCTGGCACGGCCCCACCCAACCACTCGATGACGAGCACCGGTGGAACGTCGCACGCCGACTCCTGCACGACGACACCGTCAAACCCGAAGACCGCCTCGCAGGACTGTTTCTCCTCCTCTACGCACAAGGGCCATCAGCGATCCACCGACTGACCATCGAAGACGTCGAGTTCGGCGCTCAAGAGGTACGTCTCCACCTCGGTAATGCACCCGTTCAGCTGCCCGAGCCCGTCGCCCAGCTGGCCCGCACCGTCGCCGCGAACCGCAAGGGGCACGCGACCATCGGCGCCCTGGCTCCGTCTCCATGGCTCTTCCCCGGCGGCCAGCCCGGACGCCCGATCAGCACCACACAGCTGACCCAGCGCCTGAACCAGCTCGGGATCCGGCCCAACCAGGCCCGCAGCACCGCGCTCTTCCAGCTCGCCACCGAGATCCCCGCCGCGATCCTCGCCCGCACCCTCGGCATCCACACCGACGTCGCCGTCGCCTGGCAACGACTCTCCGCTGGCGACTGGGCAACCTACGCCGCCGAAGTCAGCAAGCGGCCGGTGAGGACAGATCAGTCCCCAGCATCGAATACATGATCATGTCCCGACGCTCCTCACCCACCTGCTGCCAGCTGCGAAGCAGACCCTCACGCTGGAAGCCCACGCGCTCAGCCGTCCGCTGCGAGGCGGCATTCCACGGCTCGACATACAGCTGAAGACGAGGAATCTGCAGGTCACCGAGGGCCCAGGCGGTGACCGCTCGAAGGGCTTCCGCAGCAACCCCCTGGCCACGAGCCGAGCCGACCACCCAATAGCCCAGCGACGCGCGGCCCTCGTTCAACTCTCTCAGCCACAGGCCGACCGTCCCGAGCGATCGGCCGTCCGCAACCCGCACGATGACGAACGGATACCCACTGCCAGTGGACGCCCGCTCCCACTGCCGTTGAACGAAGGCTTCGCCCGCTTCCTGCGAGTACACCGACGGAACGGTCGTGATCAACGGGATGTAGTCGTCGCTCGACGCCTCCCGGACGAGAGGCAGATCACCGAGCTCCCAGGAGCGGAGCACGAAACTGTCGCCTGCAACCAGGCGCGGGACGTCCAAAGGGGCAACCATGATCACATCCTGCCGAGGTCCCCGCCGGGACGCACTCCCATTTCACCGCCGTGACCAAGGCATTCGGACAGTTCCAATACCCGACGTCACCATTACATCTGCTGCCCAGTGCGTGGGAACGCTGCCGGGAGATCTTGCAGCGCTCCATGCGGCCACTGCCCCCGGATGTGACGTCCCTGCCGTCAGAGGAGGCGAGCTCGGGCGTCGGCAACCGAGCTGTGTAGGCACACGAGGGCTGGCTGGTCTGCGTGGTGCTGGGATAGAACGCCCGTGCTGGGATGGTGCTGGGATGCCCACTGCTAGAACCGCGTTTCCGCAGGTGGGAGCTCTACACTACAGGTTCCGCTTCAACGTGTAGCCGTTCGCTTACTAAGCGTCAGGAATTGAGTCAAACGTACACGTCGGAAGGGGTTGGGCTCTGTCGAGCCCGACCCCTTCCGACGTGTAGTCAGCGGTGGTCAGGTGCTGTAAACGGTGGACCGGTGCCCCACGTGAACGACCCAGATCACCAGTTCTCCGTTGTCGATCGTGTAGACGACGCGGTAGTCGCCCACCCGTAGGCGCCGACGATCCGGCTCGGACACGAGTGCGGTGGTGTTGATACCGAGTGGGTCGCTTTCCAGCTCGGTCAGCTTGGCCAGGATGCGCAGCGCCGTCTCGCGCGGGATCTTTCGAAGCTCGGCCTGTGCCTCGGGGCGGAAGACGGTTCGGTACTCACTCACTGCGCGCCAGCGTCTCCCTCATGATGTCCTCGATCGGGATGCCGGGTGCGGAGCTGGCCATGCGCTCGTCGATGATCCGATTGATCTCGCGCTCTTCCCACTCCTGGTACTTGCGCAGCACCTCGATGGAGACGACAGCGGCGACTTCCTTGCCGCGGCGCGTGATCACCGTGGGTATGTCGTCGCGGTCGGCGCGCTCCACGACCTCCGCCAAATGCGCGCGCACGTCGCGGATGCTCTCTATGGGCAGCGGCTGTGTCATGCGCTCAAGCGTACCGAGTGTCCCATGTGTACACAACGGGAAGGGAGTGGCGGGTGGCTGGAGTGGCTGGGCAGGCCAGGAACCCCCAGCTCAGGGGCCAGATCTTCGGGTCTGGCCCCTTTCTGGTCTCTCCGGGTGGATCAGCCTCACGCGCGGGCCAGGACCCGGCACCTTCCGCACGCCTTTCGCAGGAGCAGCAACGCTCCGACGTTCAGGGCGCTTGCTGTCAGGTGGAAGGTCAGGGCGGGGAGGGTGGCGGTGGTGGGGCTCGGGGTGGAGGGGGGTGTGGACATCCACGCGATGGTCGTCGCGATGGACGACGGCATGGCGGTGAGGGTCCACAGGGCCGTGGCCGGGTACGCGACCGCGTCGAAGGGGAGGGACGCGGCGAGGCTCAGGGTGAGCAGCATTGCCGCGTACAGGGAGATCAGGTGCTTGGTCATGACGTGCTCGCAGGGCGGAGGTGCATCGCCGGGTAGGGAACGGGGCTCGCCACCCAGCCCGATGTGAGCAGGAGGCGGGGGGAGCGGGTGGTGGTGAGGAAGGCGAAGGGGCGGTCGTAGGTGAGGGTGAGGACCGTGGTGGTGTGGGAGGGGGGTAGGGGGGCGGAGCCCGGGGTGGCCGTCACCGCCGTCACCGCTCCCGCTCGGAAGCCCTTCGCGCTGAACTGGGCCACCGCCGACTGGCGGGCCGCGCCGATCGTCAGGGGGGCGTCCGCGATGCCGGGGAAGTGGGCTTGCGGGGTGGTCGGGAGGCCGAAGAGGGGTGGGTCGGCCAGGAGGTCGTGGTCGGCGCGGACCTCGTACGCCACCGTGCGCACCTCCAGGGCGATCGGCTCCGGGCTCGCGGACGGGCGTTGCTCCACGTACAGGCCAGGGCCCACGTGGCCCAGGGGGAGGCGGCCGCCCTCGGTGGCCGGGAGCGTGCGCTCGACCAGGCCCACGCCGGCCGTGATGACCTGACCCGGTGTCATGCCCTCCTCGCCGAGGACGAGGTGGACATCGATGCCGTTGTCCCCGGGGACGGTCAGCGCGGTGACATGGCCGGCCGGGGTCGCGGCCACGCCCACCCGGTCCGGCCGTACCGACCTGCGGAACAGGCCGAGCAGCGTACGGCCGCGCCACGGCCCGTGCTCCGGGCGCAGCGGCAGCTCGGTGAAGGGCTGGCGCCAGGTCGTGCGCAGGGCGAGGGCGCTGGCCAGCAGCAGTTGCGCGTCCCGGGTCAGCTTCAGCGGCATCCGCTCGACCAGGCCGCCGGTGCGCTCGGCCGCCCACGCGTCCAGGCGTTCCTGCGCGGTGAGCAGATCGTCCCCGAACGTGCCGTACGTGCCCGCCGGCAGCCCGGCGCGCCAGTCGTCCCGGAGTCGCAGCGACTGCTGGGTCCAGAGGCCGAGGGCCGCGTCCAGGCCGGTCACCGAGGCCATGTCGGTGAGGAGTTCGCGCGCCGCCGAGGCCGCCACCTCCGCCGGGACGCCCAGTGCCTCCGACAGCTCCGCCCGTGCCCGCCCGCCCGCGCCGTCCGCCAGGAAGGCCAGCAGCGGCCACACCCCGGCCGCCGAGAACACCGTCCCGTCGTCCGCCGCGACCGTCCGCGCCCACCGCACGGTGAGGGCGTTCACCGCCCGTATACCGGCGCCGCTCATCTGGTCCCCCACGCCCTGCCCGCCCCCATGTCCGTTCCGCGCGCCGTCCGTTCGGGGACCGAAACCGTTTTCCGGTCTTGTCCGGACCCGCTTACCATGCGCGCATTCGTACGGTAGCCCGCCCGAGCCTCCTCGTCCGCCCCGGCTGCCGCAACTCGTCCCGGAAACGGTACCGGTGTCCATATCCCCTGCCCGCGAACCCGGCGACCCCCAGGGCCCGCAGAGCCCTTACGGAAGCCCCAGCCCCTACTGGACACCCGCACCGCCCACCCCCACCAACCCCTTCGCCATCGCCTCCCTCGTCACCGGCATCCTCTGCTGCGTCCCCGGCGTCGGCCTGCTCCTCGGTGTCGTCGCCCTGCTCCAGATCCGCAAGCGGGGCCAGCGCGGCCTGGCCGCGGCCGTCGTCGGGAGCACGCTTTCCGGGATCGCCCTGGTGACCACGGTCCTGCTGCTCACCACCGGCGCCCCCGGCTGGATATGGCGGAACGTCAAGGACGGCGTGCGCGAGAGCGCGAACCTCTCGCTGGCCAAGGGCGACTGCTTCGACACCGACGACGGCCGGCTGAAGGACGCCGTCTACGGCGTGCGCACGGTGCCCTGCGCGGGCGCCCACGAGGGCGAGGTCTTCGGCACCTTCACCCTCGCGGACGGTCCCTACCCCGGCGAGAAGGCCGTACGGGACGCCGCCGAGCGCTGCGTGGACCAGCGGCAGTTCTACGCGATGGACGAGTGGGCCGTCCCCCAGTACGTCGACGCCGTCGATCTGTCGCCCTCCAGGGAGACCTGGGCCTTCGGCGACCGCACGGTCACCTGCGTGTTCAGCGGCGTCACCGGGCACGGCACCCTCACCGGCTCGCTCCGCGCCGACCAGACCACCCTGAACGCCCACCAGATCGCCTTCCTGGACGCCGCCCGGACCCTGAACGACGCCATGGGGACCGCCCCCGACGCCGTCGACGTCGAGGACGACCTGCCCGGCCACAAGGCGTGGGCCCGCCGCGTCTCCACCGTCCTGGCCGACGGGGCGCACGCCCTGCGCGCCCACGCGTGGCCCGCCACCGCCCGCGCGCCCCTGGCCGCGCTGACCGCGCGCATGGACAAGGCCCGTGCCCAATGGGACCAGGCGGCCCGCGCCGGGGACGCCGACGCGTTCTACCTGCCGTACGACGCCGGGCTCACCCTGATCGAGCCGCGCGCCGTCGTCCCCGCCCGCAAGGCCCTGAAGCTGGCGACCACCCCGCCCGGCGGCGGCGCCGAGGTGTGATCACGGCCCAGCGGGGGAGCCATGGCCGGAGAAGTCGCTGGACGCGGGTGTGCGCCGCCGCTCGTCATCACATCGAGTGATTCTCTGGCCTTTGCTTGCATGGCACAACCCACGGTTGCCACGCTGTTGCTGTCTGTACAACCTGATGGGAGCGGCCCGTGACATTCGGTGAGCAGCCGGCGTACCTGCGTGTGGCGGGTGATCTCCGCCAGAAGATCGTCGACGGTTCACTGCCGCCTCATACCCGCCTCCCGTCGCAGGCCCGCATCCGCGAGGAGTACGGCGTCTCGGACACGGTCGCGCTGGAGGCCCGCAAGGTGCTGATGGCCGAGGGGCTGGTCGAGGGGCGGTCCGGCTCGGGGACGTATGTGCGCGAGCGTCCGGTGCCGCGCAGTGTGGCGCGCTCGGGCTACCGCCCCCAGGGGGGCGCCACCCCCTTCCGGCAGGAGCAGGCCGACGCCACCGCGCGCGGCACCTGGGAGTCCAGCAGCGAGCGCGCCGAGGCCGGCGCCGGCGTCGCAGAGCGGCTCGGGATCAAGCCGGGCGAGCGCGTGATGCGTACCAAGTACCTGTTCCGGGACGCCGGGGAGCCGATGATGCTCTCCACCTCCTGGGAGCCGCTCGCCGTGACCGGCCGCACCCCGGTCATGCTGCCCGAGGAGGGCCCGTTGGGCGGGATGGGCGTGGTCGAGCGGATGCGCGCGATCGACGTGATCGTGGACAACGTCACCGAGGAGGTCGGCGCCCGCCCCGGCCTCGCGGAGGAACTCCTGCTGCTCGGTGGCGTTCCCGGCCATGTCGTCCTCGTCATCCAGCGCACCTACTACGCCTCGGGCCGCCCGGTGGAGACCGCCGACGTGGTCATCCCGGCCGACCGCTATCAGGTCGCGTACCACCTCTCCGTGCGGTAGCGGGCCCGAGTGAGGTAGCGCACAGGGGACGCGCTCCCCGAGGGCGTGCCCCGGCGTACGAATCCCGCGCCCCGCCTCGCCGCTCCGCGGTGAACCGGCCGTCGCCCCTGGTGGGCGGCGGTCGCGGTCGTTTCCGGGGGCACTGCCGGGGTGCGGCGCGTTCGATTCCGTGCGCCCCCCTGCGTTCTGGCCGGTTGCGTACCTCTTCGTGAAAAGCCGTATTCGCTGTGTGAAGGTTGGGCGTACGCTCGGGCATATGCGTATTGCGGTTTCCTCGGGCGGGACACCTTGGAGCCCCGGAGCGGAGAGCGGGTGGGGCGGGTGCTTAGGGGCACGGGAAGGGAAACGGTGGGGGCGATGAACGAGGGTGCGGTCATTCTGCCCTGGCTCGTCATACGGCAGGACGACAACGGCAATCGCTACCGGGTCGGCCGGTACGCGACGCGGGCGGAGGCCCAGAAGATCGCCGACAGTCTCGACGGCCACGGGCACAAGCAGCTCTACAGCGTGGAGCGCGTGAGCCAGCACGGCGAGAGCACGCGCAACTGACGAGGCCGGCCGGGCGCCGCGCTCCCGTAGGCTCCGGACCATGACCGAACGGATCGTGGTGGTGGGAGCCGCCCTGCTCGACGGGGACCGGCTGCTCGCCGCGCGGCGCAGCGCGCCCCCGGAGCTGGCCGGGCGCTGGGAGCTGCCCGGCGGCAAGGTCGAGCCCGGCGAGCGGCCCGATGACGCCCTCGTGCGCGAACTGCGCGAGGAACTCGGCATCGAGGCCGAGGCGGTCGAACGCGTGCCGGGGGAGTGGCCCCTGAAGAACCCTTACGTGCTGTGGGTGTGGACCGCCCGGCTCCGTCCGGGTTCCCCCGGACCCGAGGCCCTCCAGGACCACGACGAACTGCGCTGGCTCACCCCCGGTCACCTCTGGGACGTGCCCTGGCTCGACCAGGACGTCCCGGCCGTCCGCGAGATCGCCGCACGCCTCGGCGCGCAGGCGCGCTGACCGGCGTACGGGGTGTGTCGCCCGGCGTACGGGGCCGGACCCCGGCCGGGACCCGGCGGCTGTACGCCGTTCGTGCCACAGTGCCCCGGCCCGCGCGGTACTGGTCACTGGATACCGGGTATGTGGCCAGTAACCCCATGAAATCGGACATGGGTGGGCCCGCTTGCCTGGGAAGTGATCGGCGTGTTCGACACCGAGGGCGACTGCGCCGAGTGGACGTTCCCCTCGGAACCCGGCGCGGTGCGCGCGGCCCGTGCCGCTGTCCGGGGCCAGTTGGGCCGCTGGCATCTGGAGTCCCTGGCCGATCTGACGGCGCTGCTGGTCAGCGAGCTGGTGACCAACTCCCTGCGGCACGCGGACGGCCCGATCGGACTGCGCCTGGTGCGGCCGGCGGGGCTCGGCGGGGTGCTGCGGGTGGAGGTCTCCGACCAGGTGCCGGACCCGCCGCGCGAGCGGACCGCGCGGCCCGAGGACGAGAGCGGGCGCGGGGTGGCGCTCGTCGCCGGTTCCTCCGCCCGCTGGGGCACCCGGCCCGGCGGGAACGGCAAGACCGTCTGGTTCGAACTGGCCATCCCCGAATGATGCCCGCCCAGGCCCCACGACCCGGAGCGCGGGCGGGGGCATCAGGGGCACAGCGGGGTGAGCCGGGGGTGCGGAGGGGGTGCGCGCGCCCCCGCGTGGGTCGGCTCGTGCCCCGGTGCGCAAGCGCGTTGCCGGGCGCGTGGTTCGAGGCCGTGTTCGCTGGTTAGAAGACTGGAAGTGTTGTCGCGGCGCGGTCCGGAAGGCACCCGTACCGAGCTGTGATCGTGAACACCGTGTCGTGCGGCGCCGTAGTGCTGGATACTGCGGGCAGCCGCCCCCGGTGACCGGTGCCGGACGCGGTGAGCTGGAGGGGACGGTTCGCGTGAGCGAGATACCAGCGAAGGCCACGGAGTCCGAGGACCCGTCGGGCGGCGCGAGGAGCCGGGCCGCCGAGGAGGCGGCCCCCGCTGACATGTGGCAGAGCAGTCCGCCCGGCTCGATCTACGACTACATAAAGGTCGCGTCCTTCTCCCTCAGCCCCGGCGGGCTGATCGAGCAGTGGAGCCTGCGCGCCGAACAGCTCTTCGGCATCCCCGCCCACCGGGCCGTGGGCCTGGACCCGATCGAGGCGTTCGTCGATCCCGACCTGCGCAGTCGCGGCCAGCGGAAGATGGCCGAGATCCTGGACGGGCGGGAGTGGACCGGTGTGGTCCCCTTCCGGATGCCGGACGGCGAGGACGGCTCGCGCGGCGAGGAGGGCATGGCGGAGGTCTATGTCATGCCCACCCGTACCGCCGAGGGCGACAAGGCCGCCGTCTGCATCGTGGTGGACGTGCGGACCCTGCGCAGCATCGAGACCGACCTCGCCGCCTCGCAGGCGATATTCGGCCAATCTCCGTTCGGGTTCCTGCTGATCGACACCGATCTGCGGGTGCGCCGGGCCAACACCCGGTTCGCGTCGATCTTCGGCGGCACCCCGGACGACCACCGGGGTAAGAGCGTGCGCGACTATCTGCCGCGCGCCGAGGCCGACCGGGTCTCGGCCACCATGCGCCGGGTGCTGGAGTCCGGCGACTCCATCACGGACATGCACGTCACCGGGTTCGTGCCGGACTCCGACGAGCGCCGGCACTGGTCCATCAACCTCTACCGGGTGCACAGCGGCAGCGGGCGCCCCATCGGTGTGGCCTGGCTCGGCACCGACATCACCGCCCGGCGCGAGGCCGCCCGCGAGGCCGCCTCCGCGCGGCGCAACCTGGCCCTGCTGAACGAGGCCGGCGCCCGCATAGGGAATTCGCTCGACCTGGAGACGACCGCCCGCGAACTGCTCGACGTGGTCGTCCCCGGCTTCTGCGACCTGGCCACCGTCGACCTCTACCAGGCCCTGCTGACCGGCGACGAGGCGCCGCCCAAGCTGGCCGACGGCAGCGCGGAGCTGCGCCGGGTCGCCTTCGCCAGCGCCGTCTCCGACGCGCCCTTCGGCGGGTCGGGGGAGCGGGTGGAGCTGGGCGCGGTGCACCGCTTCCCGTTCAACTCCCCGTGCGCGGACGCCCTGCGCACCGCCCGGCCGCAGCGGGTGCCCGCCGAGGAGGGCGGGCTGGTGCAGTCCACGCTCGCCGTGCCGATGGTCGCGCACGACACCGTGGTGGGCATCGTGCAGTTCGCCCGCACCAAGGGCAGCGAGCCGTTCGGCGACCGGGACCGCGACCTCGCGGTGGAGCTGGCCGCGCGCGCCGCCGTCTGCATCGACAACGCCCGGCTCTACCGCCGCGAGCACGAACGCGCGCTGATACTCCAGCGGTCCCTGCTCCCGCCCGGCGACCCCGAGGCGTCCGGCCTGGACATCGCCTGCCGCTATCTGCCGGGCAACGCGGCCACCGAGGTCGGCGGCGACTGGTTCGACGTCATCGAACTCCCCGGCCACCGCACGGCGTTGGTGGTCGGCGACGTGATGGGACGCGGGCTGCGCGCGGCCGTGGCGATGGGCGAACTCCGTACGGCGGTACGCACCCTGGCCCTGCTCGACCTCGAACCGGCCGAGGTGCTCTCCGCGTTGGACGAGATCGCCCGGGGTCTCGGCACCCCCGGCGGGGT
Organism: Streptomyces seoulensis; assembly: GCF_004328625.1. Taxonomy (NCBI): domain Bacteria; kingdom Bacillati; phylum Actinomycetota; class Actinomycetes; order Kitasatosporales; family Streptomycetaceae; genus Streptomyces; species Streptomyces seoulensis. The sequence continues at coordinate 4,032,669 of NZ_CP032229.1, forward strand.
CCAGCAGGCCACCCGCGCGGCCCGCCAGCCGCGCGACGCCGACCTGTGCGAGGTCTACCTCGCCACCTGCGTGTACGCGGTCTACGACTCCGTCACCCGGCGCTGCACCTTCGCCAACGCGGGGCATCTCCCGCCGGTGCTGGTGGAGCCCGGCGAGGCCGCGCTGATGCTGGACGTGCCGCCCGGGATGCCGCTGGGCGTCGGCGGCGAGCCGTTCGAGGAAGTGGAGGTCGAGCTGCCCGAGGGCGCCCTGCTGGCCCTCTACACCGACGGCCTCGTGGAGTCCCGCGACCATCCGCTGGACGAAGGGCTCCAGGCGTTCGTGCAGGCGCTCACCGACCCCTCCCGACCGCTGGAGGACGTCTGCGACCACGTGCTGAACAGCCTCGACACCCGGCACGGTGAGGACGACATCGCGCTGCTCATGGCCCGCGTCCAGGGCCTGCCCACCGAGTCGGTCGGCGACTGGACGCTGCCCCGCGAGCCGCGCAGCGTGGGCCGGGCCCGCGAGTACGCGCGGGCGCAGCTGCTGAGCTGGGACCTGGAACCCCTGGTCGACACCACGGAACTCCTGGTCAGCGAGCTGGTGACCAACGCCCTGCGGTACGGCGAGGGCGAGATCAGGCTCCGGCTGCTGCTGGACCGCACCCTGGTCTGCGAGGTCTGGGACGCCGGTCTGGTCCAGCCCCGCAGGCGGCGCGCCCGGGACACCGACGAGGGCGGACGCGGCCTGCAACTCGTCGGCCTCCTCAGCGCCGCCTGGGGCTCCCGCCGCACCCCGCGCGGCAAGACGGTCTGGTTCGAACTCCCCCTGCCGGGCGCCGACAGCCCCCTGACCGACCCGGCGGAGGCCCTGCTCAGCCTGTTCTGAACCTTCCGGTGCCGGATTCCGGGAGGCCGTGGGTGCGTACGTCGCGTTCGGCCAGTTCCAGGGCGCGGTGGGCGAGGACGGCTGCCTCGACGGGGTGGGGGGCGGCGAGGGTGCGTACGGCGGCGGTGAGCAGGGAGCGGGGGTCGGCGCCCACCGCGCCCCGGTGCACCGCGACGAAGTCCTCCCCCTCGCCGAGGGCGGCCCGCGCCACGAGGTCGGCGGCGGTGTCCAGCACCCCGCTCCGGGCACCCGGCAGCCGCACCAGGGCGCGGGTGATCCGGCGCAGCGCGTCCAGCGGGTCGTACGGGCCCGCCGTCAGCTCCGTGCGCACGGCGGCCAGGGTGTCGTCGGCGCCCGACGGCACCGGTGTGCCCGTGGCCCGCGCCTCCGCCAGCACCGCCTCCGCGCCGGTCAGCGCGGCCGGGACCAGCGCCGCCGCCTCCCGCAGCCGGCGGGCGGTACGGTCCACGCCCGCGAGCAGAATCCCGGCCTGCGCCACCGCGCCCTCGGCGACCCGGAGTTGGCGTACCGCCTCTTCCTCCTCGCCCAAGTCGGCCGCGCGGCGGGACTCGTTCAGCCGGGCGGTGGCGAACACCAGCCGGTCCATGGCCTCTTCGACGCAACCGGCGACCCGCGCGCCGACCGAGGGGCCGTACCGTTCGCGCAGCTGCGACACCGTGGCCCGCGCGGCCGCCGCACGTGCCGTCAGCCGGCGGAACGCCCCCTCCGCCACCTCCAGCGCCGGGGCCAGCTCCGCCCGGCGCAGCCGGTCCAGCTCACCGGCCCGCGCGTCCAGCACCCGTCCCGCCTCCGCACACCGGCCGACGATCCCGGCCAGGGCCTGCCCCCGGTCGCCGGACTCGCCCTCCGCGTACCGGTGCCACAGGGCGAAGGCGGCGGAGAGCTCCGTGCGGGCGGCGTGGACCGCCCGGCGGAAGGGGGCGAGGGTGCGCTCGTCCAGGAGCGCGGCGGCGAAGGGCAGCTCCTCCTCGCTCGCCCGGACGCTGTCGTCCGCCTCGACCAGGGCCGCGCGGGCCCGGCGGTCGGACTCGGCCGGGGTGGGGGCGGCGGTCGCGGAGGGGACGGCCCCGGAGGCGCGGCGGCCCCGGCGTACGTAGCTGTACGCGGCCACCACCCCGGCGGTGCCGAGCACGGCGACCGGGAGGATCAGGTCGACGGCGGAGGACTCGTCGTCCCGGGGCGCGGCGGGAGCGGCCGTCGTGTGCGGAGGGGACGCGGTCGCCGGTTCCTGCGCCGCGAGCACCGGGATGGCCAGCCAGCCCGCGCCCGCGACCGCGCCGACGAGCGCGTGCGCGAGCCGTACGCGTATGTGCGCCGTGGCGTGCCGGGGGCGGCCCCGGACCAGGGATGACGTCACTTTGGGAGCGTATGGGTGGGTTCGCTGCCCCGCGAGCGGACGAGGTTGCGCCGCACGGGTGGGGTTGCCGCGCGGCGCGGTCGTGTCGCCCCGTTTCCCCCGGTGCGGTCGTTTTCAGTGGGTGCATAGATCTGATCAGCTCCATATACCGCCAAAAGTGATCAACACGCCCGCGGCTTTCCGGAGGTAGCAGAGATGTCCCACGACGGCGTCGGCTCACGCGCGGTCCTGCGCGCGACCGCCTTCCTCACCGCGGGCGCCCTCGCGGTGCCCCTCCTCGCCGGCTGCGGCTCGGACGACAAGGCCGGCCGCCCGCTGGCCGGACCGGACATCGCCCATGTCACCCGCGACAAGGTCGCCGAGGGCGGCACCGTGAAGTGGGCCATGGACGCGCTGCCGGAGACGCTCAACGCGTACCAGGCCGACGCCGACGCGGGCACCACCCGGGTCGCCCAGGCCACCCTCCCCTCGATGTTCCAGCTCGACGCGAACGGCCGCCCGGCGGTGAACCCCGCCTATCTGGAGTCCGCCAAGGTCATCGAGACCGAGCCCCGCCAGGTCGTGCTGTACAAGCTGAACCAGCAGGCGGTGTGGAGCGACGGCCGCGAGATCGGCGCCGCCGACTTCGTCGCCCAGTGGCGCGCCCTGTCCGGCAAGGACAGCGCCTACTGGACCGCCCGCAACGCCGGGTACGACCGCATCTCCAAGATCGAGCGCGGCGCCAGCGACCTCCAGGTCCGGGTCACCTTCTCCCGCCCGTACGCCGACTGGAAGTCGCTGTTCTCCCCGCTGTACCCGAAGGACGTCATGGGCACCCCGGACGCCTTCAACGACGGCGCCCGGCGCAAGCTCAAGACCACGGCGGGCCCCTTCCGGGTGGACAAGGTCGACACCGCCGGCAAGGACGTCGTCCTCACCCGCAACCCGCGCTGGTGGGGCCAGCCCGCCAAGCTCGACGAGATCGTGCTGCACACCGTCCCGCGCGACGAGCGGGCCACCGCGCTGGCCGACGGCAAGGTCGACGTCGCCGACGTGGACGCCTCCACGGCCGGCCGGATCACCGGTGCCGCGGGCGGCACCGGAAGCCCGCTGGTGGGCGGCGGCAAGACCTCCGCCAAGAAGCTCCGCTCCTGGGCGCTCGCCCACGGCCTGGAGGCGGAGAAGGTCGAGCACGCGGGCCAGAAGAAGCTGCGCAAGGCCATCACCCGGTACCTGGAGGAGCAGGACGGGCTCCGCTCCTACGAGGTGCGCAAGTCCCTGGAGCCCGCCTACACCCAGCTCGCCCTGAACGGCGCCGGTGGCCTGCTCGCGGACGAGCGGGTGCGCCGGGCCGTGGCCCGCGCGCTGGACCGCAAGGAGCTGGCCAGGCTGGTGCTGACCCCGCTCGGCCTGCCCGCCGAGCCGGTCGGCAGCCACCTGGCGCTGGAGGGCCAGCCCGCCTACGCCGACAACAGTGACGCCCTCGGCGGCCAGGACACCAAGGAGGCGCAGGCCCTGCTCTCCGACGCCGGATGGGTGCCGGGCGGCCCGGTCAAGGAGGAGAAGAAGGGGGACAAGGCCGCGGGGCCCGAGAGCAGCACCAAGGGCGACGACGACCAGTCCGAGGGCGGCAAGGACGGCGAGTACATCGTCGGCGAGGACGACAAGAACACCGACGGCAAGAACGAGCACGGGGACGGCAGCGGCCGGCACCTCGCCCAGGACGGCAAGCAGTACACCGGCCAGGGCGGTGCCCCCGGCGCCTACGCCCCCAAGGGCACGGCCGCCCCGGCGGGCGCGGTCAACGGGCCGCTCGCCAAGGACGGCCAGGCGCTCAACCTCCGCTTCGTGCTCCCCACCGGCGCCGGCTCGGAGACCCTGAACACCGTCGCCGGGCGGATCTCCGCGATGCTGGAGAAGGTCGGCATCCGCACCACGGTGATCAAGGTCCCGGACGAGAGCTACTTCAAGGACCACATCGCGGCCGGCGACTTCGACCTCGCCCTGTACTCCTGGCCCGCCTCCGCCTTCCCGGCCACCGACGCGCGCCCGATCTTCGCCAAGCCCGCGCCCGCCGCCGACGGCTCGGTGAACGTCGAGCAGAACTACACCCGCGTCGGCACCGACCAGGTGGACCAGCTCTTCGACCAGGCCGCCTCGACACTGGACGAGGACGAGTCCCGCGACCTCATCCGCAAGGCCGACACCCGCATCTGGGCGGCGGCCGGCTCCATCCCGCTCTACCAGCGCCCCCAGCTCGTCGGCGTACGGAAGACCCTGGTCAACACGGGTGCCTTCGGCTTCCAGGCGCCGGTCTACGAGGACATGGGCTTCCTGAAGAAGGGCGCGAAGGTCTCGCCGAGCCCGACCAAGAGCTGACCCGGAGACCGACCCGGAAATCGGGCCCCGTGGCCCTGCGGAGGCCGTCCCCCGCAGGGCCACGTACCATGGGGTGAGGCCGTGGCGTGTCCAGCCCGGCAGGTCCCGCGCAAGAGAATCCCGCGCAGGGCAGTCCGCACACTCCGGGAGTACGCCGCAATATGGCCACGCGCCACGACATCCGTAACGTCGCCATCGTCGCCCACGTCGACCATGGCAAGACCACCATCGTCGACGGCATGCTGAAGCAGGCCGGCGCGTTCGCCGCTCACCAGCTCGACTCCGTCGACGACCGGGTCATGGACTCCAATGACCTGGAGCGTGAGAAGGGCATCACGATCCTCGCCAAGAACACGGCGGTGAAGTATCACCCCAAGGACGGCGGCGAGCCGATCACCATCAACATCATCGACACCCCCGGCCACGCCGACTTCGGTGGCGAGGTCGAGCGCGGTCTGTCGATGGTCGACGGTGTCGTCCTCCTCGTCGACGCCTCCGAGGGCCCCCTTCCGCAGACCCGCTTCGTGCTGCGCAAGGCGCTCCAGCAGCGGCTGCCCGTCATCCTGTGCATCAACAAGACGGACCGCCCCGACTCGCGCATCGACGAGGTCGTCAACGAGACCTACGACCTCTTCCTCGACCTGGACGCGGACGAGGAGCAGATCGAGTTCCCGATCGTCTACGCCTGCGGCCGCGACGGCATCGCCTCGCTGACCAAGCCGGACGACGGCACGGTCCCGGCCGACAGCGACAGCCTGGAGCCGTTCTTCTCCACCATCCTGGAGCACATCCCGGCCCCCACGTACGAGGAGGACGCGCCGCTCCAGGCCCACGTCACCAACCTCGACGCGGACAACTTCCTCGGCCGTATCGCGCTGCTCCGCGTCGAGCAGGGCGAGCTGCGCAAGGGCCAGACCGTCGCGTGGATCAAGCGTGACGGCACGGTCGCCAACGTGCGCATCTCCGAGCTGATGATGACCGAGGCGCTCACCCGCAAGCCGGCCGAGGTGGCGGGCCCCGGTGACATCTGCGCCGTCGCCGGTATCCCGGACATCATGATCGGTGAGACCCTCGCCGACCCGGAGAACCCCGTCGCGCTCCCGCTGATCACGGTGGACGAGCCCGCGATCTCCATGACCATCGGCACCAACACCTCGCCGCTCGTCGGCCGTGGTGGCACGGGCAAGGGCGCGGACGCCAAGTCCGCCGTCAAGGACCGCAAGGTCACCGCCCGCCAGGTCAAGGACCGCCTCGACCGCGAGCTGATCGGTAACGTCTCCCTCCGCGTGCTCGACACCGAGCGCCCGGACGCCTGGGAGGTCCAGGGCCGTGGTGAGCTGGCGCTCGCCATCCTGGTCGAGCAGATGCGCCGCGAGGGCTTCGAGCTGACCATCGGCAAGCCGCAGGTCGTCACGCAGATGATCGACGGCAAGGTGCACGAGCCGGTCGAGCGCATGACGATCGACGTCCCCGAGGAGCACATGGGCGCGGTCACGCAGCTCATGGGCGTCCGCAAGGGCCGCATGGACAACATGTCCAACCACGGCTCCGGCTGGGTCCGCCTGGAGTTCGTCGTCCCGTCCCGCGGCCTCATCGGCTTCCGTACCGAGTTCCTGACCGGCACGCGCGGCACGGGCATCGCCCACTCCATCCACGAGGGCCACGAGCCGTGGTTCGGCACCCTGACGACCCGTAACAACGGCTCGCTCGTCGCCGACCGCTCCGGCGCCGTCACCGCGTTCGCGATGACGAACCTCCAGGAGCGCGGCGTGCTCTTCACCGACCCGGGCACCGAGGTGTACGAGGGCATGATCGTCGGCGAGAACTCGCGCTCCGACGACATGGACGTCAACATCACCAAGGAGAAGAAGCTCACGAACATGCGGTCGGCCTCGGCCGACTCGTTCGAGGCGATCGTCCCGCCGCGCAAGCTCTCCCTGGAGCAGTCCCTGGAGTTCTGCCGCGACGACGAGTGCGTCGAGGTGACCCCGGAGGCGATTCGCATCCGCAAGGTCGTCCTGGACCAGAAGGAGCGCGGCCGCTCCGCGAGCCGCGCCAAGCACAGCTGACGCGGAGGCTGTCCGCAGCCGACGTGAAGAAGAAGGGCCCGCCCGGCATCCGCCGGGCGGGCCCTTCTTCTTCCGGCCATTCCGTCAGGACCATGCAGGGTTTTCCCTATGAATGCGGATCAGGTTCACTCAGGGTTATGGCCGGGTCCCGCGCGGCGTTAAAGTGGCCGGAATCGGTGAGTCGTTGGGAGACTCCCGCGCCCCTTCGAGCGCAACCGGTTTTCTCTTGGTCTGTCCGCTATTCGGACTACTGCATCCGATAGTTGTGTAACAAGTCCGTTTCGCAGGGATCTTTCGCCCAGGCGTTTGTCCGGATTTTGGGAGAAGTAGACGGCAGGTGTGATCGAACCGAGACCTCGAAGGTGTGGTTCGCTCCGGCCTGCATGGCAGATAGTTAGGCGCGTAGATAGCTCGGGTCACGCGCTGTTGTTGAGGGCGCCGGCTCACGAGCGCGGGGGCACTTGAGCATTTCAGGCACCGGCAACGGTGGTGCGTCCAGTGCCCCTCCATGCGGTGAACCAATGGACTCATGAGGAGGAGCCCCATGCGTGGTGCCAAGAGCGCCAAGTGGGTTGCGATAGCGGCGATTGTGGCGCTGGGTGCGACGGCCTGCGGCGGTGGCGGGGACGACGGCTCGGGCGACGGCGGCTCGCGCGCGGTGAACGCGAAGGGCGTGTTCAGCTACCAGAGCAACGAGCCCCAGCACCCCATCCAGCCGGCGAACGTCATGGAGACCGGCGGTGGCCGTATCACCGACGCCCTCTTCAGTGGCCTGGTCGACTACAACGCGAAGTCGGGCAAGCTGGAGAACCTGGTCGCCGAGTCCATCAAGCAGGACGACGCCAGTCACTACACGATCAAGCTGAAGCAGGGCTGGACCTTCCACAACGGTGAGAAGGTCACCTCGCACTCCTTCGTGGACGCCTGGAACTGGGGCGCCAACTCGAAGAACGCCCAGCAGAACGCCTCCTGGTTCTCGGACATCAAGGGCTACGCCGACGTCCACCCGGACAAGGGCGACCCGAAGACCGACAAGATGTCCGGTCTGACCACCCCGGACGACTCGACCATCAAGGTCGCGCTGGCCGCCCCCGTTCCGTACTGGACCTACAAGCTGGGCTACAGCGCGTTCTATCCGCTGCCCAAGGTCTTCTACACGAACCCCAAGAAGTACGGCCAGGAGCCTGTCGGCAATGGCGCGTACAAGTTCGTCAAGTGGAACCACAACCAGGACTTCCTGGTGAACACGTACGCCGACTACGCGGGCCCCAAGCCCAAGAACGGCGGCATCGACTTCAAGTTCTACACGACCGCCGAGGCCGCCTACCAGGACGCCGTCTCCGACAACCTGGACGTGCTGGACCAGGTCGCGCCGAGCGCGATGTCCAAGTACCACCAGGACCTGGGCGACCGCGCGGTAGACGCCCCGCAGAACGCGATCCAGACCGTCGCCGTCGCCGAGTACGCGCCGACGATCAAGAACCTCAAGGACCGCGGGAAGTTCATCAAGGGCCTGTCCATGGCCATTGACCGGAACACCATCACCAAGACGGTGCTGGCCGGCTCGCGTGAGCCCGCCACGAGCTTCGTCCCGCCGGCTGTCGAGGGTTACAAGGCCAACGCCTGTGGCGAGGCCTGCGCGTACAACCCGAAGAAGGCCAAGCAGCTGATCCAGGAGGCGGGTGGCGCCAACGCGACCATCTCGATCCTGTACAACGCCGACGGCGGCCACAAGGAATGGGTGACGGCCGTGTGCGCCAACATCACCCAGAACACCGGCGTCAAGTGCGAGGGCGACTCGAAGGCCGACTTCAAGACGGCCCTGGACGTCCGCACCAAGAAGAAGGTCCAGAGCCTCTACCGCTCCGGCTGGGTGCAGGACTACCCGCTGAACGCCAACTTCCTCAAGGACCTGTACGGCAGCACTGCCGCCGGCAACGAGGGCGGCTACTCCAACAAGGAGTTCGACAAGCTGGCGGACAAGGCGGACAAGGCTTCTTCGCTGGACGAGTCGGTGAAGCTGTACCAGGATGCCGAGGCGTCCCTGTACAAGGACATGCCCGCCATCCCGCTGTGGTACTACAAGACGAACGCGGGTTACTCCAAGAACGTCACGCACGTCAGCTACGACACCTTCGGCAAGCCGGTCTTCGCGGACGTCGAGGTCTACAAGAAGTAAAGGCCGCAACGGTCGATTCACTGAGGTGCCCACGCAAGCCGCGGGCGCCCCACCGTTCGCAACCGGTGGCCGCCCCGCACCACCCCCCATCAGGAGAGCGCGGCAGGGGCGGCCACCAGAGCGGCTGACAATGGAGGCTCGATGGGGCGCTATGTCGCGCGGCGACTGCTCCAGATGATCCCGGTGTTCGTCGGGACCACTCTGCTCATCTTTTTGATGGTCTACTCCCTGCCCGGTGACCCTGTCCGGGCGCTGTGGGGCGACAGACCTGCCGATCCCCAGGCGATGGCGCGCCTGAAGCACGAGTACTGGCTCGACAGGCCGGTTCTTGAGCAGTACTGGCACTACATCAGCAATGTTTTCACGGGAGACTTCGGCACCAGCTTTGTGACGGGGCGCAAGGTCGTGGACGTCATGTCCGAGGTCTTCCCGGTGACGATCCGGCTCGCGCTGGTCGCCTTCACCATCGAGATCGTGGTCGGCCTGGTCCTGGGCCTGGTGTCCGGCCTGAACCGCGGCAAAATCTACGACAAGCTCGTCCTGGTGATCACGCTGCTGCTGGTCTCCATCCCGATCTTCGTGCTCGGCTTCATCGCCCAGACGGTCTTCGGCAACCAGCTCGGGTGGGTGACCCCGACGGTGCAGGACTCCAACGACATCACCCAGTTGATCCTGCCCGGCATCATCCTGGGTTCCCTGTCCTTCGCGTACGTGGCCCGGCTCAGCCGGACCTCCATCGCAGAGAACCTCCGGGCCGACTATGTGCGCACGGCCGTGGCCAAGGGTCTGCCGCGCCGCCGTGTCATCGGCGTCCACCTGCTGCGCAACTCGCTGATTCCCGTGGTCACGTTCCTCGGCACCGACCTGGGCGCCCTGATGGGTGGCGCCATCGTCACCGAGGGCATCTTCAACGTCCACGGCATCGGCAACACGCTGTACCGGTCCATCAACCAGTCCGACAACACGACGGTCGTCGGCATCGTGACCGTCCTTGTGATCGTCTACCTGGTCTCCAGCCTCGTCGTCGACCTGCTCTACGCCGTCCTGGACCCGAGGATCCGCTATGTCTGAGGCACTCACGACCGAGACGGCCCTGGAGGAAGAGGTCGCCGGCACGGCGGCCCCCAACCCCTCGCAGGACAGGCCGCGCAGCCTCTGGTCCGACGCGTGGCGGGACCTGCGCCGCAATCCGTTCTTCGTCATCTCGGCAGTACTCATCCTCCTGCTGATCGCGATCGCCGCCTTCCCAGGTGTGTTCACCTCGACCGACCCGAAGCACGCGGACCTCGTGCACCACTACCTGACCGGGCCCAACTGGAGCCACATCGGGCAGGCCGACTGGTTCGGCTACGACGGCCAGGGCCGCAGCGTGTACTCGCGGACGATGTACGGCGCCCGTGCGTCGATCATCGTCGGCATCTTCACCACGCTCGGTGTCGCGATTCTCGGCAGTGTGGTCGGTATGCTCGCCGGCTACTACGGAGGCTGGCTCGACGCGGTCCTGTCCCGGGTCACCGACGTGTTCTTCGGCATTCCGCTGCTGCTCGGCGCGATCGTCGTCCTGAACGCCTTCACACACCGCACGGTGTGGACAGTGGTGGCCGCGATGGTCTTCCTCGGCTGGACTCAGATCACCCGCGTCATGCGCGGCTCCGTGATCACCGTCAAGCAGCAGGACTTCGTGCAGGCCGCGCGGGCGCTCGGCGCCGGCACCGGCCGCATCCTGGTGCGGCACATCCTGCCGAACGCCGTCGCGCCGGTGATCGTGGTCTCCACCATCGCGCTCGGTGGTTACATCTCGCTGGAGGCGACCCTGTCCTTCCTGGGCATCGGTCTTCCGCCCAGCACGGTCTCCTGGGGCAACGACATCTCGTCCGCGCAGACGGTCATCCGTACCGCGCCGCACGTGCTGTTCTTCCCCAGCGCCATGCTGAGCCTCACCGTGCTCGCGTTCATCATGCTCGGCGACGCGGTCCGCGACGCCCTCGACCCGAAGCTGCGCTGAGGGAGGCGTACGTGACGATCATCCAAGATTCCGAATCCGACTTCGCCTCAGGCGAGGCGCACACCGGACCGCTACTCGAAGTACGCGACCTGCACGTCGAGTTCCACACCCGGGACGGGGTGGCCAAGGCCGTCAACGGTGTCAACTACAACGTGAGCGCGGGCGAGACGCTCGCCGTGCTCGGCGAGTCCGGCTCCGGCAAGTCCGTGACCGCACAGGCGATCATGGGCATCCTCGACATGCCGCCGGCGAGGATCCCGCGGGGAGAGATCCTCTTCCGCGGCCAGGACATGCTGAAGATGTCCGGTGAGGATCGACGCAAGATCCGGGGCCGCCGGATCGCCATGATCTTCCAGGACGCGCTCAGCTCCCTGAACCCGGTGCTGTCCGTCGGCTACCAGCTCGGTGAGATGTTCCGCGTCCACCGGGGCCTGTCCAAGAAGGACGCCAAGGCCAAGGCGATCGAGCTGATGGACCGGGTGAAGATCCCGGCCGCGGCGTCCCGGGTGGACGACTACCCGCACCAGTTCTCGGGCGGTATGCGCCAGCGCATCATGATCGCCATGGCGCTGGCCCTGGAGCCGGACTTGATCATCGCCGACGAGCCGACCACGGCTCTCGACGTGACAGTCCAGGCCCAGGTCATGGACCTGCTTGCGGAGTTGCAGCGCGAGTACAACATGGGTTTGATCCTGATCACCCACGACCTCGGTGTCGTTGCGGACGTCGCCGACAAGATCGCGGTGATGTACGCGGGCCGAATCGTGGAGGCCGCCCCGATCCACGAGCTGTACAAGCGCCCCGCGCACCCGTATACCCGGGGTCTGCTGGACTCGATCCCGCGTCTGGACCAGAAGGGCCAAGAGCTCTACGCGATCAAGGGCCTGCCGCCCAATCTGCTGCACATCCCCAGTGGTTGCGCCTTCAATCCCCGCTGCCCCAAGGCCCAGGACATCTGCCGCACGCAGAGCCCCGCCCTGCTGCCGGTCACAGAACAGGACGGCAGCGACGTGGTCGGCCGCGCCTCGGCGTGCCACTTCTGGAAGGAGACGATCCATGGCTGAGCTCAGCAAGAACGACGGGCGGCAGGACGCCACGCCGAACGTCTCCGAAGTCGAGGTTGTGGACGCGCACTCCGAGCAGGAGGCGGTCGCCGCCATCGAAACCCCCGTGGAGAGCGGCGAGCCGATCCTGCAGGTGCGCAACCTGGTGAAGCACTTCCCGCTCACCCAGGGCGTCCTCTTCAAGCGCCAGGTCGGTGCGGTCAAGGCTGTCGACGGCGTCTCCTTCGACCTGTACCAGGGCGAGACTCTGGGCATCGTGGGCGAGTCCGGCTGCGGCAAGTCGACGGTGGCCAAGCTCCTGATGACCCTGGAGCGGGCCACGGCGGGAGAGGTCTTCTACAAGGGCCAGGACATCACCAAGCTGTCCGGGCGCGCCCTGAAGGCCGTACGCCGCAACATCCAGATGGTGTTCCAGGACCCGTACACATCGCTCAACCCCCGCATGACGGTGGGCGACATCATCGGCGAGCCCTTCGACATCCATCCCGAGGTGGCCCCCAGGGGCGATCGGCGCCGCAAGGTGCAGGAACTGCTGGATGTCGTCGGTCTCAACCCCGAATACATCAACCGCTATCCGCACCAGTTCTCCGGCGGCCAGCGCCAGCGCATCGGCATCGCCCGCGGCCTTGCGCTCAACCCCGAGATCATCATCTGCGACGAGCCGGTGTCGGCCCTGGACGTCTCGGTGCAGGCCCAGGTCATCAACCTGATGGAGCGACTGCAGGACGAGTTCAACCTCTCCTACATCTTCATCGCGCACGACCTGTCGATCGTCCGGCACATCTCGGACCGCGTGGGCGTGATGTACCTCGGCAAGATGGCCGAGATCGGCACGGACGAGCAGATCTACGACCATCCGACGCACCCTTACACCCAGGCCCTGCTGTCGGCGGTCCCGGTGCCGGATCCGGAGGCCCGCGAGCGCCGCGAGCGGATCATCCTCACCGGTGACGTGCCCTCCCCGGCCAACCCGCCCTCGGGCTGCCGCTTCCGCACCCGTTGCTGGAAAGCCCAGGACAAGTGCGCCGATGAGGTGCCGCTGCTTGCCGTCCCCGAGCGCTTCAAGAGCGCCGACAGCCCGGCGGCCCACGAGTCCGCCTGCCACTTCGCCGAAGAGAAGGACGTGGTCCACGCAGTCTGATCCCTCCAACGGTCGGACCGGTTCCCGGCGCCCTCACTCACGAGGCGCCGGGAACCGTTTTTTCATGACACTGCCCGCGGCCACCTTGCCGGATCCCCCCGCCACCCCTCGCCAGCCGTCACCCGGACACCCGGGGCCGCGCCCAGTGGCAGGCCACCCCGGGTTCGGGACCCGCGCCGAGGACGGCGGGGTCCTCGGTGCGGCAGGCGCCCGCGACCCCCGCCCGGTCCGCCTCGCCGCTCGCCAGGACCGGGCAGCGTGCGCGGAAGCGGCAGCCGGTGGGGATGCGGGAGGGGTCCGGGGCTTCGCCGGTGAGGATCACCGGGTCGCCGGGGGCGTCCGGCAAGACGGACAACAGGGCCTGGGTGTACGGATGCTTGGGGGCGGTCAGCACCTCCTCGACCGGGCCCGTCTCCACGATCCGGCCGAGGTACATCACGGCCACCCGGTCGGCGATGTTCCATGCCAGGCCGAGGTCATGGGTGACGATCAGGGAGGCCAGTCCCAGTTCGGTGCGCAGTCTCAGCAGCAGCGCCAGGATCTCACCGCGCACCGACGCGTCCAGCGAGGCCACCGGCTCGTCGGCGACCAGGAGTTCGGGTTCCAGGACGAGCGCGCCGGCGATCACCACACGCTGGCGCTGGCCGCCGGAGAGTTCGTGCGGGTAGCGGAGGAAGAAGCGCTCGGGGGGCCGCAGTCCCGCCCGGGACAGAGCGGCGGCGACCGCGTCCCGTTCGTCGCCGTCCGTGCCGTGGATGCGCAGGCCCTCGGCCACCGCCTCGTAGACGGTGTGCCGAGGGTTCAGGGAGCCGCTGGGGTCCTGGAGCACGAGCTGTACCCGGCGCCGGTACGCCTTCAGGGCCCGGGAGGAGTGGTCGAGCTGCTTCCCGTCGAACCGGATGCTGCCCGAGGTCGGCCGGACCAGGCCCAGCAGCGACCGGGCCAGCGTCGTCTTGCCGCACCCGGACTCACCGACCAGGGCGACCGTCTCACCGGTGCGGATGTCGAGCTCGACCCCGTCCACGGCTCGCGCCACCGGGTCACCGTTGCGCCCCGGAAAGGACACATGCAGTCCCCGCGCGCTCAGCAGCGCCGGAGCGGGCGTCGTCATGTGGTGCTCCTCGTGTCCTCGGCCCCGGCCGCTCGGCCGGAGGCGGTCGCCGCCACGTGGACGCAGGCGGCCCGCCGCCCGTGGGACACGTCGCGCAGCGGCTGATCCCGGGTGGCGCACTCGTCCAGCACGACCGGGCAGCGCGGATGGAACGCGCAGCCGGCGGGCAGCGCGAACGGGTCGGGCGGATCACCGGGCAGACCCCGTGGGGCGAAGCGGGAGGCCGGGTCCCCGATGTGCGGGAACGCCATGGACAGAGCCTCGGCGTAGGGGTGCCTGGCGTCCTCGTGCACAACGCGGGCCGGCCCCTCTTCTACGACCCGCCCGGCGTACATCACCGCCAGCCGGTCACAGGTGTCCGCGAGTATGGCCAGGTCGTGACTGATCATCATCAGAGCGACGTCCTGATCGGTGACGAGCCGTTCGATCAGCCGCAGGATCTGCGCCTGAACCATCACGTCCAGAGCGGTGGTGGGCTCGTCGGCGATGACCAGCTGCGGGTCGCAGGCCAGGGCCATGGCAATCATGACGCGCTGCCGCTGGCCGCCGGAGAGTTCGTGCGGATACGCCGATGCCCGCGCGGCCGGCAGCCCGACCTGCTCCAGGAGCTCGCCGGTCCTCTTCCTGGCCGCCGCGGGGGTCGCCCGGCCGTGCAGCATGACCGGCTCGGCGATCTGCTCCCCGACCCGCTGCACGGGGTTGAGGGCGTGCATCGCGCCCTGGAAGACGATCGAGGCCCCGGCCCAGCGGACGGCCCGGACCCGGCCCCAGCGCATCGTCAGCACGTCCTCCCCGTCGAGGAGGATCTCACCGCTCACCCGTGTCCCGACAGGCAGCAGTCGCAGCACGGCGAGCGCCAGCGTCGACTTCCCGCAGCCCGACTCGCCGGCGATACCCAGCTTCTGGCCGGCCGCCACCGAGAGGTCCACGCCGCGTACGGCGGCGGCTCCGCCGGGGTAGGTGACGGTGAGGTCGCGTATGTCGAGGAGGGTCAACGGGAGGCCCCCAGCCTGGGGTTGAGCGCGGACTCCACGGCACGTCCGCACAGCGTGAACGACAGGGCGACCAGGGCGATCGCCACGCCGGGCGGCACCAGATACCACCAGTCGCCCGCACTCACCGCGCCCGCCTCGCGCGCGTCCTGGAGCAGCCCGCCCCACGAGACGACGGTGGGGTCGCCGAGGCCGAGGAAGGCGAGGGTCGCCTCGGAGAGGATGGAGGAGGAGACCATCAGCGTGGTCTGCGCCAGGATGAGGGGCATGACATTGGGCAGCACATGGCGGGTCATGACGTGCCAGTGGCCGCCCCCCAGCGCCTTGGCCCGCTCTATGTAGGGGCGTGACTCCACGGCCAGCGTCTGTGCCCGCACGAGCCGGGCGGTCGTCGGCCAGGAGGTGACGCCGATGGCGAGGATCACCGTCCCGAGGGAACGGGACATGACGGTGGCCAGCGCGATGGCGAGCACCAGGGTCGGCATCACCAGGAACCAGTCCGTGACACGCATCAGCACGGTCGCGTACACACCGCGGAAGTGACCGGCGGTGATGCCGACCACCGCGCCGATCGCCACCGACAGGACGGCCGCGAGGAGCCCCACGAGCAGCGACACCCGCGCGCCCCAGATCACCAGGGCCAGCAGATTGCGCCCGAACCGGTCGGTGCCCAGCGGGAATTGGCCGCTGGGCGCCTCCAGCGGGGCGCCCGGTGCGTCGGTGACGCTCGTGATGTCCGAGCCGACGATCAGCGGTGCCGCCAGCGCGGTCACCGCGAACAGGACGAGTGCGGCCAGCCCGGTGATACCGGCACGGTGGGCGCGGTACCGCTGCCAGAACCGCTTGGCGGAACGCCACCGCCGTCGGCGGGCGAGTGCCCGGGGGCCGGCCGGCGCGACCGAGGTACTCATCGGCCCACCCGGGGGTCGAACAGGGGGTAGACCAGATCGGCCAGTGTGTTCATGACGATGACCGCCGAGGCGAAGAAGAGGAACAGGCCCTGCACCAGCGGCAGGTCGGGGACGCTCAGGGCCTGGTAGAAGAGTCCGCCGAGCCCCGGCCAGGAGAACACGGTCTCGACCAGGATCACTCCGGCGACGGTTCGGCCGAGGTTCACGAAGACGAGGGTGACGGTCGGCAGCAGCGCGTTCGGCACGGCGTGCCGACGGCGCACCAGATCGTCCCGCAGGCCCTTGGCACGCGCGGTCGTCAGGTAGTCGCTGCCCATCTCGTCCAGCAGGGCCGAGCGGGTGACCAGCAGGGTCTGGCCGTACTCGACCGCGACGAGTGTGATCACCGGAAGGACGAGATGGTGCGCGATGTCGAAAACCCGCGCGAAGCCCCCCGTGCCGCCGGCCTCCATGCCGCCGGTGGGGAACAGACCTGGCACGGGGCCCAGGCCCACGGAGAACACGATGATCAGCAGCAGGCCGAGCCAGAAGGACGGGAGCGAGTACAGGGTCAGAGCCAGACCGGTGTTCACCCGGTCTCCCAGGCTGCCGTGCCGCCACGCCGAGCGCGTACCCAGGTACATGCCGAGCGCCGTGTAGAGCACGAACGCCGTACCCGTCAGCAGCAGGGTGTTCGGCAGGGCTTCGGTGATCTTGTCGATGACCGGCGTGCGGAACTGGTACGACGTGCCGAGATCGCCGGTGAGTGCCTTGCCGCAGTAGTCCGTGAACTGCTGCCACAGCGGCAGGTCGAGGCCGAACTGCTTCCGATAGGCGGCCAGTTGCTCCGCCGAGACGGGCCGGCCGCCGGTCATGGTCTTGACCGGGTCGCCCGGGATCAGACGGAAGAGGAAGAAGCCGGTGACGAGGACGGCGAGCAGGGAGACGATCGCGCCACCCAGCTTGCCGGCCCCGTACCGCACGTAGCCGGCCCCCACCCGGGGCCGTGGCCCGGGGGCCGCGGGCCCGGTGATGACCGGGCCCGCGGTGTCGGCCGGTGTCGGCTCGGTGTCAGCGGTCATGGCGCGCAGCCCACGGGCCGCCGGACGGAAATGGTCTGGTTCATGCGCTACTCACGGTCGTCGGCGGTGGTGCGGCGTCGCCGGGCGAGGAAGAACCCGGCACCCGCGAGGACCAGGACGCCGGCGGCGACGCCGACGATCACGCCGGTCGAGCTCTGGCCCCCGGACGAGCCGGACTGCGCGGGGACCGCCGACCACCAGCTCCAGTAGCCGTCCTGGCCATAGATGTTGCCCGCTGCCTTGGGCATCGTCTCGATCGACTTGATCCGGTCGGTGCGGTAGGCCTCCACGGCGTTCGGATACGCCATGACGTTCATGTAGCCCAGGTCGTACAGCCGTGACTCGGCCTGCTTCACGAGTGCCGCCCGCCGGGCCGGGTCGTACTCGGCGAGCTGCTTGGCGTAGAGGCCGTCAAAACCCTTGTCGCAGATGAAGTTGTCGGTGGCGCCCGTGTCCTTGGGGGTGGCGGGGAGCGCACCGCAGGTGTGGATGGACAGCACGTAGTCCGGATCCGGGTTGACCGACCAGCCGTCGAAGGCGAGATCGTACTTGCCGGCGAGCCAGGGGTCGGTGACATTGTCCAGGCAGTCGAGGGTCATGCCGATGCCGAGCTTGCCCCACCACTCCTTGAGGTACTGCCCGACCGCCTTGTCGTTCGGGTCGGTGGCATGGCACAGGACACGGTAGGTGAGCGGCTTGCCGTCCTTCCCGAGCCGTTTCCCGGCGCTGTCGGTCCGGTAGCCCGCCTGATCGAGGAGCCGGGCCGCCTTGGCCGGGTCGTAGGCGAGTTCCTGGCCGGCGGCGGGCTTCCAGAAGTAGCTCGAGAAGCGCGGCGGTATGTAGCCCTGGCCCTGGACCGCGTGCCCCTGGAAGACCTTGTCGACGATGGTCTTGCGGTCGACCGCGCTGAACAGGGCGTGGCGCACCCGCTCGTCCAGCAGGGACGGGTCGCCGTCGCCGAACTTCTGCCCGTTCTTCGACCGGGCGCCGGGGTTGACGGCCAGGGCGTAGAAGCGCCGGCCGGGGGCGTCGTTGACGCGGATGTTCTTCTCGCCCTCGAGGGAGGCCGCCTGGGCGGGAGTGAGGGAGGGGGAGCCCGCCACGAAGGAGACCTCACCCTTGCGCAGGGCGGCCACCGCCGCGTCCTGGTCCTTGTAGTACTTGAAAACCAGTTCGTCGAACTTCGGCGCTCCCCGCCAGAAGTTTTTGTTCGCCCTCAGCCGTACGTAGCTGTCGGCCTTGTAATCGGCGAGTATGAACGGTCCGTCGCCGACGACGGGGAAGTTCTTATCGTTGTTGAATTTGGAATAATCCTTGACCTTCTCCCATATGTGCTTGGGCACTATGGGCACGTCAAGGGCGGCCATCGTGGCTTGCGGCTTCTTCAGCTCGATGACCAGCTTGGTGGGGCTCGGCGCGGAGACCTTGCGGAAGTTGGTGACGAAGCTGCCGTTCGCGGTGGCGGCAGCCTCGTCCGTCATCAGCTTGTTGAAGGTCCACGCCGCGTCCTCGGCGGTCACCTGCTGTCCGTCCGACCACTTGGTGCCGGAGCGGATGGTGTACGTCCAGGTGAGCTTGTCGGTGGAAGGCTTCCAACTCGTGGCCAGGCCGGGGATCGGGCGGGCGTCCTCGGGGGCGTAGTCCGTCAGGTACTCGTAGGTCAGCCGCAGGAGGCTGGTGCTGACCAGGCGGACCGCCAGGAAGGGGCTGAGCGAGTCGACGCTCTGTGCGACGGCGACGGTGAGGACCTTGTCGGCGGGGGCGGCCTCCGCCGTCTGCGTCTTCGGGGCGAGCGGAGTGGCGAGGCCGGCGGTGAGCGCCATGGCGGCCGTCCCGGCGGCCACGAGCCGGCGGACAGGGGACCAGGGGCGTCTTTGCGCCGGCTGCTCCACTCCTTGCTGGTCGTGTGGGCTCATAGCTCGTGACCTCATGTCATCACTCGTACGAACAGCGCCTGTCGGACTGGCGATCGGACCGGTTCCAGGGGGCGGCGGTCGCGATGGATGAGCTTGTCTATCAGCGCTGATCTGCGCGCGTCAACGGCCCGGAGGACCGTCGTGGCCTGCGGAAAAACGTGCCGTCACCGACGCGGTGCCGGTTATTGGTCTAGTCCGGTGAAGCGATCCTGGTGAGGGCCTGACGGGTGGTGCGGCAGGCGTGGACCGCCTGGTGAGAGGGGTGGGCGAAAGCGCTGTGCCCCCACCGGATTCTCCGGCGGGGGCACAGCGTGACATCTGGATCATCCGTACTGGATGCCCCAGACGTTGTTGTTGCGCTTGGCCGGCGCGACGATGCCGGTCTTCTTCCAGATCTTGCTCTTCACGCACTGCTGCCGGCCGTTGGCCACCAGCCGGTACTTGGTGACGCTGAAGCCCTTGGCCTCGTGGCTCATCATCAGGCGGCCCTTGGACTTCCCGGGCTTCTTCTTGACCGTGGCGGAGTAGGTCCACGTGTCGGACTTGGACCAGGTCTTCCCGACCGAGACGCTGAAGGAGGTCGAGGCCTTGGCGAAGATGATCCCCGCCTCGGTGCCGAGCTGGGCGGTGCCCGTGGCGCTCCAGGTGCCGGTCTTGTTCTTGGCGTAGCTGATGGTCACGCCCGGCCGCGCCCAGTCGCTGTGGACGTTGGTCGGCTTCCAGACCGTGTGCTTGTCCGAGATCGTGTAGATCGGCGAGTCGTTGCAGACGATTCCGGCGGCAGCGGGTGACGCGGATATCGCCATCGCGCCGCCGCTGAGGAGCGCGGTGGACAGGACTGTGCTCAGGGCACGTCTCATGAAATGCCTTCCCCGTGGAGACATAAGGGCGTTGGTCGTTCCGCCCGTTTGTTCAGGACGCGTCAGATACTTCACGCAACTCACGTACCAGTAAACGCATTTGAGTGCTTCTTGAGGTTGTCGCAGCTATGTGGACCGACTGATTTCGCTTTGCGCCGCTCCTGGATCGGCCGAAAGGGTTGAGGAACGCCGCATATGGGTCCGTGCACATGCGCCGGGCGGAGTTCATGTCGATATTTGGCACCAGGAACAGCGTGCTGGAAATGGACGGCGGAGGTGGCCATGCGCGGATTCACGCACACCCGATGGCTGACCGGCGCCGCTGCGGTGGTGCTCATGGCCACCGGGTGCGGCGGGGGAGCGAGCGGGGCGGCGGACGGCGGGATGCTCACCTCCTCCTGGGGCGACCCGCAGAACCCGCTGGAGCCGGCCAACACCAACGAGGTGCAGGGCGGCAAGGTGCTCGACATGGTCTTCAGGGGCCTGAAGCGGTACGACCCGAGGACCGGCGAGGCCCAGAACATGCTGGCCCGGTCGATCGACACCACCGACTCCCGGCACTACACCGTCAGGCTCAGGGACGGCTGGACCTTCTCCAACGGCGAGAAGGTCACCGCCCGCTCCTTCACCGACGCCTGGAACTACGGCGCGAGCCTGAGGAACAAGCAGAAGAACGCCTACTTCTTCGGCTACATCGAGGGCTACGACCAGGTCCACCCCGAGATGGGCGGCCAGCACGCCGACACCCTCTCCGGGCTCAAGGTCGTCGACGACCACACCTTCACCGTCACCCTGAACCAGAAGTTCTCCGGCTTCCCCGACACCCTCGGCTACGCCGCCTTCGCCCCGCTGCCCCGCGCCTTCTTCACCGACCACGCCGGCTGGCTGAAGACCCCGGTCGGCAACGGCCCGTACGCCATCGAGTCCTACACCAAGGGCTCCCAGATGACCCTGCGGAAGTGGAACGGCTACCCCGGCGGGGACAAGGCGCTCAACGACGGGGTGATCCTCAAGGTCTACACCGACAGCAACACCGCCTACACCGACCTGATGGCCGGCAACCTCGACCTCGCCGACGACATCCCGGCCGCCCAGCTGAAGAACGTCAGGACCGACCTCGGCGACCGGTACATCAACACCCCGGCCGGCATCATCCAGACCCTCGCCTTCCCGTACTACGACCAGCGCTGGAACCGGCCCGGCATGGAGAAGGTCCGTACCGGGCTCTCCATGGCCATCAACCGGGACCAGATCACCAAGACCATCTTCCAGCGCACCCGTACCCCCGCCACCGACTGGACCTCACCCGTCCTCGGCGCCGACGGCGGCTTCAAGGCGGGCCTGTGCGGACGCGCCTGCACCTACGACCCGGCGGCGGCCAAGCGGCTGGTCCGGCAGGGCGGCGGCATCCCCGGGGGCTCCCTGCGGCTCACCTACAACGCGGACACCGGCTCGCACCGGGATTGGATCGACGCGGTCTGCAACTCCATCAACCACGCGCTCGGCGACGACAACGCCTGCGTCGGCAACCCGGTCGGCACCTTCGCCGACTTCCGCAACCAGATGGCCCAGCACAAGATGAGCGGCCCCTTCCGGGCGGGCTGGCAGATGGACTACCCCCTGATCCAGAACTTCCTCCAGCCGCTGTACTTCACCGGCGCCTCCTCCAACGACGGCCAGTGGACCAACTCCGAGTTCGACGAGCTGGTGGACCGCGCCAACGCCGAGACGGACCCGGCCAAGTCGGTCGCCACCTTCCAGCAGGCCGAGGAGGTCGTCCGGGACAACATGGCCGCCATCCCGCTCTGGTACCAGAACGGCAACGCGGGCTACTCCCAGCGCCTCACCGGCGTGGCGCTCAACCCGTTCAGCGTGCCGGTGTACAACGAGATCAAGGTGAGCTGAGCGCATGGGACGCTACGTCGTCCGGCGCCTGCTCCAGATGGTGCCGGTGTTCGTCGGAGCCACCCTGCTGATCTTCCTGATGGTCAACGTGATGGGCGACCCCATCGCGGGCCTGTGCGGGGAGCGGCAGTGCGACGCGGCCACCGCCGCGCAGCTCCGGAGCGAGTTCGGCCTCGACCAGCCGCTCTGGCAGCAGTACGCGACCTACATGGGCAACGTCTTCACCGGCGACTTCGGCACCGCCTTCAACGGACAGCCCGTCACCGAGCTGATGGCGGCCGCGTTCCCGGTCACCGTCCGGCTGACCATCGTCGCGATCCTCTTCGAGCTCGTCGTCGGCATCAGCCTCGGCGTGCTCACCGGACTGAGCCGGGGCCGGCCCGTCGACACCGGGGTGCTGCTGCTCACCCTCGTGGTGATCTCCGTGCCGACCTTCGTCACCGGCCTGGTGCTGCAGCTGCTGCTCGGCGTGGAGTGGGGGTGGATCAAACCCTCCGTCTCGCCACAGGCGCCGTTCGACGAGCTGATCGTGCCGGGGCTGGTGCTGGCCTCGGTCTCGCTGGCCTACGTCACCCGGCTGACCCGTACCTCGATCGCGGAGAACCGGCGCTCGGACTACGTCCGTACCGCCGTCGCCAAGGGGCTGCCCCGGCGCCGGGTCGTCGTACGGCACCTGCTGCGGACCTCGCTGATCCCGGTGGTCACCTTCATCGGCACCGACATCGGGGCGCTGATGGGCGGCGCGATCGTCACCGAACGGATCTTCAACATCCACGGCGTCGGCTTCCAGCTCTACCAGGGCATCCTCCGGCAGAACACCCAGACGGTGGTCGGCTTCGTGACCGTCCTGGTCCTGGTCTTCCTGGTCGCCAACCTGCTGGTCGACCTGCTCTACGCGGTACTCGACCCGAGGATTCGCTATGCCTGAGCCGTCGTCGTACGAGTCGCGGGGAGCCATCGCCGGGACCGGGATGGGCGGGACCATGGACCTGGCGGCCGGCGAGGCCGCCACGCTGGAGCGGGTGCCGGGCGGACCGGCGGGCGGCGGTCCGGACAGCAGGCCCCGCTCGCTCTGGTCCGACGCCTGGCGGGACCTCAGGCGCAACCCGGTCTTCCTGCTCTCCGCGCTCGTCATCCTCTTCCTGGTCTTCATCTCCCTCTGGCCGTCGGCCATCACCTCCGGCAACCCCCTCGACTGCGACCTCGCCAAGGCCCAGGACGGCTCCTCGCCGGGCCACCCCTTCGGCTTCGACGGGCAGGGCTGCGACGTCTACACCCGGACCGTCTACGGCGCCCGTACGTCGGTCACGGTGGGCGTGTGCGCCACGCTCGGGGTCGCGTTGCTGGGGTCGGTGCTCGGCGGGCTCGCCGGGTTCTTCGGCGGGGCCTGGGACGCGGTGCTGTCCCGGATCACCGACGTGTTCTTCGCCATCCCGGTCGTGCTCGGCGGCCTGGTGCTGCTGTCGGTGGTCACCAGCAACACCGTCTGGCCGGTGATCGGGTTCATGGTGCTGCTCGGCTGGCCGCAGATCTCCCGGATCGCCCGCGGCTCCGTCATCACCGCCCGGCAGAACGACTACGTCCAGGCGGCCCGCGCACTCGGCGCCTCGCCCGCCCGGCTGCTGCTGCGGCACATCGCGCCCAACGCGGTCGCCCCCGTCATCGTCGTGGCCACCATCGCGCTCGGCACCTACATCTCGCTGGAGGCCACCCTGTCCTACCTCGGCGTCGGCCTGAAGCCGCCCAGCGTCTCCTGGGGCATCGACATCTCCGCCGCCTCCCCCTACATCCGCAACGCCCCGCACGCCCTGCTCTGGCCCTCCGGGGCGCTGGCGATCACCGTCCTGGCCTTCATCATGCTCGGCGACGCGGTACGCGACGCCCTCGACCCGAAGCTGAGGTGACGGCGCCATGCTGCTCGAAGTACGCGACCTGCACGTGGAGTTCCGCACCCGCGACGGCGTCGCCAAGGCCGTCAACGGGGTGTCGTACGGGGTCGGCGCGGGCGAAACGCTCGCGGTGCTCGGGGAGTCCGGGTCCGGCAAGTCGGTGACCGCGCAGGCCGTGATGGGCATCCTCGACATGCCGCCCGGCCGGATCACCGGCGGCCAGATCCTCTTCCAGGGCCGCGACCTGCTCACCATGAAGGAGGAGGAGCGGCGGAAGATCCGGGGCGCCGGAATGGCGATGATCTTCCAGGACGCGCTGTCCGCCCTCAACCCGGTGCTCTCCGTCGGCGACCAGCTCGGCGAGATGTTCACGGTCCACCGGGGGATGTCCCGCAAGGACGCGCGCAAGCGGGCCGTCGAGCTGATGGACCGGGTGCGCATCCCGGGCGCGGCCCAGCGGGTGCGGGACTATCCGCACCAGTTCTCCGGCGGCATGCGCCAGCGGATCATGATCGCCATGGCGATCGCGCTGGAACCCGCGCTCGTCATCGCCGACGAACCCACCACCGCGCTCGACGTCACCGTCCAGGCCCAGGTGATGGACCTGCTCGCGGAGCTGCGCCGGGAGTACGACATGGGGCTGGTCCTCATCACCCACGACCTCGGCGTCGTCGCGGACGTGGCCGACCGGATCGCGGTGATGTACGCGGGCCGGATCGTGGAGTCGGCACCCGTGCACGACATCTACAAGGCACCGGCCCACCCCTACACGCGCGGCCTGCTCGAATCCATCCCCCGGCTCGACCACAAGGGCCGGGAGCTGTACGCCATCCAGGGTCTGCCGCCCAGCCTCACCCACGTCCCTGCCGGCTGCGCCTTCCACCCGCGCTGTGCGATGGCGCGGGACGTCTGCCGCACCGACGAGCCCCCGCTGTACCCGGCGGGGCCCGACCGGGTGAGCGCCTGCCACTTCTGGAGGGAGTGCCTCGATGGTCTCGACGGCTGAACCCGTGCTGGAGGCGCGCGGCCTGGTCAAGCACTATCCGCTGACCCGGGGCATCGTGCTGCGCAAGCAGATCGGCGCCGTGAAGGCCGTCGACGGCGTCGACTTCAGCCTCGGCCGGGGCGAGACCCTCGGCATCGTGGGCGAGTCGGGGTGCGGCAAGTCCACGGTGGCCAGGCTGCTCTGCCATCTGGAGCGGCCCACCGAGGGCGAGATCCGGTTCCGGGGCGAGGACATCACCGGTGCGTCCGGGCGACGGCTGAAGGAGGTGCGCCGGAACATCCAGATGGTGTTCCAGGACCCGTACACCTCGCTCAACCCCCGGATGACGGTGGGGGACATCGTCGGGGAGCCGTACGAGATCCACCCCGAGGCCGCGCCGAAGGGTGAACGGCGGCGCAAGGTGCAGGAGTTGCTGGAGGTGGTGGGGCTCGACCCGGAGTTCCTGAACCGGTATCCGCATCAGTTCTCCGGCGGTCAGCGGCAGCGGATCGGCATCGCACGGGCGCTGGCGCTGCGCCCCGAGGTGATCGTCGCGGACGAGCCGGTGTCCGCGCTGGACGTGTCGGTGCAGGCGCAGGTGATCAACCTGCTGGACCGGCTCCAGGCGGAGTTCGGGCTGTCCTACGTGTTCATCGCGCACGACCTGTCGATCGTCCGGCACATCTCGGACCGGGTCGCGGTGATGTACCTGGGCCGGATCGTGGAGACCGGCACGGACGCGGAGATCTACGAGCACCCCACCCACCCGTACACCCAGGCGCTGCTGTCGGCGGTGCCGGTGCCCGACCCGGAGGCGCGGGCGCACCGGGACCGGATCATCCTGAGCGGTGATGTGCCGTCCCCGACCGCGATCCCGTCCGGCTGCCGGTTCCGCACCCGGTGCTGGAAGGCGGAGGAGCGGTGTGCGCGGGAGGTGCCGGAGCTGGCGGTGCCGGAGGAGTTCCGTGCCGTGGGCGGGCCGGTCGCGCATCCGTCGGCGTGCCTGTTCGCGGCCGAGCGGCAGGTCGTGCCGGGGGCCATGGAGGATCACGGCGGGCACGGCAACGGGCCGGGATGACATGGCGTGATCCCGGCCCGTCTCACGGCACCCGCACGGCCGTACGCGATCAGCCTCGCGGGTGCTCATATCTGTGCGGCTTCGGCGAAGTTGCCGGTGCGTTAACGCTGTTCGGGCCGGCCCAGAGCGCGCTTGAGGAAGTCGACCTGGAGGAGGAGCAGGTTCTCCGCGACCTGTTCCTGCGGGGTCATGTGGGTGACGCCGGACAGCGGGAGCACCTCGTGCGGGCGGCCGGCGGCCAGCAGGGCGGAGGAGAGCCGGAGGGTGTGTGCGGCCACCACATTGTCGTCGGCGAGGCCATGGATGATCATCATGGGCCGGTGCGGCTCGGCCGGATCGGAGAGGCCCTCGTCGGTGATCAGGGAGCTGCGGGCGTAGCTCTCCGGGTCCGCGTCGGGGTCGCCCAGGTAGCGCTCGGTGTAGTGGGTGTCGTACAGCCGCCAGTCGGTGACCGGGGCGCCGACGACGCCCGCGTGGAAGACGTCCGGGCGGCGCAGGACGGCCAGCGCGGAGAGGTAACCGCCGTACGACCAGCCCCGGATGGCCACGCGGTCGAGGTCCAGCGGGTAGCGCTTGGCCAGGTCGTGCAGGGCGTCGATCTGGTCGTCGAGGGTGACCGTGAAGTCCTGGTGGATGGACTTCTCCCACTCGGGGGAGCGCCCGGGGGTGCCCCGGCCGTCCGCGACGATCACCGCGAAGCCCTGGTCGGCGAACCACTGCGAGGTCAGATGGGCGTTGTGGGCGGCGACGACCCGCTGGCCGTGCGGGCCGCCGTAGGGGTCGAGCAGGACGGGCAGGGGAGTGTCGCCGGGGTAGTCCGACGGCATAAGCACGGCGCACGGAATTCGCCGTGCGCCCCCCTCGGTCAGGGTCACGCGGGGGGACAAACCGGGGTCTTCGGCGTACGAGCGGACAGCGAGCGCCGATTTTCCGTCACGCAGCACCTGGACACGGGCGCCGGGACTGTCCAGGGTCGCGGAAATCAGCACGGTCACCTCGCCCGAGCGCACCGCCGAGTGCACGCCGGGCTCCTGCGACACGCGCTCCACGCCCGCCTCGCCGACCCGGTACACATGGATCTCGCCGGTCTCGGGGTCCTCGGCCGCCGCTCCCGCCGAGGCCGAGACCAGTACGCCGTCCGACGACACGTCCAGCACCGCGCGGATGTGCAACTCCGGTCCGGTCAGCGGGCGTTCGCCCACGGTGAGGACCCGCGCGCCGCCCTCGTCCGCGATGCGGACCAGCTGTCCGGAGGGGGTCCAGGCGGGCACCCCGGCGAAAAGATCAAGCCATGTTGGATCTTCGTCGGCGTGCAGGGTCCGGGTCTCGCCGGTGTCCGGGTCGAGGGTGAGGACGAGGGTGCCGCGCTGGTCCCGCGACTGCACCTGGAGAAGGGGCGCACCCGCCTGTGACCAGTGCACTCGCGTCAGATAGGGGTACCGCTCACGGTCCCAGCGGATCTCGGTGCGGGTGCCGTCCAGGCCGATGACGAACAGGGTCACCTCGGCGTTGGCGGTGCCGGCGGCCGGGTAGCGCACGTGGTGTGGCTCACGGTCGGGGTGTGACGTGTCCGCGATCCACCAGCGCCGCACCGGCGTGTCGTCCACCCGCGCCACCAGCAGCCGGTCCGACGCGGGGGACCACCAGAAGCCCCGCGTACGGTCCATCTCCTCGGCCGCGATGAACTCCGCCAGGCCGTAGGTCACTTCGTCGCTCTCGGGGGTGGCCAGCGCCCGGTCGTCGTCGCCCTCGGCACCGACCACGCGCAGCTCGCCCCCGGCGACGTACGCGACGCGGGTGCCGTCGGGGGCGGGGCGGGGGTCGATCACCGGGCCGGGGACGGGGAGTTCGCGAGCGGTGCCGGCGCGCAGCTCGGCCGTGAACAGCCGCCCGGACAAGGCGAAAGAGGCCAGTTCGGCGGCGGCGTCGGTGGCGTATCCGACGATGCCCGCGCCGCCCTCGCGGCTGCGTTCGCGGCGGGCGCGTTCCTCGGGGGACAGCTCCTCGTCGGCACCCGCGAGGAGGGCTCCGGGGTCGGCGGCGAGGCGTTCGGTGCCGTCCGAGGTGTCCAGTACCCACAGGGAGTTGGCGCGGTCCGTGCCGGAGCCGGAGCGCAGGAACGCGACACGGGAGCCGTCGGGGGCCACGGTGAACGCGCGCGGCGCGCCGAGCGAGAAGCGCTGCGTCCGGGCGTGTCGGCGGGGGAAGGAGTCGGTGCCGGCTGTCTGGGTCGTCATGGCCCGACCATATTGGCCATGCGCCCCCTTGTGCGGCCGTGCGCCGAGCGATGCGCGAGCACACATAGTTATGATCACTGTCGCTGCGTGGGTATGAACCTGGCGGCGTCCGCGTGGACTTGGCTTCCGGGCCGGTCCGCCGGGGCTGTACCGAAGTCACAACCCCCATAGTCCGAACCCCCCGTGTCCCTGGGATTCATTGGAGGTGAGCCGCCGTGGCACTCTCGATTTCGGCGGTGGTGCTGCTGGCGATCATCGTCTTCCTGCTGATCAAGAAGTCGGGACTGAAGGGGGGACACGCCGCCATCTGCATGCTCCTCGGCTTCTATCTCGCCTCCTCGACCATCGCACCCACGATCAGCGAGCTGACCACGAACGTCGCCAGCATGATCGGCAGCATCAAGTTCTGACGCGGGGCGGGGTGATGGCGTCCGCCGTCGCCCCTCCTGTGTGATCAGCTCGTCGGCAGCGTGGGCTGGACGCGGCGCAGGAACGTGGCGTTGTCCGGGGTCTCGCGCAGTCGTCCCAGCAGGGTCTCCAGGGACGCGTCCCCGTGTGCGCGCAGGGCGCGGCGCAGGCCCCTGGTGATGGCCAACTCTTCTCGGGTGAAGAGGAGTTCCTCGCGGCGGGTGCCGGTGCGGTCGATGTCCACGGGCGGGAAGACGCGGCGGGACGCCAGTTCGCGGTCCAGCCGGAGTTCCATGTTGCCGGTGCTCTTCAGCTCCTCGAAGAAGAAGCCGTCGGCGCGGGAGCCGGTGTCCACGAGCGCGGTCGCGAGGATCGTCAGCGAGCCGCCCTCCTCCGCCTGCCGTGCGGCGCCGAAGAACCGCTTGGGGCCCAGCAGCGCGCCCGCGTCCACGCCTCCGCTGAGGGTACGGCCGCCCGCCGCCGAGGCGTTGTTGTGCGCGCGGCAGAGGCGGGTCAGCGAGTCCAGCAGGATCACCACGTCCTCCCCGGCCTCCACCTGCCGCTTGGCCCGCTCCACGACGAGGTCCGCGAGCGCGATGTGGTCCTTGGCGGGGCGGTCGAAGGTGGAGGCGTACACCTCGCCGCGTACCGACCTGCGCATGTCGGTGACTTCCTCCGGGCGTTCGTCCAGCAGCAGCACCATCAGGCGGCACTCGGGGTGGTTGCCCGCGACGGCCGCGGCGAGCTGCTGGATGAGTACGGTCTTGCCGCTCTTCGGCGGCGCGACGATGAGGCCCCGCTGTCCCTTGCCCACGGGGGCGAGCAGGTCGGTCAGGCGGCCGGCCAGGCCGGAGGCGGGGTGCTCCAGGCGCATCCGCCGGTGGGGGTGGAGGGGGGTCAGGTCGCGGAAGTTCCTCCGCTGCCCTGCGGGGGCGTCGGCACTGGTCACCTCCGTGAGGGCCCGCTGGGGTCCGGCGACGCCCTCCACGAGGTCGCCCTTGCGGAGGCCGTGGCGCCGGATCAGCGACGCCGGGACCTGCGGGTCTCCCGGGGCGGGCAGGAGGCTCGCGGCGGCCCGCAGGTGGCCCTTGCCGTGCGCGTCGATGTCGAGGACGCCGGTGAGGGTGGTGTTCTGGGTTCTGATCGGGCGTTCGAGGGTGGTGGTCATGATGGGGTGTGTCCTTTCCGGACAGGTTCAGGAAGGGCCGCAGATCACGAAGACGCCTGCCTCCGGGCGACGGAAACGCACCACTGACGGAGCGAGAAAGCCCTGGTCACGGGGTGCTGAAGCGAAGAAGCCCGGCCTGGTCGAAGACCATCGGCACGAGGGCTGAGAGAGAAGTGCGACACCGGCGCCGGACATGGGGCGCGGGCATGCCGCTCATTGCACTGTACCGGGGTGGAGGGTCACGTCAAGGGGGAGACGGTACGGAGGGGTGTGCCGGGGCGCAACATCGTCTGTGCTGAACTGGGCCCGGTGCCGCACCAGTCGACGTTCGCCCTGTAGCGAGGCCCGCCGTCGGCGGCGTCCGGGGCTGGCGATAATCGGCCGATGAGCGCCATCGATCGTCCTATCCCGCCCCTGAACGCCGACGAGCGCACGACGCTGGAAAGCTGGCTCGACTTTCACCGCGCCACACTGGCCATGAAGTGCGAGGGGCTGGACGATGAGCAGGCCGCCGTCGCGTCCGTGCCGCCGTCCGGCTTCACGTTGACCGGCCTGGTCCAGCACATGGCGGAGGTGGAGCGGAACTGGTTCCGTCGCGTGTTCGCCGGCGAGCAGGCTCCGCGCATCTACGGCCCGCAGGCCGACTCGGACGGCCCCGACGGCGGCTTCGACCTTGCTGAGGGCGCCACCCTGAGCGACGCCCTCGCCACCTGGCACGCGGAGATCGCCCGCGCCCGCGAGCACTGCGCCGGCCGCGCTCTGACCGATACGGGCCGCTTCATGGAGCAGGACGTCAACCTCCGCTGGATCCACGTCCACATGATCGAGGAGTACGCCCGCCACAACGGCCACGCCGACCTGATCCGGGAACGCGTCGACGGCACCACCGGCGTGTAGCGCCGGATCATGCCGCCCTGCTCCTTGTGAGTGATCCGGCGCGTTCGCGGCTCGTGGCCGCACCGGAACCGGGGCCACCGTGCTCCGGTCGGACGGGTGGTCATTAAGACCTGGAAGACCGGGGGAAAGCACCCCACCAAACCCCACCCCTCCCGCCCACGGCGGCAGCCTCACTCGGGCGGGTGAACTTGACTGTTTCCGCTGGCAATTGGCACCCTCGGCGGCTCTAGGCTCAGCGGCAAGACAACAGCGGACATACGTCGGCCCCCGCCGGGAGTGGCTTCCCAGTGCGAGGGCCTGACCATCAAGGAAGAGAACCGCTTCCCGATGGGTAACCAGAACCCTAGCGCGCCCTCGCGCGTCCGGTCCCGTATTGCGGGACACGACCACCCGAACCGGGGTGGTCTCATCCACGACAACTCCCGCCACACCGCCCGCTTCACGGTGATCGGCAACCACCTCGCCCAGCACGCGGACCTCTCCCTGCTGGCGATCGGCCTCGGCACGCACATCCAGTCGCTGCCGCGAGGCGCCCGCATCGACATCAAGACCCTGGCCGCCCGCTTCCCCGAGGGCGTCACCCGTATCGCCGCCGCCCTGCGGGAGCTGGAGAAACACGGCTACCTGCGCCGCGAACGGCTGCGCATCCCCGGCGGCCGCATCGTCACGCGTACGGTCTCCTGCAACCAGCCGGGTCACAGCCGCGAGGCGAACGAACCCCGCCCGCGCCGCACCCCGACCCCACGCCCCAAGGCCCTCCCCGCCGTACCCACACCGGTCACCTCCGCCCTCCTCCACCCCGCCACCGACCTCCTCGCGGGCCTCCGCCGCCACGACAGCCGCCTGCTGCTCTCCGTCACCGACACGGCACACCTCGCCCCCGGTGTCGCCGCGTGGCTGGAGCGGGACGTCGCCCCGGCCGAGGTACGCCGCGCCCTGATCGACGGCCTGCCGACGGAGCCGCTGCACCGCCCGGCCGCCCTGCTCGCCCACCGCCTGACCAGGCACCTGCCACCCCCACCCCCGTTCAGGCCGCCCGCCCCGGAACCTCCGGTACGCCACCCCCTCCAGAACTGCGACGGCTGCAACCGGGCCTTCCGGGCCCCGGAGCCGGGCCGCTGCCGCGACTGCCGGAGGCACCCAGCCCACTGAGGCGTGGGAGACCGAGCTGCACGGTCCCCGATGGGACCGTCGGGAGTACCACGGGTGCCCCGCCTCGTACGCTGGACCCCATGACCGAACTGCCCGCCCGGCGTCTGCTGCTCGTGCATGCGCATCCTGATGACGAGTCGATCAACAATGGCGCGACCATGGCCAAGTACGTGGCCGAGGGGGCTCATGTGACTCTGGTGACCTGCACGCTGGGGGAGCGGGGGGAGGTGATCCCGGCGGAGCTGCGGCATCTGGAGGGGGCCGCGCTCGGGGCGTACCGGCGGGGCGAGCTGGACGCCGCCCTCACGGAGCTGGGGGTCGAGGACGTGCGGGTGCTCGGGTATCAGGACTCCGGGATGATGGGGCTGCCCGACAACGACGACCCCGCCGTCTTCTGGCAGGCCGGCCTCGATGAGGCCGCCGGGGCGCTCGCGGACGTGATGGTGGAGGTCCGGCCGCAGGTCGTCGTCGCGTACGACGACAACGGCGGGTACGGCCACCCCGACCACATCCAGGCCCACCGGATCGCGATGCGCGCCGTCGAGCTGGCCGAGGGCCGGGGGCACCGGGTGGACAAGGTCTACTGGAACCGCATGCCCCGCTCGGTCGTCGAGGACGCCTTCGCGCGGCTCGCCGAGGAGCTGCCCGGCCTGCCGTTCGGCAAGAGCGCCGACATCGCCGACCTGCCCGGTGTGGTCCCGGACGAGCGGATCACCACCGCCGTCGACGGCACCGCGTACGCCGCCGCCAAGGCCGCCGCGATGCGCGCCCACGCCACCCAGATCACCGTCGCGGGCGAGTACTTCGCGCTCTCCAACGACCTCGCCCAGCCGCTGTTCACCACCGAGTACTACGAACTGGTGCGGGGCAGCGCCGAACCCGGCGAGAGCGACCTCTTCGCCGGAGTGGAGGTGGCGTCATGAGCGCCTCGATGCTCGCCCAGCCGCTGCAACGCCCGTCGCTGGGCCGGATGGCCGCGCTGCTCGGGCTCGCCCTGCTCGGCGCGGTCGTCGGCGTCGCCGGGGCGCTGGTGCAGGCCGGCTGGTTCCCGCTCGGCCTGCTGCTCGCCCTCGCGGGCGCGGGCGGGCTGTTCCTCGGCGGCGGCTACGCGCTGCGCGGCCGCTCCGGCGCGGTCGCCCCGGTGCTCGGCTGGGTCGTCGCGGTCATCCTGCTCACCGCCAGCCGCCCGGAAGGTGACTTCCTGTTCGGCGCGGGTGGCGGCTCGTACGTCTTCCTGCTCGGAGGCATGGCCCTCGCTGTGATCTGCGCCACCTTGGCCCCCGGACGGCAACCCGACGGCGACGCCGACCGACTTGGCAAGTGACGTACCACTTCGCGGGGCCCTCGTGCGGGTCCAGTGCGGATTTCCCCGGCGGTCGTGGGATTCGCGCCAGAGGTGGCCAGTATGGTGGTGCGCGCCGCCGAGATGCCCGCTGAGGTCGTGACGGGCGGCGGAGCCAACCGGGAGAACCTGCCTTGAGTCGTGAAACTGACACTCCGTCCTCCGGGCCCAACGGGCGCGGCGGAGCCGCATACCCCTCCGGCACCCCGCCGTACGGGACCCCCATGGCTTCCGGCGACGGGACCGGCGCGGGAAGTCCGGACGCGCGTCCGGAGGACCGCAAGACCGAGACCACGCTGACCACGCGCATCCGGATCAACATCCCCGGATCGCGGCCGATCCCGCCGGTCGTCGTGCGCAAGACCGTCGACGGCGCCCCGGCCGGCGAGAGCGGCGGCGACGAGCCCGCCGCCGCGGCGCGGCCCGAACCCGCCGCGCCGCCCGCGCCCGAACCGGCCGCCGAGCCCGCCCCGCAGGCGGAGGAGAAGACCAGCGACTGGTTCGCTCCCCGCAAGGGCGGCGCCCCCAAGGGTGGTTCGGGCGGCGGCGGCACCAACGGCGCCGGAATGCCCGGCGGTTCCGCCGCCGGCACGAGCGCTCCGCGCCCCGGCGCCCCCGCGCTCGGCCCCGGCCCCTCCGCGCAGCGGCCCGCCACCCCCGCGCCCAACGCCCCCCGCCCCGGCGGCACCAACGGCTCCGGCATGTCCGGCGCCACCGGTGGCCCCGTCGCGCCGGGCCACGGCGGCGGCACCGGCTCGTTCGACGTGACCGAGGCGCTGGCCTCGGGCCCGCGCGGCGGCACCCGCCCCGGCGAGCCCGCCCGCGACGACCTGCCGTTCTTCTCCGACAACGGCGGTGCCCCCGCCGGTGGTCCGGGTGCCCCCGGCGCAGGCGGCCTCGGCGGGCCTGGAGGTCCCAGCGGCTTCAACGGCCCCGGCGGCCAGGGCTCCCCCGGCCCGAACGGCCCCGCGGGCCCGACCGGCGGCCCGGTCACCGGCGACGGCCCGCTGCCGACGCGTCCGGTACCGGGCAACGCGCCCGGCGCCCCCGGGATGCGCGGCATGGAGCCCGGCGAGCCCTTCGACGGCCCGCCCGCGTTCCGCGCCCCCGGCGGCGGCCCGCCCAAGAGCGCGCAGGGCCCCCAGGGTGGTCCGCAGGGTGCTCCGCAGCCCGGCAACCCCCTCAGCGACGACACCGCGATCCTCACCCCGCAGCAGCTCGCCGCCGCCCCGAACGCCCCCGGCCGCGCCCCGCACGGCACCGTCTCCGGGCACACCGTCACCAGCGGCATCCCGGTCTTCCCCGGCGACGAGGCCGACCCCTTCGGCCCCACCCCGGCCGCCGACCGCCCGGCGTACACGGCCCCCAAGCCGCCCGCGCCGCAGGCGAAGGCCGCGCCGCAGCCCAAGAAGAAGAAGGGCCGCAGCAAGCTGATGCTGCTGGTCGCCGGTGTGGTCGTCGTCGTGGGCGGTGCCTACGGCGCCGGTCTGCTGATGAACCGCACCGACGTGCCCAAGGGCACCACCGTGCTCGGTGTGGACATCGGCGGCGGCACCCGGGACAACGCGGTCAAGAAGCTGGACGACGCCTTCCGGGACCGGGTCGACAAGCCGCTCCAGCTCTCCGTGGGCGGCGGCAACGTGGCCCTGACCCCGGACAAGGCGGGCCTGCAGTTCGACTACCAGGCCACCGTCAGCAAGGCCGCCACCAGCGACTACAACCCGCTCTCCGTGATCGGCTCCCTCTTCGGGCAGAAGCGGGTCGTCCAGCCGGAGACCCCGGTGGACGAGGAGAAGCTCCAGGTCGCCCTCCAGCAGGCGGGCGGCGGTTCGGGCTCGGTCGTCGAGGGCGGCATCAAGTTCGAGTCCGGCAAGGCCGTCGCGGTCTACGGCAAGCCCGGCAAGGCCATCGACGCGGCCGGCTCCACCAAGGCCGTCGAGCAGGCGTACCGCACCCTGATCGAGACCGGCTCGGCCACCCCGGTCACCGTCCCCAGCACCACCCGGCAGCCCACGGTCCCGAACGCCGAGGTCGACCGCGAGATGAAGGCGTTCGCCGAGCCGGCGATGTCGAACCTCGTCACCGTCCAGACCGACGCGGCGCACAAGATCCCGTTCGGCCCCCGCTCGCTGCCGAAGATCCTCGGATTCAAGGCCGTGAACGGCAAGCTCGTCGACACCTACAACCTCGAGGCGCTCAAGGCGGCCTACGGCCAGACCTTCGACGGAGTGCAGGTCGAGACGGCCACCGGCAAGCGGGGCGTGCTCCCGCAGGACGTGGTGGGCGCCCTCCGCAAGGCCCTGCTGGGCAAGACCCCGGCCGAGCGGATCGGCGTGATCGACACCAAGCCGAACTGACACCGCGTGCCCATGAGGAGGAGCCCCCACCCGTCACCGGGCGGGGGCTCCTCCTCGTCCGCCGGTGTGCGTCAGGGGCGCGTGATGCAGTACAGGGCCACGTAACCCTTGATGCCCTGGTAGTTGATCGCGATCCAGAAGTAGCCGTTCTTGTAGCCGCAGGCCGTGAAGGTGCCGCCCTCGATGGCACCCCCGCAGTCGGCCCCCGCGCCCTTGGGGAAGAGCCCCAGAGCGGCGGAACTGGTCGTCGCGGACTTGCGAATCCGTACGCTCTCCGCGGCGTGACAGTTGATCGCCCGTACCTGGGCCGTGTCCGAGGGCGCCGCCTGCGCGGGTGCGGCGAAGACGAGCCCGGCGGCGGCGACCACGGTGGTGGCGGCCCCGGCAAGGAGCTTGCGCATCATGGGTTCTCCTCTGGGTGGCTGTGCCTGACGGGTGGAGCGGAACGGCGGCCAAGCTAGTGACCCGACCGTGCGCATGCCATCGAATTCGGGCGGATACGACGGGATCGCGCCACCCATTCCGCCGGCCGGCATGACATCTGTCATCCGGCACTCAGGACCGACGGCACTGCCGTCGCCGCCCCCCTTCCGGTCAGAGTGGGGGCATGACAACGACTGCGGTGGCGACCGCGACCGACGTGCCGGTGGTGGCCGGGTTCGAGCAGGTGAGCAAGGCGTACGGGAGTGTGCGGGCGGTGGACGGGCTGTCGCTCACGCTGCGGCCCGGGGAGACCGTCGCGCTGCTCGGGCCCAATGGCGCGGGCAAGTCCACCACGCTCGACCTGCTGCTCGGGCTGAAGCAGCCGGACGAGGGGCGGGTGACCGTGTTCGGGACCGGTCCGCGCGAGGCCATCGTCGCCGGGCGGGTCGGGGCGATGCTGCAGAGCGGTGGGCTTATGGAGGACGTGACGGTCGCCGAACTGGTCGGTCTGGCCTGCTCGTTGCACCCCCGTCCGCACCCCGTCTCCGACGTGCTGGCCCGCGCGGGCGTCACCCAGATCGCCGACCGCAAGGTCAACAAGCTCTCCGGCGGCCAGGCCCAGCGCGTCCGCTTCGCCCTGGCCACCGCCGGGGACAGCGACCTCATCGTGCTGGACGAGCCCACCACCGGGATGGACGTCTCCGCCCGGCAGGCGTTCTGGGCCACCATGCGCGAGCAGGCCGACCAGGGCCGTACCGTCCTCTTCGCCACGCACTACCTCGAAGAGGCCGACGCCATCGCGGACCGGGTGCTCGTGCTGCACCGGGGCCGCCTGCTGGCCGACGGCACCGCCGCCGAGATCAAGGCCCGCGCGGGCGCCCGCCGGGTCTCCTTCGACCTGACCGGCGCCGTCGACGAGACCGCGCTGGCCGCCCTGCCCGCGCTGACCTCGCTGGACGTCTCCGGGCAGACCGTCCGCATCCAGTCCTCCGACGCCGACGCCACCGTGCACGCCGTGTACGGGCTCGGTCTCTACCCCCGCAACCTGGAAGTCGCCGGCCTCGGCCTGGAGCAGGCTTTCGTCGCCATCACCGAGGCCGAGGAGGCCAAGCGCGCATGACCGGCATCCTCGCCTCACGGGCCCTGATCAAGCTGGAACTCGCCCGCGCCCTGCGCAACCGCAAGTTCCTGTTCTTCTCCGTGCTCTACCCCTCGATCATCTTCCTGATCTTCGCGGGCAGTTCGGGCACCGGCGAGAAGGTGGACGGCACCGGCCTGACCGTCGCCACCTACCTGATGGTCTCCATGGCCTCCTTCGGCGCGCTGACCGCCGTCCTGATGGGCAACAGCGAGCGCATCGCCAAGGAGCGGGAGAGCGGCTGGGTGCGCCAGCTCCGGCTGACCCCGCTGCCCGGCCACGGGTACGTCCTCGCCAAGACCGCCAGCGCGGCCGTGGTGAGCCTGCCGTCCATCGTGATGGTGTTCATCGTCGCCGCCGTCGTGAAGGACGTACGGCTCGACGCCTGGCAGTGGCTCGCCCTGACCGGCGTCATCTGGGCCGGCAGCCTCGTCTTCGCCGCGCTCGGCGTCGCCATCGGCTACCTCGCCTCCGGGGACGCGGTACGGCCCATCACGATGATCGTCTACTTCGCGCTCTCCCTCCTCGGCGGCCTGTGGATGCCCTCGGCAGGGTTCCCGCGCTGGCTCCAGGACATCGCCGAGTGGCTGCCGACGTACGCGTACGCTGCCCTGGGACGCGCGGTCGAGCAGAGCCAGGCCCCGCACGGGCGGGACGTCGCCGTCCTCGCCGTGTACTTCGTCCTCTTCGCGGGCGGCGCGGCCTGGCTGTACCGGAAGGACACGCTGAAGGCGTGAACGCGATGACGGAGGACCGGTGCGCCGGGACCGAGGCGGACACCCCCGTGGGGCGTCCGCCGCAGGGCCGGCGCGAGCTGTGGGTGAAGCTGCTGTGGATCGGCGTCTGGCTGGTCTTCCTCAGCTCACCCGTCCACGACCTGGTGAACGGCAACCACGGGACGGCGGCCACCTGGGCCGGAGCGGTGGGACTCACCGCGTTCGTCGGGGTCTACCTGGGGCTGGTCTTCCGCAACATGGGCCGGACCTTCTCCGGACCGGCCGTCGTCCTGCTCCTGGTGGTCCTCGGCATCCTCGCGCCGCTGCTCGCCTACACCCTGGGCAGCGCCTGGCTCGGCCTCTTCGTCTACCTCTCGGTGGCCTGCGGGGCGACCCTCCCGGCCAAGGCCACCTACTGGGCGATCCCGGCCTCGGCGGCCGTGATGTACCTCGTCGGACTGCACACCGACGAGGAGGAGGCGCGGGACCTGATCCTGCTGGTGGTGCTGATCGGCTTCGCCATGACGGGCGTACGGCAGCTGGTGCGCACCACCGTCGAGCTGCGCAAGGCGCGGGCCACCGTGGCGCAGCTCGCCGCGAACGAGGAGCGGCTGCGGCTCGCCCGTGACCTGCACGACCTGCTGGGGCACTCGCTGTCCCTGATCACGCTCAAGAGCGAGCTGGCGGGACGGATGCTGCCCGGCCGGCCCGAGGAGGCCGCCCAGCAGGTCGCGGACATCGAGCGGGTCAGCCGGCAGGCGCTGGTCGACGTACGGGAGGCCGTCACGGGGTACCGGCGGCCCCGGCTCGCCGCCGAACTCGCGGGCGCGCAGGTCGCGTTGACGGCCGCCGGGGTCATCGCCGAGATCCCGGCCGAGCCCGAGCTGGCCGGGCTGCCCGAGGAGGCCGAGGCCGCGCTGGCGTGGACCTTGCGGGAGGCCGTCACCAACGTGGTCCGGCACAGCGGGGCCGAGCGGTGCGCGGTCGAGCTGCTGCACCGGCACACCCTGGACGGGCCGGTGCTGGAGCTGTCCGTCGAGGACAACGGCTCCGGCGGCTCGGGCAAGGGGCCCGGCAACGGGCTCACCGGGCTCGTGGAGCGGCTCCAGGGGGCCGGGGGCACGCTGGAGGCGGGCCGGTCCGCCAAGGGGTTCCGGGTGGTCGCCCGCGTCCCGTCGGCCGCCGTGGCGGACGTAGTATCCGGGTCATGACGAGCACGATCAAGGTCCTCCTCGCCGAG
Organism: Streptomyces seoulensis; assembly: GCF_004328625.1. Taxonomy (NCBI): domain Bacteria; kingdom Bacillati; phylum Actinomycetota; class Actinomycetes; order Kitasatosporales; family Streptomycetaceae; genus Streptomyces; species Streptomyces seoulensis. Next base: position 4,071,520 of record NZ_CP032229.1, read on the forward strand.
GACCAGTCGATGGTCCGCGAGGCGCTCGCCGCGCTGCTCGGCCTTGAGGACGACATCGAGGTCGTCGCGCAGGTGGCGCGCGGGGACGAGGTGCTGGCCGCGGTGGGGGAGCACGGGGTGGACGTGGCCCTGCTCGACATCGAGATGCCCGGCTGCACCGGGATCGAGGCCGCCGCCCAGGTCCACCGGGCGCACCCCGGCGTGAAGCTCGTCGTCCTCACCACCTTCGGCCGCCCCGGCTACCTCCGCAGCGCCATGGAGGCGGGCGCCGACGCCTTCCTCGTCAAGGACGCCCCGGCCGCCCAACTCGCCGCCGCCGTACGCAAGGTGCTCACCGGCGAACGCGTCATCGACCCCACCCTGGCCGCCGCCGCCCTCGCCGAGGGCGCCAACCCCCTCACCGACCGCGAACGCGAGATCCTCCGCGCCGCCGCCGACGGCTCCACCAACGCCGAACTCGCCGCCGCCCTCCACCTCTCCCAGGGCACCGTCCGCAACTACCTCTCCACCGCCATCCAGAAACTCGCCGCCCGCAACAGGGCCGAGGCGGTCCGCATCGCCCGCGAGAAGGGCTGGCTCTGAGGCCGGTCAGTTGAGCAGGGCTCTTGCCGCGTGGGCCTGGGCGCGGGCCTTTTCCTCGGCTGTGGGGTCGACCACGGAGACCAGTTCCGCGTAGGCATCCAGCTCGGCCGCGCCCTCCGTGAAGGCGCCGCGCTGGACGAGGAGGCGGCCTCGGTCGTAGCGCAGGCGGGCCGGGCGGGAGGGGAGGAGCATGGCGAGCTCCACCGCCCAGAGGGCCACGTCGGAGCGTTCGGGGCGGGCGGTGGCCCAGGCGCGGATGTTGTTGAGGATGCGCTGGATGACCTGGAGCGGGGCCGCCGGGACCAGCATCGAGGGCTCCAGGGGCGCGCCCGTCGCCCCGGCCACCAGCAGCTCGGTGTCGGCGCCGCTGAGCACCCGGCCGCCTTCGAAGGGGTCCGCGAGGACCCGGTCTCCGGCCGTGCCGAAGCCGACCACGAAGTGCCCCGGCAGCGCGACCCCGTACACCGGGGCGCCCGCGCGCCGGGCGACCTCCATCCACACCACCGACAGCAGGATCGGCAGCCCGCGCCGCCGCCGCAGCACCGAGTGCAGCAGCGAGGACTCCAGCCGCTCGTACTCCCCGGCCGTGCCGCGGAACCCGTTGGTGCCGCCCAGCAGCCGGCCCACCGCGCGGGCCCAGGCCAGCGGCTCGCCCGGCCGGTACGGCAGCCGACCGGCGAGTTCGTCCAGCTCGATCTGGGCCGCGTCCATCCCGGCCTCGTCCAGCGTGCCGTCCGCCTCCGCGCCGATCATCAGGCACAGCGCGGACAGGTCGGGCCACTGCGACCGCGCCTCCTCCGCGAACCGCCGCCGCAGCTCCGCCGACCGCTCGGGCGGAGGCGGGTAGGGGGGCGGGAAAGCGGGGCGCCGGGCCGGTTCCTGGGGCTCCACGACGGCCTCCTACGACCGCCCGGAGCCGGCCGCGTCCGGCTCCCGGTAGTGGTGGTAGGCGTGATGCCGGGCGAAGCCGAGACCGTCGTACAGCCGCCGCGCGCCCTCGTTGTCCTCCTCGACCTGGAGCCAGGCCGCCGAGGCGCCCTCGTCCAGGGCGCGCCGGGCCAGCGCGGCCATCACGTCGGTGGCCAGCCCCTGGCGGCGCCGGGCCGGATCGACCTCGACCGCCGCGAACCCGGCCCAGCGGCCGTCCACCACGCACCGCCCGATCGCCGCCGGCGGCTCGCCGTCGGCGCCGGGCACACGGGCGAACCACACCGACGGTCCGCCGTGCAGCACCCGCAGGGCCACCTCGCTCACTCCCTCGCGCCCGTACCGCGCGAGCCAGGCCTCGTCCGCCTCGCGGGAGAGCAGCACGCCGGTGCCGCCGTCCCGGTCCGCGACCGGTGCCAGGGCGCCGGTCCACAGCTCCGCCGTGACCTCCCGCGTCCAGCCGCGCCGCGCCAGCTCCGCCGACAGCAGCTCCTGCGTGCCCTCGGCGCCGGTGGCGGTCTGGACGTAGGCGGGCAGTCCGCGCTCGCCGTACCAGCCTCTTACGGAAGTCAGGGCCGCGTCGAGCGGAAGCCCCGGCTCGCCGAGCGGCAGCACGCTGTTGGCCCGCCGGGTGAAGCCGCCCGCGGCCCGCAGCTCCCACGCGCCGAGCCGCTCGTCCTCCAGCGGAGGCCACGCCCGCGCCGCGATCCGCGCCAGCTCCTCGTACCCCGCCGACGGCCCCCGCCGACGCGCCGGGGCGGCCGGTACGACCTTGCCCGCGACCAGCGACGACGCCTCGGCCCTGATGACCCGGCCGTCCCGTCGTGTGATCATGAGCACGCCGTCGTCGTCCCAGGATGTGAGAACGCCTACCGTGTCGGTGAACTTCTCGCCCGCCGCACCCGATCCCGTCAACTGCCGTACGGATACCCTTTTGCCCACGTCTGCCGGTGTGATGAGGACCTTGAGCAGTCCTGTCACCGAGATTTCCACGGGTCGCTCCACCCCTCCTGTTCGGATCACGGTCCGGAACGGAGATACTAGGTGCGGGCATCGACGACGCCGCGCTCCCGCGCGCCAGGCGGCGGAGCCTGAGGAGGCCCGCCAGCGCCCTATCGAGGAGGAACGACAGCGTGACCTACGTCATCGCGCAGCCTTGTGTCGACGTCAAGGACAAGGCGTGCATCGAGGAGTGCCCGGTCGACTGCATCTACGAGGGCCAGCGGTCCTTGTACATCCACCCGGACGAATGCGTCGACTGTGGTGCCTGTGAGCCGGTCTGCCCGGTCGAGGCGATCTTCTACGAGGACGACACTCCGGAGGAGTGGAAGGACTACTACAAGGCGAACGTCGAGTTCTTCGACGAGCTGGGCTCCCCCGGCGGCGCCAGCAAGCTGGGTCTGATCGAGCGCGACCACCCCTTCATCGCCGCGCTGCCGCCCCAGGGCGAGTAACCGGTCGGCAAGGCCCCGCGGCCCGTATGGGCGCGCCGCCTCGGTCCCGTACGGCCTGGTGATCCCCCGGCCGTGCGGGACCGAGGCGTTTCGCGCCCCCAAGGAAAGAGAGCAAGCCCCGTGTCCGCAGTCTCCGACCGGCTCCCCGCCTTCCCCTGGGACAAGCTGGAGCCGTACAAGAGGACCGCCGCCGCGCACCCCGGCGGCATCGTCGACCTCTCCGTCGGCACCCCGGTCGACCCGGTTCCCGAGCTGATCCAGAAGGCGCTGGTCGACGCGGCCGACTCGCCGGGCTACCCGACGGTCTGGGGCACGCCCGCGCTGCGCGACGCGATCACCGGCTGGCTGGAGCGCCGCCTCGGCGCCCGGGACGTCACCCACCGGCACATGCTGCCGATCGTCGGCTCCAAGGAGCTCGTCGCCTGGCTGCCGACCCAGCTCGGGCTCGGCCCCGGCGACAAGGTCGCCTACCCGCGCCTGGCCTACCCGACCTACGAGGTCGGCGCCCGCCTCGCCCGCGCCGAGTACGAGGTCTACGACGACCCGCGCGAGCTGGACCCGACGAACCTCAAGCTGCTCTGGCTGAACTCGCCGTCCAACCCCACCGGCAAGGTCCTCTCCCAGGAGGAGCTGACCGGGATCGTGGCCTGGGCCCGCGAGCACGGCGTACTGATCGTCTCGGACGAGTGCTACCTGGAGCTCGGCTGGGAAACCGACCCGGTCTCGGTCCTGCACCCGGACGTCAACGGCGGCTCCTACGACGGCATCCTTGCCGTCCACTCCCTCTCCAAGCGGTCCAACCTGGCCGGTTACCGCGCGGCCTTCGTCGCGGGCGACCCGGCGGTGCTGATGCCGCTGCTGGAGATCCGCAAGCACGGCGGCATGATGACCTCCGCGCCGACCCAGGCCGCGGTGGTGGCCGCCCTCGGCGACGACGAGCACGTACGCCTCCAGCGCGAGCGCTACGCGGCCCGCCGCGACAGGCTCCGCGCGGCCCTTACGGCCCACGGCTTCCGCATCGACCACAGCGAGGCCAGCCTCTACCTCTGGGCCACCCGCGGCGACTCCTGCTGGACCACGGTCGCCGCCCTGGCCGACCTCGGCATCCTGGTGGCCCCGGGCGACTTCTACGGCGAGGCGGGCGAGAAGCACGTCCGCGTGGCGCTGACGGCGACGGACGAGCGTATCGACGCGGCGGTGGCCCGCCTGACGGCGTGAGTGCATGACGAAGGGGTCCAGGGAACTCCCTGGACCCCTTCGTCATGTTCGTCGTGCGACGACTAGCCGAGCGGCAGACCCTTCAGCGGGAGGCCGCCCAGCACGTTCCCCGCCGCCTTGCCCGCCGCAGGCGCCGGCACGGCCTTCTTGACGGCCTTGCTGTCCGCCAGCCCGCCCACGGTCTTGTCCACGTGCGTCGCGCCGTCCAGCTTGGTCAGCCCGCCGAGGTCCGGCACCGCCGGCTGGTTGGTGGCCGCACCGGCGGTACCCGCGGCGCCGACCCCGGCGGCCGCCCCCGCGGCGACGAGCAGCGCGGCACGGGCGATACGGCGGGTCAGGGGGAGGGACATGATGCTCCATTCGGCAGAAGAGAACGGTGTGGTGTCCGAGCCCGGACGCACTGACTACCGCTCGAACCCGCCGAAGGTTGCGGACGCCGAAGGTAAAGACTGGATAACGCATCGCATTATCAGGTGTGGATAAAAACGGGCAAAGACCGTCCCGAAGAGGTCCCGCAGAATCCTTCCAGCTCATGCGCCGCAAGGGCTGAGGACCACTCCCGCACCCCTGCCCCCGGACGCGCCCCCCGACAACCCCCGCAACCCGTACGGGTAAGCCCCCGCACAAGCGTCCAAGCCCCGCTCAGGACCCCGTGACGATCCGCACGGACGCCAGCGACGACTCCGCCCCGGCCGCCCCGGAGGACGGGGCCCTCACCGGATGCCAGTCCCCGCCGCCGTTGGACGCGGTCCACTCCCGCCCCTCGTACGTCACCCGAGTGATGCGCAGCGCCGAGGAGTTGGCGACCGCCCACTGTGCGAGCTGCCACCCCCGCTCCCGCTCGGTGCGCCCGTGGGTGTCCGTACGCGTGCCCTGCGGCACCGGCACGGTCACCGTCCGGCCGTGCGCGGTGGCGGTCACGCTGGGCGAGGGGGAGGGCGAGGGGACGGCCGTACCGCCCACCACCGCGCCGGTCTCCTGGAGCGCGTCCCGCCCGAAGTCCCGTACCAGCGCGGTCCGTACGGCGTCCGGGCGCGCCGCCTGGGCGGTGCGGGCGGTGCGGCCGTCGCAGGTCAGGGTGGCCGCCGAGCGGCCGGTGAGGGCGGCGGCCAGCAGCTTCGCGTCCGGCTCGTGCTTGGCGTACGCCTCCGGGAAGCCGCTGCGCTGCACCTTCTGCGCGGCGACGGTGAGCGGGAGTTCGGCGTAGCCGGGCACATGGGCGAGGTGCGCGTAGAAGATGCCCGCCGAGTACGCCGGGTCCATGATCTGCCGCTCGGTGCCCCAGCCCTGTGAGGGCCGCTGCTGGAACAGGCCGAGCGAATCCCGGTCTCCGTGGCCGATGTTGCGCAGCCCGGACTCCTGGAGCGCGGTGGCGAGCGCGATGGTCACGGCACGTTCGGGCATGCCGCGCCCGGTGCCGACGGCCGCGATGGTGGCCGCGTTCACGGCCTGTTCGGGCGTGAAGGCGTACGACACCGTCCTGTCCTGCACCGAGACCACGGTGCAGCCGCGCGCGGCACCGCCTCCGGTGACGTACTGGACGACGAGGTACGCGCCGACACCGGCGAGCACGAGCAGGGCCGCACCGATCCGGAGCACACGGCCGCGACGCTTGGGGCGAGAGGGGGACGGCTCTGACACGCGTACAAGGTACTGGAGCCCACGAGGGGTCCCGTCGCGGGCCCGCGCCCGGTGAGCACGGCGGGCCCCGTGCCCGGCGGGCGTTAGGGTCACCAGCATGGCCGACACCACCCTTGACCTCACGCTGGACGCCGCCGAGCTGACCGCCCGGCTCGTGGACATCCCGTCGGAGAGCGGCACGGAGAAGCCCCTCGCGGACGCGATCGAGGCCGCGCTGCGCGCTCTGCCCCACCTCACGGTGGAGCGCTTCGGCAACAACGTCCTCGCCCGCACCGATCTGGGCCGCGCCGAACGCGTCATCCTCGCCGGGCACATCGACACCGTGCCGATCGCGGAGAACGTCCCCTCCCGTCTCGACGGGGACGGCGTGCTGTGGGGCTGCGGCACCTGCGACATGAAGGCCGGCGTCGCGGTCCAGCTCCGGATCGCGGCCACCGTGCCGGAGCCCAACCGCGACCTGACCTTCGTCTTCTACGACAACGAGGAGGTCGCCGCCGAGCTGAACGGCCTCAAGCACCTCGCCGAGGCCCGCCCGGAGTGGCTCCGGGGCGACTTCGCGGTGCTTCTGGAGCCCTCCGACGGCGAGGTCGAGGGCGGCTGCCAGGGCACCCTCCGAGTGCTGCTGAGGACCAAGGGCGAGCGGGCCCACTCCGCGCGCGGCTGGATGGGCTCCAACGCCATCCACGCGGCCGCCCCGATCCTCTCCCGCCTCGCCTCCTACGAGCCCCGGTGGCCGGTGATCGACGGTCTGGAGTACCGCGAGGGCCTGAACGCGGTCCGTATCGGCGGGGGAGTGGCCGGCAACGTCATCCCGGACGAGTGCGTGGTCACCGTCAACTTCCGCTACGCCCCCGACCGCACCGAGGAGGAGGCGATCGCGCACGTGCGTGAGGTGTTCGCGGACTGCGGGGTCGAGGAGTTCGTGATCGACGACCACAGCGGCGCCGCCCTGCCCGGCCTGTCCCACCCGGCCGCCGCGGCCTTCATCGAGGCGGTCGGCGGCACCCCGATGCCCAAGTACGGCTGGACGGACGTCTCCCGCTTCGCCTCCCTCGGCATCCCGGCGGTCAACTACGGTCCCGGCAATCCGCACCTGGCGCACAAGCGGGACGAGCGGGTCGAGGTGGCCAAGGTCCTCGCCGGTGAGGAGCGGCTGCGCGCCTGGCTCACCGCGTGACGCCCGCACCACGCGGCGCCGCGTTCCGGACATGCTCACGTCCCCCCTCCGTAACGGTTGCGGATCTAGGCTGAGGACGAAATACCGGCAAGCGGAGGGAGCGCACATGGCTACCGGAAACCCCGAGGGGAAGAAGCGCCCACCGGACGAGCAGCGGCTCGGCCCGGTGCTCCGGCGGCGGGGCCAGGTGCAGGCCAGCACCACGGACCAGCGGCTGCTGGACGAGCGCGCCCCCACCGACTGGGTGCACACCGACCCCTGGCGGGTGCTGCGCATCCAGTCGGAGTTCATCGAGGGCTTCGGCACCCTCGCCGAGATCCCGCCCGCGATCAGCGTGTTCGGCTCGGCCCGGACCCCGGTCGACTCGCCGGAGTACGAGGCGGGTGTGCGGCTCGGGCGGGGTCTGGTCGAGGCCGGCTGGGCGGTGATCACCGGGGGCGGTCCCGGCGCCATGGAGGCGGCCAACAAGGGCGCGCTGGAGGCGGGCGGCCTCTCGATCGGCCTCGGCATCGAGCTGCCCTTCGAGCAGGGGCTCAACCAGTACGTCGACATCGGACTCAACTTCCGGTACTTCTTCGTCCGGAAAATGATGTTCGTGAAGTACGCGCAGGGCTTCGTCGTGCTGCCCGGCGGGCTCGGCACGCTGGACGAGCTGTTCGAGGCGCTCACCCTGGTGCAGACCCAGAAGGTGACCCGCTTCCCGATCGTGCTGTTCGGCAGCGAGTACTGGGGCGGCCTGATGGACTGGCTGCGGAACACGCTGGTCGCGCAGGGCAAGGCGGCGGAGAAGGACCTGATGCTGTTCCACGTGACGGACGACGTGGACGAGGCGGTCGCGCTGGTGTCCAAGGAAGCGGCGCGTTAGTACCGCCCCCCTGGGGCCGGCTCCGGGAGCCGCCCCCAGGGGGAGATCCCCGTCAGGCGAGGCCCCTGCGGGCCGTCGCGGGGGGCCGGTGGCCCGCGATCGACGCCACCATGTCCAGCACCTGCCGGGTCTCCGCGACCTCGTGCACCCGGTACACCTGCGCCCCGAGCCACGCCGAGACCGCCGTGGTCGCCAGCGTGCCGATGAGCCGCTCCTTGACCGGGCGGTCCAGCGTCTCCCCGACGAAGTCCTTGTTGGACAGCGACACCAGCACCGGCCAGCCCGTCGCCACCATCTCGTCCAGCCGGCGCGTGGCCTCCAGGCTGTGCCGGGTGTTCTTGTTGAAGTCGTGCCCCGGATCGATCAGCACCGACTCGCGCGGTACCCCCAGCGCCACCGCCCGCTCGGCCAGCCCCACGGTCACGTCGAGGACGTCGGCCATCACGTCGTCGTAGGCCACCCGGTGCGGCCGGGTACGGGGCTCCGCGCGACCGGCGTGCGTGCACACCAGGCCCACCCGATGGCGGGCCGCTACCTCCGCCAGGCCGGGGTCCACACCGCCCCACGCGTCGTTCAGCAGGTCCGCGCCCGCCTCGCACACCGCCTCGCCGACCTCGGCCCGCCAGGTGTCCACGCTGATGATCACGTCGGGGAAGCGGCGCCGGACCTCCGCCACGAAACCGACCGTGCGCCGGGCCTCCTCCTCGGCGGTGACCTCCTCGCCCGGCCCGGCCTTCACCCCGCCGATGTCGACGATGGCCGCGCCCTCGGCCACGGCGCGCTCCACACGCGCGAGGGCGGCGTCGTCGGCGAACGTCGCGCCCCGGTCGTAGAAGGAGTCCGGGGTCCGGTTGACGATCGCCATGATCACCGGTTCGTGTGCCCCGAATTCCCGCTTGCCCAGCCTGAGCATCCCCTGTGACCTCTCCTCGTGCCTCGGACGTCCGGCGCCTCGCGGCCCGGACTGTCAGCCTCGCATGGCACGATCGGACCCAGACACATCCGGCTTCCGGACGCGGGGTCCGAAGGGCCCGCCGTCCGGCACATCGAGCTTGGGGAACCCTGGCGATGCTGATGTTCTTGTTCCTGGTCCTCGCGCTGGCCGTCGTGGTCGGCGCGGTGACGCTCGCCGTGGTGGGCGGCGGCGAGAGCGCCCCGCTCCAGGACGCCGCGCCCGAGCGGCTCCAGGACCCGCTGCCCGCGGACCGCCCGCTGCACGGCACCGATGTGGAGAGCCTGCGCTTCCCGGTCGCCGCGCGCGGCTACCGCATGGCCGACGTGGACGACGCGCTCAGCCGCCTGGCCGCCGAACTCGGCGAGCGGGACGCCCGGATCGCCGACCTGCAGAGCGCCCTCGCCGGTGCCCGCGCGGTGCAGCCCCGCCCGGACGGGCCCGGCCCGGAGGACCTCCGATGAGCACCGGGGAGGCCCTCGCCGGGGCGGACGGCGCGCTGCGCTGCCCCTGGGCGCTGTCCACCGAGGACTATGTCGCCTACCACGACGACGAGTGGGGGCGCCCGGTGCACGGGGACGACGCCCTTTTCGAGCGGCTCAGCCTGGAGGCGTTCCAGTCCGGGCTGTCCTGGATCACGATCCTGCGGCGCCGGCCCACCTTCCGGCTCGCCTTCGCCGGCTTCCGGATCGAGAAGGTCGCCGCCTTCACCGAGGCGGACCGCGAGCGCCTCCTCGCCGACCCCGGCATCATCCGCAACCGCGCCAAGGTGGACGCCACGCTCGCCAACGCGCGCGTGCTGGCCGGCTGGTCCGAGGGCGAGCTGGACGAGCTGATCTGGTCCCACGCCCCCGACCCGGCGGCGCGTCCCGTGCCCAAGGTGCTGGGTGACGTGGCCGCGGTGACCCCCGAGTCCACCGCGCTGTCCAAGGCGCTGAAGAAGCGCGGCCTGAAGTTCGTCGGCCCCACCACGGCGTACGCCCTGATGCAGGCGTGCGGCCTGGTCGACGACCACCTCGAAGCCTGCGTCAGCCGGGGCGCGGCCACGCGCGGCTGAGACGCGGAACGGCCGGGGCGGGGGTAAATCAGCTTGCCCCGCCCGGCCGTTCAGGAGGATCAGCGGCCCACGTACTTGGGCTTCTCCTTCTGCACGAACGCCTGCACGGCGATGACGTGGTCCTCGGAGGCGCCCGCGCGGGTCTGGAGCTCGTCCTCCTTCTCCAGCGCCTCGTCCAGCGAGTGCGTCAGCCCGTACGCCACCGCCTCCTTGATCGCCGCGTAGGCGACCGTCGGGCCCTCGGCCAGGGCACGGGCCACCTTCTCCGCCTCGGCGCGCAGCTCGGCCGCCGGGACGACCCGGTTGGCGATGCCCAGCTCCAGCGCCTCCTGGGCGCCGATGGTGCGCGGGAAGAGCAGCAGGTCGGTGGCGCGGCTCGTGCCGATCACGCGGGGCAGCGTCCAGGAGATGCCGGAGTCCGCGCTGAGCGCCACGCCCGCGAACGAGGTGTTGAACGCGGCGGTGTCCGCCACCAGGCGGTAGTCCGCGAGCAGCGCGAAACCGAAGCCCGCGCCGGCCGCCACGCCGTTGACGGCGGCGATCACCGGCTTCTTCGCACCCGCCAGCGCCCGCGCGATCGGGTTGTAGTGCTCCTTGACCGTGCTCATCGTCTGGCCGCCGCCCCCGCCCTCCCGGTCGGCGGCGAGCAGCCCGATGTGCTCCTTGAGGTCCTGGCCCACACAGAACGCCCGGTCGCCCGCCGCGGTCAGCAGGATCGCCCGCACCGCGTCGTCCGCCGCCGCGGCCTCGACGGCCTCGCGCAGGGCGTTCTTGGTGGCGATGTTCAGCGCGTTCATCGCCTCGGGGCGGTTCAGCGTGATCGTGGCGAGCCCGTCGGTCACCTCGTGGAGCACGGTGTCGGCCATGGCGCGTCCCCTCCGTTTCGCGTGACGACGTACCGGCCGGTACGTCGTTGTCCGGGGACAGCATGGCGGAGATCCCGGCCCGGCAGTCGCACCGGACGTGTGACCTGCGTCTAACAAAACCGCCACAGAGGTGGCCGGGGAGTGTGCCGAGGGTGGCGCAGTATCGCAGGCACATCCCCGCTTTGAGTGGTTTTGCTCGCGCGCGTTGCCCAAGCGATGCGGACCGATGTTGGTCATCGGGTCCTGGGATGCGGGATAATGGCTGGGAAGCAATGTGTTCGATGCCGGTGTCGCGCGTCCCTCCTGGACCGCGGGTGCCCTCCGTGGGGTCGTCGGCAGACGATGAGCCTGGTTTCAGGAAGGGGTACGAGCATGGCGGCCATGAAGCCGCGGACGGGTGATGGCCCGCTCGAGGTGACCAAGGAGGGGCGGGGCATCGTCATGCGCGTTCCGCTCGAAGGCGGCGGTCGACTCGTCGTCGAGCTGACCCCCGACGAGGCAGAGGCGCTCGGCGACGCCCTCAAGAAGGTCGTCGTCTAGACGCGCTGCGATCTTTTCCTTCCGACTGCCCCGGCACCCGTCCAGGTGCCGGGGCAGTCGCGTGTTCCGTCCGGTGCGCCGGTGGAAGGGGCTCAGCGCTTGACGGCGCAGAGCAGGCCGTCGCCGACCGGGAGCAGCGAGGTCACCAGCTCCGGGCTCTCGCGCACCGTGCGCAGCAGCTCGCGCAGCCGGACCACCTCGGTGGGCTGCGGGCCGGCGTCGACCGTGCGGCCGCTGGCGAAGACGCCCTCGAAGACCACCAGCCCGCCCGGCCTCAGCAGGCGCAACGATTCAGCGAGGTAGTCCGAGTACTCCAGCCGGTCGCCGTCGCAGAAGACGAGGTCGTAGCCCGAGTCCGCGAGCCGGGGCAGCACGTCGAGGGCGGGGCCGGGGATGAACCGGGCGCGGTTGCTGGCGAAGCCGCAGGCGCGGAACGCCTGCCGGGCGAACTGCTGGTGCTCCGGCTCCGGATCGACGGTGGTCAGGACGCCGTCGGGGCGCATTCCGTGCAGCAGGTGGATTCCGGACACCCCGCAGCCGGTGCCGATCTCCGCGACGGCCTTGGCGTCCACGGAGGCGGCGAGCAGTCGCAGCGCGGCGCCCGTGCTGGGCGCCACCGAGCGCAGCCCCGCGTCGCGGGCACGGTCCCGGGCCCAGCGGAGTGCTTCGTCCTCGGCGACAAAGGCGTCGGCGAACGCCCAGCTCGTCTGCCGGTTGCCGGTAATGACCCTCTCCTGTCCCCGTGGTTGCCTCGGCGTGACTGTATCCGTTGCGCCGGGAACCCGCTGATGGGACCGAGCGTTCACAGGGGAGAGCCGACGCGCGGAGAGCGCGCCCGGCACGCGACGGGGGTGAGAGGTGACGGAGGGTGTGGATCGCATGCTGACGCGGGTGGCTGAGCCGGGTCGGCGCGTGTCAAATTTTCGTAAAACCGCTTATCCGGAGCTAACGGGCGAGGTGGCTATGGTAGGGGCTCCACTGGACACCACCAGAGCCGACAGGGGAGGTGCGGCCGCACCCGAGGACCGAGGGGGAGTGCTGCGGCGCTTTCTCGGGTCGGGCAGGCCGAAATCCGTGACCGACACCGCTGCTGACCACCACGCCGCCGGTCCCGCCGCAGGCGAGACCCAGACCGCGACCTTCGCCGCCGACGCGGACGGGCAGGCGTGGACTCCGCCCACCTGGGAGGAGATCGTCAGCACGCACAGCGGCCGCGTCTACCGCCTCGCCTACCGCCTCACGGGCAACCAGCACGACGCCGAGGACCTCACCCAGGAGGTCTTCGTCCGTGTCTTCCGCTCGCTGTCGACGTACTCGCCGGGCACCTTCGAGGGCTGGCTGCACCGCATCACCACCAACCTCTTCCTGGACATGGTCCGCCGCAAGCAGCGCATCCGCTTCGACGCCCTGGGCGACGACGCGGCCGAGCGCCTGCCCAGCCGCGAGCCGTCCCCGCAGCAGGTCTTCAACGACGCCCACTTCGACGCCGACGTCCAGCAGGCGCTGGACACCCTCGCGCCGGAGTTCCGCGCGGCCGTGGTGCTGTGCGACATCGAGGGGCTGTCGTACGAGGAGATCGCCGCGACCCTCGGGGTCAAGCTGGGCACCGTCCGCTCGCGTATCCACCGGGGGCGTTCGCAGCTCCGCAAGGCCCTCGCCCACCGTTCTCCCGAGGCCCGCAAGGCCGAGCGCCGTTCGTTCATGCCTCGGGTGCCCGCGCTGGGGGGAGGGGGCACGCCCGCGTGAGTGGAACCGGAACCGACCCCGCGGAGGCCCGCCTCGCGGAACAGCATCTGGGAGACCGCCTCTCCGCCCTGGTGGACGGGGAACTCGGTCATGAGTCGCGCGACCGCGTCCTCGCCCACCTGGCCACCTGCTGCCGATGCCGGGCCGAGGCCGACGCGCAGCGCCGGCTGAAGAACGTGTTCGCGGAGGCCGCCCCGCCGCCGCCCTCCGAGTCCTTCCTCGCCCGCCTCCAGGGCCTCCCCGGCGGCGACGCCGACGGGCCCGGCGAGCGGTTCGCCTTCAGCTACGTACCGGCCGACTCCGGGCACGCGCCCGAGCAGCGCGGCTTCCGTATCCACCCCGTCGCCGACCGGCCCTCATCGCGCGGGCTGCGGTTCGCGGCGGCGGCCGCCGGAGCGGTCTCCCTGGCGGCGGTGGCCCTCGGCGGAGTCACCACCGCCCTCCCGGGCGACCTCGCGGCCGACGCCCGCGGCGGTCCGGGCAACGGGAGCAACGTGGCGCCTTCGCGCTCGGCGGGCACGGGCACGGGTACGGGTACGGCGGCCGGTACGGGTACCGGTGCCCCTGAGACGCAGCGGCGCCGCTCCACCGCCCCGCTGCTCGCGCAGGGCGGAGGTGCGCTCAACCGCACCCCGGCCGCGCAGGTCTCCGCCACCGCGCCGCTGCTGCCGGGCATCCCGGCGCCGGTCGACGCCCGGGTCACGGACACCGCGCGGGACCTCGCCATGCCGGTGATGGCCGGCGCGGCCGCGGTCTCCCCGCTGATACGTCCGCTCGGCGAGACCACCCCGTTCTCCCTGGACTCCTGGCCCCTGGCGGCCCCCTCCGCCGGGACCACCGCGGCAGCCGCCCCGACCAACTCCCCCTCACCCTCGGCCCCCTGACCCCCCGATCCCTGGTTGAATCCTGTAAGGCCGTCTCCGTACGGCCTCCACACCGCGACTGGGGAGAGCATGAACGAGGGTCACCCGAAGCCGCCCGCACCCAGCGACGACTTCGAACTGGCCAAGCCGGCGCCTCCCGCCGGGCCCGACGGTTCCCCGGCGGACCGCGAGCCCGGCGATCCGGGGGCGTGGGACGAGCCCCGCGACACGGTCTCCGGCCGCCCCAAGCCCCTGCACGACCCCGACCCCTACGGGACCCCTCCCTACGGCGGGCCGGGCCCCTGGGCCCCCGCACCGCCCGTCCAGCACCCCATGGCGACCCCGGCGCAGGGCACGTCCGTCACGGCCCCGCACGACCCCGTACCCCCTGCCGAGCCCACCGTCCCGGCCCCCGCGCCCTCGCCGGAGGCCGCCCCCGGCCCGGCCCCCCGCCACGACCCCTGGAACCCCGCGTCCCCTTCCCACCAGGCCGCCCCCCTCCAGCACCCCGGCACCCCCGCGACCGCCCCCCAGCGGGAGTGGCCCGGATGGAAGAAGCTGATCGGCGTCCTCCTCGGCGTCACGCTGCTCGCCGCCGGCGTCGGCGGGTTCCTCGGGGCCTGGGTGCAGCGGGAGGGGACGACCACCGTGACGCTGCCGAAGGCCGGGGCCGTGCCCGAGGGGCGGGAGCGGGACAGCGTGGCCGGGATCGCCGCCCGCGCGCTGCCCGGGGTGGTGACCCTGCATGTGCGCGGCGGGGACGAGGGCGGGACCGGGACCGGGTTCGTGCTCGACGGGCAGGGACACATCCTCACCAACAACCACGTCGTGGCACCCGCGTCCGGCGGCGGCGACATCACCGTGACGTTCAGCAGCGGCGACACCGCCCGCGCGGAGGTCGTCGGCCGGGACACCGGCTACGACCTGGCCGTCGTCCGGGTGAAGGGCGTGCGCGGGCTCACCCCGCTGACCCTCGGCGACTCCGACGCCGTACGCGTGGGAGACCCCGTCGTCGCGATCGGCGCCCCCTTCGACCTGGCCGACACCGTCACCTCCGGCATCGTCAGCGCCAAGGACCGCCCGATCACGGCGGGCGGTGAGAAGGGCGACGGCACCGACGTCAGCTACGTCGACGCGCTCCAGACCGACGCCCCGATCAACCCCGGCAACTCCGGCGGCCCCCTCCTCGACGCCCACGCCCGCGTGATCGGCGTGAACTCCGCCATCCGCTCCGCCGACCGGGACTCCGACTCCGCCGAGAGCCGCTCCGGCTCGATCGGCCTCGGCTTCGCCATCCCGGCCAACCAGGCCCGGCGGGTCGCCGAGGAACTCATCGACACCGGGCACGCCACCCACCCGGTCATCGGCGTGACCCTCGACATGGACTACGCCGGTGACGGCGCCCGTATCGACACCGAGGGCGGCGCGGCCGGACCCGCCGTGCGGAAGGGCGGACCGGGTGACCGGGCGGGACTGAAGCCCGGCGACCTGATCAGCGGGGTCGACGGCCACCCCGTCCACTCGGGTGAGGAACTGATCGTCAAGATCCGCGCCCACCGCCCCGGCGACCGCCTCCGGCTCACCGTGAAAAGCCCCGGTACCGAGCACACCGTCACGCTGCGCCTCGGGGCGTCCGACCGGAACTGACGCAAGTCTCACCTCGGGGCGGTACCGGTCCGGCGGGTGTGCCGGGTACCGTGGGGCGACCGAGGACACGCAAGGAGCTTTCAGGTGTTCAATGACATAGGGCCGCTTGAGCTGGTCACGCTCATCGTCCTCGCCGTGCTCGTCTTCGGTCCGGACAAGCTCCCCAAGTTCATCCAGGACGTCACGCGCACGCTCCGGAAGATCCGGGAGTTCTCGGACAACGCCAAGAACGACATCCGCAGCGAGCTGGGCCCGGAGTTCAAGGACTTCGAGTTCGAGGACCTGAACCCGAAAGCGTTCCTGCGCAAGCAGCTCGACAACGACGAGCTGGGCCTGAAGGACATCCGCAGCACCTTCGACCTCAAGCGCGAGATGGCCGAGCTGACGGACTCCGTGAACGGCCACGACACCGCCTCCGCGCTGCCCGGCCCGGCCCCGACCTCCGCCGCCGCGTCCGGCGGCCGGGTCGACATGACGAAGAAGCCCGAGGCCCCGAAGGACGAGCGCCCGCCCTTCGACGCCGACGCCACCTGACACCGGGGCGGACTTCACCCGGTCGGCCCCGCGCCCCCCCGGACAGATCACGACACGCCACGAAACCCGCCCCACCGGGCGGGTTTCGTCGTGTGCACCAACGGGACATCCCGCGTTCGGCCGTCCCCGGGGCCCCGGGCGCCCGTCGCATTCCGGGCAGTCCTCAGCGGTGTGGATATGCTGCCGAGTTGTTGTGCGGACCGGGCGCGTACGCCCGAAGGGGGGCGGGCACCTGCCCCGGTCCGACGAGAACGAGGAGGCGTCCGGGCAGATGGAGACCACAAGTCGGGTAAGCGCGCAGACGCCGGCCACCGAGAGCGGCCGTCGCGGCCACCTCGGCGGCCGGACGGTCGACGGCTATCTGCGCGCGCCCTTCCCCTGGTACGGGCTCGACGAGGCGTTCACGGGCCACCGCTGGCTGCTCCAGGTCGGCCTGGCCGCCGACGGCGCGGTGGAGCACGGTTCGATCGGGCACGGCGACGAGCCCTCCGTACGCAACGAGCACAGCGCGAACTCCTCGGACGAGCCGCGGGAGAAGTTCGCCGTCGTCGTCACCGTGCCGGTCAACCCCTCCCGCCGCAGCGCGGACGGCACCGGGCTGCTGGAGGCCACCTCGGTCTCCTCGGCGGCCTGGCTGGCCGGGGTGGGCCTGCTGTCGGTCACCTGGCCCGGCCAGATGGACCACACCCTGCGCGACGACTGGCTGGACCAGCAGACCGAGACCGCCTGGGCACTGGCCGACGACCTCGACGGCTCGGAGTGGGCGAAGCTCTCCCTGCCGGTGGACGGCGTGGCCACGCCCTTCCACTACCGGGAGTCGGAGTTCGGCTGGGTGCTCGCCGGCGCCACCGAGGCGGGCGTCCACGTCGGCGCGTACGGCCGGGGCATGAGCGCCTACGGGCTCGGGTTCGCCGTCGTCAAGGACATCGGCGCGTACGCCTGACGACACGACGGGAGGGGGCGCCGGCGGAATCCGCCGGCGCCCCCTCCCGTCGTGTCCGGGCTCAGAACTTGTTGCGCGGGGTGATGCCCAGCGACAGTCCCGACAGGCCGCGCTGACGGCCGCCCAGCTTGCCCGCGATGGCACGCAGGGCCGAGCCGGCCGGGGAGTCGGGGTCGGTCAGCACGACCGGCTTGCCCTCATCGCCGCCCTCGCGCAGCCGCACGTCGATCGGGATGCTGCCGAGCACCGGCACCGTGGCGCCCGTCGTGCGGGTCAGGCCGTCCGCGACGAGCTGGCCGCCGCCGGTGCCGAAGATGTCCACCATCTCGTCGCAGTGCGGGCAGGGCAGGCCCGACATGTTCTCGACCACACCGACGATCTTCTGGTGGGTCTGCACCGCGATCGAGCCCGCGCGCTCGGCGACCTCGGCCGCGGCCTGCTGCGGGGTGGTGACGACCAGGATCTCCGCGTTCGGGACCAGCTGGGCCACCGAGATGGCGATGTCACCGGTGCCCGGGGGCAGGTCCAGCAGCAGCACGTCCAGGTCGCCCCAGTACACGTCCGCCAGGAACTGCTGGAGCGCCCGGTGCAGCATCGGACCGCGCCAGACGACCGGGGCGTTGCCCGGGGTGAACATGCCGATGGAGATGACCTTCACGCCGTTCGCCGACGGCGGCATGATCATGTTCTCGACCTGGGTGGGCTTGCCGTCCGCGCCCAGCATGCGCGGCACGCTGTGCCCGTAGATGTCGGCGTCCACCACGCCGACCTTCAGGCCGTCGGCGGCCAGCGCGGCCGCCAGGTTCACCGTCACCGAGGACTTGCCGACCCCGCCCTTGCCGGAGGCGACCGCGTAGACGCGGGTGAGGCTGCCGGGCTTGGCGAACGGGACCTCGCGCTCGGCCTGCCCGCCGCGCAGCGCGTTGGCCAGCTCCTTGCGCTGCTCGTCGCTCATCACGTCCAGCGTGACGTCCACCCGGGTGACGCCCTCGACACGGGAGACCGCGTCGGTGACCCGCTGGGTGATCGTCTCGCGCATGGGGCAGCCGGAGACCGTCAGGTACACCGTGACCGCGACCGCTCCGTCCGCGCCGATCTCCACCGATTTGACCATCCCGAGTTCGGTGATGGGTCGGTTGATCTCGGGGTCGTTCACCGTCGACAGCGCCTCGCGCACCGCGTCTTCCGTAGCCATAGGACGATGGTACGGCGCCCGTGGGGGCCGCTGGGTAGTGCCTCAGCGGTCGTCTGCGTCACGCACCGGCGGCCGGCTTGTCCGTTCCGTCTCCAGTTCGCGTACGAGGTCCTGCAGCTCGGACCTGATCCAGTCGCGGGTGGCGACCTCGCCGAGGCCCGCGCGCAGGGCGGCGATCTCGCGGGTCAGGTACTCGGTGTCCGCGATGGACCGCTCGTTCTGCTTGCGGTCCTGCTCCAGGTTGACCCGGTCGCGGTCGTCCTGCCGGTTCTGCGCGAGCAGGATCAGCGGGGCCGCGTAGGACGCCTGGAGGGACAGCATCAGGGTCAGGAAGATGAACGGGTAGGAGTCGAACCGCACCACGTCCGGCGCGGCGACGTTCCACACCACCCAGACGATGATGACGACGGTCATCCAGACGATGAAGCGTCCGGTGCCGAGGAACCGGGCGATCCGCTCCGACAGCCGGCCGAACGCCTCCGGGTCCCACTCCGGCAGCACCCGGCGGCGCGGCGGCCGGGGCTGGTCCAGTCGCGGCGTGCGCGGCCGGGTGGCCGTGGCGCCCGCGGGGGAACGGTCGCGGCCCTCGCGGGCGCCCTCGCGCTCAGCCATGCGTGCCCGCCTCGTGCCCGGCGCCGGTCTCCGGCAGCTCGTCCAGATGGAACTCCGTCTCGCGCCAGTCCTCGGGCAGCATGTGGTCCAGTACGTCGTCCACGGTCACCGCGCCCAGCAGCGACCCCGACTCGTCCACCACGGGGGCGGCGACCATGTCGTAGGTGGCGAAGAACCCGGCGATGACGGGCAGCGTGGCGTCCGGGGACAGCGGTTGCAGGTCGTCGTCGAGCTGCGAGCTGACCAGGGTGTACGGGGGGTCGCGCAGCAGCCGCTGGAAGTGCACGGTGCCCAGGTACTTGCCGGTGGGCGTCTCGTCCGGCGGGCGGCAGACGTACACCTGGGCGGCGAGGGCGGGGGAGAGGTCGGGGTTGCGGACCCGGGCGAGCGCGTCGGCGACCGTGGAGTCGGGGCGCAGCACGATCGGCTCGGTGGTCATCAGCCCGCCCGCGGTGTGCTCCTCGTACGACATCAGGCGCCGCATGTCGGCCGCGTCCTCGGGCTCCATCAGGCTGAGCAGGCGCTCCTTGTCGTCCTCCGGCAGCTCGCCCAGCAGGTCGGCGGCGTCGTCGGGGTCCATGGCCTCCAGGACGTCGGCGGCGCGCTCCTCCTTCAGCTTGCCGAGGATCTCGATCTGGTCGTCCTCCGGCAGCTCCTCCAGCACGTCCGCCAGCCGGTCGTCGTCGAGGGCCGCGGCCACCTCCGCGCGCCGCTTGGGGGAGAGGTGGTGCAGGACGTTGGCGAGGTCGGCCGGGCGCAATTGCTCGAAGGTGGCCAGCAGGTTCTCCGCGCCCTGACCGTGCTCCTCCAGGGAGAACCCGGTGACGGCCGACCACTCCACGGTCAGCGTCTCGCCCTTGGCCCGCCGGAAGGCGCCGCCCTTCTTCCCCTTGCGGACGTAGACCCGGTCCACCTCCCACTCGCGGCGGGCGGGCAGCTGCTGCACCGAGAGGTCGAGGACGGTGACCTCCTCGCCGGTCTCCACCAGCTTCACCCGCCGGTCCAGCAGCTCCCCGAAGACCAGGCGCTCGGTGGGCCGCTGCTCGAAGCGGCGGACGTTGACCACCCCGGTGGAGATGACCTGACCGGAGTCGATGCCGGTCACGCGGGTCATCGGCAGGAAGATGCGGCGCCGGGTGGACAGCTCCACGACCAGCCCGAGCACCCGGGGCGGACGGCGGCCGACGCGCAGCATGACGACGATGTCGCGGACCCGGCCGACCTGGTCGCCCGCCGGGTCGAAGACGGGGACCCCGGCGAGGTGCGACACGAAGATCCGGGGGACACCGGCTGCCATCTGTGCTTCCTTTGCCGTGCTCGGGACGCGGGGAGAACGCGAAGTGAATCGGTGCGGATTCGCTCTGATATGGCCACGCTTGTGCGCTTCAGGCTAGCCCGTACCGATCGGAAACGCCCCGGTGGGGGGTCCGGACGGACGGGCTCCGCTCGGGGCGCGTGCCCCCGGTACGCTGCCGTACGCCCATTCGGCACGGCAGAGAGGCAGCCCCACCTGTGACTGCGATTCCCCAGGCGCGTATCCGGAGAACCGCGCGGGTGGCCGCGCTGTGCGTGCTGGCCGCGTCGGCGCTGACGCTGCTGACGGGATGCGGCGAGGAGGACCCGGACGCCGGGACCAACGGGGTCGGGCGGCTGCCCGCGCGGAAGATCCAGACACAGAGCCGGGCGGCGGCCGACGCGGCACCGGCGGTGCACCTGGCCGGGACCGTCGTCACCGGCGGAGTCGCCTTCAAGCTGGACATGCGGCTGAAGTCCGGCGGCGGCAGCGGCTCGGTGACCTCCAAGGGCTCCACCTTCCAGCTGCTGCGCGTCGGCGACGAGCTGTACGTCAAGGCCGACGCCGCCTTCTGGAACCACGGCGGTGACACCTCCGCCGCGGGCAAGCTGGACGGCAAGTACGTGAAGGTCCCCCAGAAGGACCCGGCGTACCAGAAGTTCAGCGGCCTCACCGAGAAGGACGTCCTGCTGCCCGCGCTGCTCACCCTGCACGGCGAGCTGGCCACGGCCGGCCACCACACCCAGGCCGGCACCCGCACCATCCGGGTCACCGGCGACGGCGGCCCCGGCGGCACCCTCGACGTCTCCCTGGAGGGCAAGCCGTACCCGCTGCGCCTGGTGCGCGGCGGCGGCGCCGGCACGCTCACCTTCTCCGAGTGGGGCAAGGACTTCCCCGCCGCCGAGCCCGCCAAGAACGACACGGTCGACTACGGCGGCCAACTGCCGGGCTCCTAGGGTCTGTCGACCTCAGCCCCGCTTGCGTCGCCGGGCCAGGAGCCTCGGCAGCGCGGCCGGTACCGGCACGCGGGTGGTGGCCGGGGTGGGCAGCGGGGGCTCGGCCAGGCTGCCGGTGGGGGGCGGCTCCACCTGACCGGTGGGGACCAGGCGCAGCACCGTACAGTCACGCGCCCAGCGGGCCGGGATCTCCTCTGCGCCCGGGGCGTTGAGCCGCTTGCCCTTCAACTCCGCGACGGCGGCCTGCCATTCGGGCGAGGCCGGGTCCAGCCGGTGGACGCTCGCCCGCCAGGTGACGAGCCGGCCGCCCTTGTCCTTGCTGCGCACCGCGACCTCGGCCGCGCCGCCGTCGGTGAGAGCGGGCAGCGGCTGCTCGCCGGGACCGTCGCCGACCAGCAGGGCCGCGCCCTCGTGCCAGACGTGCCAGAGCGGGCGGGCGGCGGGCGCGTCGGCGCCCCGGACCCAGATCAGGCCGGACTTCTTGGTGGCCTCCTCGATGAGGGCCTGGTCGAAAAGGGCCTGGGCGGGCGGCTCACTGCTCATGCGCCCAGCCTATCCAGCGGCGCTCAGAGCCAGCCGTTGCGCTTCAGCGTGCGGTGGATGCCCAGACACAGAACGACCGTGACGCTCATGATCACCGGGTAGCCGTACTTCCAGTGCAGCTCGGGCATGTACTTGAAGTTCATGCCGTAGACCCCGCACACCATGGTGGGTACGGCGATGATCGCGGCCCAGGCGGTGATCTTGCGCATGTCCTCGTTCTGCGCGACGGACGCCTGCGCCAGGTTGGCCTGGAGGATCGAGTTCAGCAGTTCGTCGAAGCCCATGACCTGCTCGTGCACCCGGGCCACGTGGTCGGCGACGTCACGGAAGTACTTCTGGATGTCAGGGTCGACCAGCCGCATCGGCCGCTCGCTCAGCAGCTGCATCGGGCGCTGGAGCGGGGCGACCGCGCGCTTGAACTCCAGTACCTCGCGCTTGAGCTGGTAGATCCGGGCCGAGTCGACACCGCGCGAGACGCCGCCGTTGCGGCCGGGGGAGAAGACCTCCGTCTCCACCTCGTCGATGTCGTCCTGCACCGAGTCCGCGACCGCGATATAGCCGTCCACCACGTGGTCGGCGATGGCGTGCAGCACCGCCGAGGGGCCCTTGGCGAGCAGCTCGGGGTCCTCCTGGAGCCGGTGGCGCAGCGCCCGCAGCGAGCCCTGGCCGCCGTGCCGCACGGTGATGAAGAAGTCCCGGCCGGTGAAGCACATGACCTCACCGGTGTCGATGACCTCGCTGCTGGCGGTGAGCTGGTCGTGCTCGACGTAGTGGACGGTCTTGAACACGGTGAACAGGGAGTCGTCGTACCGCTCCAGCTTCGGCCGCTGATGGGCCTGGACGGCGTCCTCCACGGCCAGCGGGTGGAGTCCGAAGGCGCTCGCGATGCCGGCGAACTCGGCCTCGGTCGGCTCGTGCAGGCCGATCCACACGAAGCCGCCGTCCCGGCGCACCTCGCGCATCGCCTCCTGCGGGCTGAGGGTGCGTCCGCTCTCCAGCCGGGCGCCGTCGCGGTAGACGGCGCAGTCGACCACGGCCGAGGACGTGGTGGTGTCGGGCTCGAAGGGAGCGGCCGCCTCCTTGCGCGGGAGGGGGCGGCTGGACGGTCGGACCACGGCTCGCAGGTCGCGGATCATCGACATGGGCAGGCTCCTTCGCGGGCGGGCAACGAAAGTGCGCCTGCGACGGGTGGAACTACCCGGAATGGGGACGTTCGGACTGCATACGTTTGGCACGTCCACAAAGCGGGGAGCACCGCACCGTCGCGGTGGCGACTTCGCTACTGATGCAGGACTGAGTCAGATCAGGCAGATCAGGCAAAGCGAAACGAAGTGCTCTTCCGGACGGCGAAGCGAACGAAAAGGTGGCGGTCGGCCAGGAATGACATCAACAGCCGGAAGAGCGAGTGGTACTGCACGGTCGACTTCGATCCATGACAGCCCCACCTCCTCCGGCCGGTCCCTCGTAAGGGAGTCTCATCGGCGTCGGGGACTCGACGGCGAGCATGTGCACGCGGCCCCGAACCACCGGCTCAGCGTAGCAGCAGCCCATCGTGTCAAGGCGCAGCTTTGCCTGCCGCTGACGAGATCTATGCTCACCGCATGGTTGATGTTCTTCCTCTGGTCGAGGCGCGGCTGAACTCGGCGCTCGGTGAACCGGACGCGCGTGCCTCGGTCACCTTCCTCGGCGCCGACCGCATCGAGGTGCTGCGCTTCCAGGAGGGGGACGTGGTCCGCTACGCCACGCTCGGCATGTCGGCGCACCCCATGAGCGACCCCACGGCCATGGTCGCCGACCCCGTGGAGGGGCCGCGTGCCGAGCTGGTCCTCTCCGTCCGCGCCGGCGTCACCGACACCGGTCCGGTGCTCCGTCCGCTCGCCGTGCTCGCCGCGTCCCCGCAGGTCGAGGGGGTCGTCGTGGCACCCGGTGCCTCACTGGACGTGGGGGAACCGCTGTGGCCCGGGGCGCCCTTCACCTCGGTACTGGTGGGGGAGCCGGGCGGGCTGGTGGAGGACCTGGAGCTGGACGCCCCGCTGGACCCGGTGCGCTTCCTGCCGCTGCTGCCGATGACCCCGAACGAGGCCGCGTGGAAGCGGGTGCACGGCGCGGGGGCGCTCCAGGAGCGGTGGCTCACCCACGGCACGGATCTGCGCGACCCGAACCGCGCGTCCGTCCCGCTGGGGTGAGCAAGCTCACCAAGTGCCGTGCCGGAGCGCGGAGTTGACCGGACCCCGGAACCGGGCCGGGGCCGTACGGGTGATCGTCCTTGACGTGCGGCGGCCGGGGTAGGACCGTGGGGCCCTATGAGGGGCGAACCCAGTTGCCCGAGGTGTGGTGGCCGGGTCCGGGCTCCCGGTCTCTTCGCCGACACGTGGCAGTGCGACGCGCACGGCGCGGTGTATCCGCTGCAGCCCGTGATCCCGCCCGGCGTCGAGGCGCTCACCGCCGTGACGCAGCGCACCCGGGTCCCGTTGTGGATGCCGTGGCCGCTGCCGGTCGGCTGGCTGTTCACCGGCGTCGGCTACGCGGGTGACGCCCCCGGCGGCGGCCGGGCCACCGTCGTGGCCTGCTCCGGACCCGGCCCGCTCGGCGGTCCGGGCGAACTGATCCTCGTCGCCGAGGAACTGGGCGTCGGCCTCGGCGCGCGCTACGCGGGCCTGGACGGCCCAGACCCCGGCCCCTACCTGGACATGGAGAAGCCCCCGCAGGCCAAGGTGCTGGCGGCCGGCCGTCCCACCCCGCTCTGGCACGTCGACGGCGCCCCGGACGACCGCGCCGTCTTCGCCGGCGAGGCGCTCGGCGTCTGGCTGTGGGCGGTCACCTGGCCCGCGCAGTCCGGCCTGCTGATGTACGACGAGCTGGTGCTGACCGACCTGCGGGACGCGGGCCCCGAGGTGGATCTGGTGCCCTGCGGGGCGCTCTCGCCCCGGCTGATGCGGCCCGACCTGTAGGGGGCGCCTCCGGGGAGCGGGGGTGACAGGCATGCCGCGGGCGCGGCTATCCTTGGGTGTCCTCACCGTCCCCGCGAGCCGTCTGGAGCAGCCGTGCGCATCGACCTGCACTGCCACTCCGCCGCCTCCGACGGCACGGACACCCCGGCCGGGCTGATGCGCGCGGCCGCCGCTGCCGGACTGGACGTGGTCGCGCTGACCGACCACGACACCACCCGTGGGTACGCCGAAGCGCTGGCCGCGCTCCCCGAGGGGCTCACCCTCGTCACCGGCGCCGAACTCTCCTGCCGGATCGACGGCGTCTCCCTGCATCTGCTGGCCTACCTCTTCGACCCCGAGGAGCCCGCCCTGCTCGCCGAGCGCGAGCTGGTCCGGGACGACCGGGTGCCGCGCGCCCACGCGATGATCGCCAAGCTGAACGCGCTCGGCGTACCGGTCACCTGGGAGCAGGTCGAGCGGATCGCCGCCGGGGGCACGGTGGGCCGGCCGCACCTCGCGTCCGCGCTGGTGGAGCTGGGTGTCGTACCGACCGTGAGCGACGCGTTCACGCCCGCGTGGCTGGCCGACGGCGGGCGGGCCCACGTCGACAAGCACGAGACCGATCCGCTGGAGGCGATCCGGCTGGTGAAGGGCGCGGGCGGCGTGACCGTCCTCGCCCACCCGGCCGCCGCCAAGCGCGGGCACACGGTGCCGCCGGAGGCGATCGCCGCGATGGCCGCCGCCGGACTCGACGGGCTGGAAGCAGACCACGCCGAGCAGGACCAGGACACCCGCACCCGGCTGCGCGGCCTCGCCGGGGACCTGGACCTGCTGGTCACCGGCTCCTCGGACTACCACGGCACCCGCAAGACCATCGCACTCGGCGAGAACACCACCGACCCCGAGGTCTACGGCGAGATCATCCGCCGGGCGACCGGCGCCTTCCCCGTCCCGGGGACCGGCGGGGCCTGAGCCCTCCGCGTCACCCCGCTGCTTTTCCCCTCACCCGATCACCCGCACGTCCGCCGTGCGCGCCCGTCTCCTGCCCCCAGGGGGCTCGGGGCGCCGCGCGGCGGTGGCTTCATCATGCAAGGCACACGATGTTCGACCTCGCCGTCTTCGGCTCCCTGTTCCTGACCCTCTTCGTCATCATGGACCCGCCGGGGATCACCCCGATCTTCCTCGCCCTCACCGCCGGGCGGCCCGCCAAGGTCCAGAAGCGGATGGCCTTCCAGGCCGTCTGTGTGGCGGGCGGGGTCATCGCCGTGTTCGGCGTCCTCGGCCACCAGATCCTCGACTACCTGCACGTCTCGGTCCCCGCGCTGATGATCGCGGGTGGACTGCTGCTCCTGCTGATCGCGCTCGACCTGCTCACCGGCAAGACCGACGAGCCCAAGCAGACCAAGGACGTCAATGTCGCCCTGGTCCCGCTGGGCATGCCGCTGCTCGCCGGTCCCGGCGCGATCGTCTCGGTGATCCTGGCCGTGCAGAAGGCCGGAAGTGTCGCCACGCAGGTCTCGGTGTGGGCGGCGATCCTCGCCATCCATGTCGTGCTGTGGCTGGTGATGCGTTACTCGCTGCTGGTCATCAAGGTCATCAAGGACGGCGGTGTCGTCCTGGTGACCAGGCTCGCGGGCATGATGCTCTCCGCGATCGCCGTGCAGCAGATCATCAACGGGGTCACTCAGGTGATCCGGGGGAGCTGAGGCTCGGCCTCGGCTCCCCCGGAAGGCTTGAGTGCGTCGTGCGCCCTATGAGGCCGGGCAGCCTTCAGCGGGGCGGATCCACAGGCGCTGGCCGATGGCGGCCGCCTGCTGCACGATCCGGTTGACGGAGGCGGCGTCCACGACGGTGCTGTCCACGGTCGAGCCGTCGACCTCGTCGAGTCGCATGATTTCGAAGCGCATGAAGGCTTCTCCCTTCGTCTGGTCATCCTCCAGAGGAGAACTACTGGTGTGCGACGAGTTGTCGCGGTGTCACATGTCTAGACAACGAACTGCCCACCGCAAACATTCCCTACGCTAAGGAAATTTTTTCACGGGCTAATTACTGTCCGGTAAAAAGACCGCGCGACGGGACTGACGGGGACCGGTTGTGTTCGCAGCGTGACGGCCGGGACAATGGACCCGATGAACGAAGACCTGGCGGCTCTGGGTGCCCGCATCGACCACACCAACGAACTGCTCCAACGCATGCTCGTCGAGGTGGCGAAGACACCCTCCACCCACGCGATCTTCGTGGACGCGGGCTATCTCTACGCGGCAGCCGGCCGGCTGGTGGCCGGCACCGAGGACCGCCGCGCCTTCGACCTGGACGCCGAGGGCCTGATCGACGCGCTCATCGACAAGGCCCGCTCGATCTTCGCCGACAGCCGCCTGCTGCGCGTGTACTGGTACGACGGCGCCCGGCGCCGCATCCACACCGCCGAGCAGCAGTCGATCGCCGAGCTGCCCGACGTCAAGGTCCGCCTCGGCAACCTCAACGCGCACAACCAGCAGAAGGGCGTCGACTCCCTGATCCGCACCGACCTGGAGTCCCTCGCCCGCCACCGCGCCATCAGCGACGCGGCACTGCTCGGCGGCGACGAGGACCTCGTCTCGGCGGTCGAGGCGGCGCAGGGGTACGGGGCGCGGGTCCATCTGTGGGGCATCGAGGCGCCCGAGGGCCGCAACCAGGCCGAGCCGCTGCTGTGGGAGGTCGACAGCCAGCGCACCTTCGACCTGGAGTTCTGCAAGCCGTACGTCTCCCGCCGCACGGCCGCCGCCTACGAGGCCACGGGCAACCGGCCCACCCGCGAGGACGTGCGGTTCGTCGGCGCCCAGATCGCGGCGAAGTGGCTGGTCTCGCGGGGCCGGGACAGCCTGATGGAGCTTCTCCCCGGCCACCCGTACCTGCCCGGCTCGGTCGACCAGGACCTCCTGGTCGAGGCGGAGGGGCTGCTCCAGTACTCCCTGCGCGGCCAGGCCGACCTCCGCCGGTCCCTGCGGGACGGCTTCTGGGAGCACTTGCAGACGCAGTACTGACAAACAGTGAGGCCCGGTCCCCCTCGACGGGGGACCGGGCCTCACTGGCTGGTGCTTACGCCTCGGTGGGCTCCACGGCCGCGACCTTGCGGGTCCGGCGGCGCGGCTTGGCCTCCGGCTCCTCGGTCGCCTGCGCCGGGATGTCCGACGCGACGGCCTTGGCGGCGGCGGTCTTGCGGGTCCGGCGCGGCTTGGTCTCGGCGACCTCAGCGACCTCGGCCGTCTCGGCGGCCTTGGCAGCGGCGGTCTTCCGGGTGCGACGGGGCTTGACCTCGGCCTCGGGGGCCTCGACCGGCTCCGCGGCGACGGCCTTGGCGGCGGTCTTGCGGGTCCGGCGCGGCTTGGTCTCGGCGACCTCGGCGGCCTCCGCGACCTCGGTCGTCTCGACGGCCTTGGCGGCGGCGGTCTTGCGGGTCCGGCGCGGCTTGGTCTCGGCGACCTCGGCGACCTCGGCGGTCTCAGCCGTCTCGGCGGCCTTGGCGGCGGCGGTCTTCCGGGTGCGGCGCGGCTTGGTCTCGGCCTCGGGGGCCTCGACGGCGTCCACGACCGCCTCGGCGGCGACGGCCGCCTTGCGGGTGCGGCGCTTCGGCGCCTCGGCGACCGGCGCGTCCACGACGGCCTCGGGAGCGGCCTCCACGGCCTTGCGCGTACGGCGGCGCGGCGTCTTCGGGGCCTCGACGACGGCGGTCTCGGCGACCGCCTCCACGACCGGCGCCTCGACGACGGCCTCGGTCACGGCCGCCTCGGCACGCTTGCGGGTGCGGCGACGCGGCTCGGCGGGAGCCTCGGCCACGGCCTCCGGCGTCACCACGGTCTCGACCACGGCGGCGGGGGCGGCCGCCGCCTCGCCCGACGACGCGCCACGCGTACGGCGACGGCGGCGCGGGGTGCGGGCGGCCTGCGGCTCCTCGACGGACGTGGTCTCCGCCGGAGCGGCACCGGCCTCCACCGGGGCACCGCCGCGCATGCGACGGCGGCGGCGCGGAGTGCGCTCACCACGGTCCGACCGCTCCGAACGGTCCGAGCGCTCGGTGCGCTCCCGCTCCGGCGCGGCCTCGGGACGCCCGCCACGGCCGGGACGGCCACCGCGCGCGCCACGGCCGCCGGTCTCGCCGAGGTCCTCCACCATCTCCGCGTCCAGCCCGGCGCGCGTGCGCTCCGAGCGCGGCAGGACACCCTTGGTGCCGGCCGGGATGTTCAGGTCGGAGAAGAGGTGCGGGGACGTCGAGTACGTCTCCACCGGCTCGTTGAAGTCCAGCTCCAGCGCCTTGTTGATGAGCTGCCAGCGCGGGATGTCGTCCCAGTCGACGAACGTGACGGCCGTGCCCTTGTTGCCGGCGCGGCCGGTGCGGCCGACCCGGTGCAGGTAGGTCTTCTCGTCCTCGGGGGACTGGTAGTTGATGACGTGGGTCACGCCGCCGACGTCGATGCCGCGCGCGGCCACGTCGGTGCAGACCAGCACGTCCACCTTGCCGTTGCGGAAGGCGCGCAGCGCCTGCTCGCGCGCGCCCTGGCCGAGGTCGCCGTGGACCGCGCCGGACGCGAAGCCCCGGCGCTGGAGCTGCTCGGCGATGTCGGCGGCGGTGCGCTTGGTACGGCAGAAGATCATCGCCAGACCGCGGCCCTCGGCCTGCAGTATGCGCGCGATCATCTCCGGCTTGTCCATGGAGTGGCCGCGGTAGACGAACTGCTTGATGTTGGCGACCGTCGCGCCCTGGTCGTCCGGCGCGGTGGCGCGGATGTGCGTGGGGCGGGACATGTAGCGGCGGGCGAGACCGATGACCGCGCCCGGCATGGTGGCCGAGAACAGCATGGTCTGGCGCTTGGCCGGCAGCATGTTGACGATCTTCTCGACGTCGGGCAGGAAGCCCAGGTCGAGCATCTCGTCGGCCTCGTCCAGCACCAGGCACTTGACGTGGCTGAGGTCCAGCTTCTTCTGGCCCGCGAGGTCCAGCAGCCGGCCGGGGGTGCCGACGACCACGTCGACGCCCTTGTTCAGGGCCTCGACCTGCGGCTCGTAGGCACGGCCGCCGTAGATGGCGAGGACGCGCACGTTGCGCACCTTGCCGGCGGTCAGCAGGTCGTTGGTGACCTGGGTGCACAGCTCGCGGGTGGGCACGACGATGAGCGCCTGCGGCGCGCTGGTCAGCGCCTCCGGGGCGGCACGGCCGGCCTCGACGTCGGCGGGGACGATGACGCGCTCCAGCAGCGGCAGGCCGAAACCGAGGGTCTTGCCCGTGCCGGTCTTGGCCTGGCCGATGACGTCGCTGCCCGAGAGCGCGACCGGGAGCGTCAGCTCCTGGATCGGAAAGGGGTTGATGATGCCGACGGCTTCCAGCGCCTCGGCGGTCTCGGAAAGAATGCCGAGATCACGAAATGTCGTAGTCAGGGTTTTGCCTCTTCTTGTGTGCGCGGCACGAGGCGAGCGCGGGGATCATGTCTGACCGTGCCGGGCACGTCGGCCGCCGTACGGGCGAACCAACTGGGGCAAGCCGTAAGACACGGGACCTCTGCCGACGCTCTAGCGCTCGAACCGCTAAGGATGTCCCTCCGCTCGCCGTACGCGCGGTGCCGTACGGCCCAGGAGGGCTGTCAGGTCGGAGCCGATCGGGCCACCGACCGGGCATCCTCATACGTGCGCCAACTGCCAGAAGGCGCCGAACGCACCGAACAGCGTCGGAGCACTCAGCAGGCGCATTACCACCATACCCCGGATTGCCGCACACGCGATGGCCGAATTCGTCACGTAGTCGTGGTCACAGTGGTTGACCAGGGGGTTCCCGGAGGGGGCGAGCGGGCTATTGTGCGCCTCATGACTAGCTCTGACAAGCCTGAGACCCCCGAGAACGCGGGCGCCGCCACCGGCGTCGCCGCCCAGGACTGGGCGACGGCCGCGGCGGACCCGCAGTACCGCGCCGCCGTCGTGGACCTGCTCGGCGCGCTCGCGTACGGCGAGCTGGCCGCGTTCGAGCGGCTCGCGGAGGACGCCAAGCTGGCGCCGACCCTCTCGGACAAGGCGGAGCTGGCCAAGATGGCCTCGGCGGAGTTCCACCACTTCGAGCGGCTGCGCAACCGGCTGACCGGGATCGGTGCCGAGCCCACCGCGGCGATGGACCCCTTCGTCGCCGCGCTGGAGAGCTTCCACAAGCAGACGGCGCCCTCGGACTGGCTGGAGGGCCTGGTCAAGGCGTACGTCGGCGACTCGATCGCCAGTGACTTCTACCGCGAGGTCGCGGCCCGCCTCGACACCGACACCCGCGAGCTCGTCCTCGCCGTCCTCGACGACACCGGGCACGCGGAGTTCGCGGTGGAGAAGGTGCGCGCGGCCATCGACGCCGACCCCCGCGTGGGCGGGCGGCTCGCGCTGTGGGCGCGACGGCTGATGGGCGAGGCGCTGTCCCAGTCGCAGCGGGTCGTCGCGGACCGGGACGCGCTGTCCACCATGCTGGTCGGCGGGGTGGCCGACGGCTTCGATCTCGCGGAGGTCGGCCGGATGTTCACCCGGATCACCGAGGCGCACACCAAGCGGATGGCCGCGCTGGGCCTCGCGGCCTGACCCGCCGTCAGGAGGCGGCTACGCGGGCGCGGATCGCCGGCGCAGCCGCCCGGCCGGGCGCAGCAGCAGCGACAGGGACGCGGCGGACACGACGGCCGCGCCGAGCAGGGTGAGCAGGACCGGGGCCGGGCCCAGTGCGCTGTGCGTGACGAAGTCCCCGAAGAGCGCGCCCGCCACCGCGGTGGCGAAGACCAGCGGGCGGGTGGGCAGCCGGTGCGGCAGGCGGTGCGCCGCCGCGAAGGCGAGGACGAGTCCGAGCGCGGCCGAAGCGAGCACTTCGAGGATCATTCGAGGGGTCCCTCCCACGTCTGCGTGCTCATGCGGTCACCGTCCGGCATACCCGTGACCTGCGCGTTGCAATCCTCCCCCGTGCCCATCCTGTGCGCGAGCCGTGCGCGCCGGGCCAGCGAAAAGGGCCCGGTGGCGGGTGCCACCGGGCCCTTCACGGGTGTCGCGCCTACAGCGTGCCGAAACCGACCTTGCGCGCGGTCGGCGCGCCGATCTCGACGTACGCCAGACGGTCCGCGGGGACCACGACCTTGCGGCCGCGCTCGTCCTCCAGGCTCAGCAGCGGCGACTTCCCGGCCAGGGCGTCGGCCACGACGCGCTCGACCTCCTCGGCGCTCTGACCGCTCTCCAGAACGATCTCGCGGGGCGCGTGCTGCACGCCGATCTTGACCTCCACGGCTATGTCCCTCCGACGGTCAGTGATGTGCGCGTTGTGCCGCGCCGTACGCAGCACACATTAGCCCGGTGAGGGGACGCGCATGCTTCTGGCGGGAACGCCATCAGCGAACACGCCCCGCCGGCGCGCCGTCGTCTCAGTGGTGGTCGGTGCCGTGCAGCGGGAAACCGGCGATGCCGCGCCACGCCAGCGAGGCGAGCAACTGCACCGCCTGGTCGCGCGGCACGCTGCGGTCGCTGTGCAGCCAGGAACGCGCCACCACCTGGGCGAGTCCGCCGAGCCCGGAGGCCAGCAGCATCGACTCCGCGCGGGACAGACCGGTGTCCTCCGCGATGACCTCGCAGATCGCCTCGGCGCACTCGGTGGTCACCTTGTCGACGCGCTCGCGCACGGCCGGCTCGTTCGTCAGGTCCGACTCGAAGACCAGCCGGAAGGCGCCGCCGTCGTGCTCGATGTACGCGAAGTAGGCGTCCATGGTCGCCCGTACGCGCTGTTTGTTGTCGGTCGTCGAGGCGAGCGCGGCGCGCACGGCCTGGATCAGGGCCTCGCAGTGCTGGTCCAGCAGGGCCAGGTAGAGGTCGAGCTTGCCGGGGAAGTGCTGGTAGAGCACCGGCTTGCTGACTCCGGCGCGCTCGGCGATGTCGTCCATCGCGGCCGCGTGATAGCCCTGGGCGACGAAAACCTCCTGGGCAGCGCCCAGCAACTGGTTGCGCCGGGCTCGGCGCGGCAGACGGGTGCCGCGCGGGCGTGCTGCCTCTGTTTGCTCGATGGCTGTCACGCCGCCTCCCAATGTCGTCCTCGTGCGGTGTCGGCCGCGCGGCCATCGTACTTTTCGGTAACCCCGGTGTGCGCGGTGCGAGCGCAGAATTTCACGTACCGGACGGCGGCGAAAGCCGTGGCCCCGGCCGCGGTGCGCGTCCGGTCAGCGGTAGTCGTCCTCGTCGGTCCTGACCACGCGGGCCTGCTCGATGAGATCGCCCTCGCTGCCCCGGGCCGGGTCCACCTCGCTCAGCGGCTCGTCCCGCTCCTCGGTGAGGGGGGCGCGCTGCTCGGCGGCGTCGTGCTCGGCGGCCTCGACATCGACGATCCCGGCCCGGGTGTCCTCGCGGCTCTCGATCTCGTCCGGCTCGGTGGGGTCGTGGGCCATGACGGCCTCCCTTTCTTCCAGCGTCCGTCCGGAAGCCTCTTCCGGAACCTCTGGCTCGGGCGGGTACCCCGCGGCTGCGCTGTCATACGAGCCTAGGAGACCGCCCGGGGCGGCGCCACGCCGTCGGCGATACCGGTCCGGAGTCCGGGTACCGTCGCCTGTGAGGGCGAACACATGAGCTGCGGTGTGATCGTCTCGTAACATTGCCGCATGTCTTCGACCGAGTCACCTTCCGTGCCGGCCGCGAGTGTGCTCCCCCGGGTCGCACCCGTAAGGGTGGGCGAGGGCGAGCGGATGAGGTCGGTGCGGCTGCCGGGGGTCACCCTGACGGTCCGGTCCCGGCCGCCCGCACGGGAGGGTCTTGAGCCCGCGCTGTTCGTGCACGGGCTCGGCGGTTCCTCGCAGAACTGGTCCCTGCTGATGGCAGCGCTGGACGGGACCGTCGACTCCGAGGCCGTCGACCTGCCGGGCTTCGGGGACTCCCCGCCGCCGGACGACGGCGACTACTCCGTCACCGGGCACGCCCGCGCGGTCATCCGCCACCTGGACGCGGCCGGACGCGGCCCGGTGCACCTGCTGGGCAACTCGCTCGGCGGCGCGGTCTCCACCCGCGTGGCCGCCGTCCGCCCGGACCTGGTGCGCACCCTGACGCTCGTCTCGCCCGCCCTGCCGGAGCTGCGCGTCCAGCGCAGCGCGGTCCCCACCGCCCTGCTGGGCGTGCCCGGCGTGGCCGCGCTGTTCAACCGGTTCACCCGTGAGTGGACCGCCGAGCAGCGGGTGCGCGGGGTGACGGCCCTCTGTTACGGCGATCCCACGACCGTGACGCCGGAGGCGTTCGGGTACGCGGTGGAGGAGCTGGAACGGCGCCTGAGGCTGCCGTACTTCTGGGACGCGATGACCCGCTCCGCGCGCGGGATCGTGGACGCGTACACGCTGGGCGGGCAGCAGGGGCTGTGGAGGCAGGCCGAGCGGGTACTCGCGCCGACCCTGCTGGTCTACGGTGGCCGTGACCAACTCGTCGGCTTCCGTATGGCCGCCAAGGCCGCCCGCTCCTTCAGGGACTCCCGTCTGCTGTCCCTGCCGGACGCCGGGCACGTGGCGATGATGGAATACCCGGAGCTGGTGGCCAGGGCGTTCCGCGAACTTCTCGCGGAGAGCGCCGTACCGGGCGCCACGGACGCGGAGAACTGAGGGCAGGGGTGGGACGACACAGTCGCCGAGGACCGGCTCCCCAGGGGGACCCCTCGGCCATAGAGGGCACCGACCCGGTGGCCGGGGGCACCGAAGACGTCACCGGGACGGGTGACTTCGCCGTGCGCCCGCGTCCACGGGGCGGTGAGTCGTGGACCGCCGGACCCCAGGGCGCCTCCGGTGCGACCGTGAGCGGTGCCGGACGCCATGTCCCGCAGGGCCGGCGCGGCGACGAGCGGGCGCCGGACGCCTTCGGGGCCGCGCGGGGCGGTCACCCGGAACAGCGTGAAGTGGGCGGCGGCTGGGGCGAGTTCGAGAACCGTCGGGCCACCCCGGGGCCCTTCCCGAGGCAGCGGCGCGCGGAGCCCGCGGACGCGGGTACCGGCCCGCGCCGCGAGTACCTGGACGCCTTCGCCGAGGGCGCCGCTCCCCGGCCGCCCCGGCGGGCCGAGGTGCCGGAGCCGAGGACCGCGCCGGACGAGGGCGGGGAGCCTCCCGTATCCGAGCCCGCGGCGACCCGGCACGGCGGCAAGGGGCGCGCCTTCACCGGGGTCGCGGCCGCCGCCGTGACCACCGTGCTCGCGATCGTCGTCGCCGGACAGGTGGCCGACGGCCGCGCCCAGGGCGACTCGCGGTCCCAGGCCGCCGCCGGCGGGCTGCCGGCCGGCGCCCAGGCCGTGCCCTCCAGCGCGCCGAGCGCCGTCCCGCTGACGTACGCCCAGAAGATGGGCCGGCTCTATCCCCTGGCGGCGAAGCTCAAGGGTTCCGGCAGGTTCGACACCGTGCCCGGCTCGGCCAAGGCGCCCGGCAAGGGCCCGAAGATGACCTACCGGGTCGACGTCGAGCAGGGGCTCGGCCTGGACGGCGCGCTGTTCGCCGACGCCGTGCAGCGCACCCTGAACGACGACCGGAGCTGGGCGCACGGCGGGGAGCGCAGCTTCGAGCGGGTCTCCACCGGCAAGCCGGACTTCGTGATCACCCTGGCCAGCCCCGGCACGACCGCCGAGTGGTGTGCCAAGTCGGGCCTGGACACCACCGAGGACAACGTCTCCTGCGACTCGGCGGCCACCGAGCGCGTGATGATCAACGCGTACCGCTGGGCGCAGGGCAGCGTCACCTACGGGGACGCCGAGATCTACGCCTACCGCCAGATGCTGATCAACCACGAGGTCGGCCACCGGCTCGGACACGGGCACGTCACGTGCCAGAAGAACGGCTCGATCGCCCCGGTGATGCAGCAGCAGACCAAGTTCCTCGACCACGACGGAATCCACTGCCTGCCCAACGCCTGGCCGTATCCGAAGAGTTGAGGCGTGAGTGAACGGCGGCGCACTCATGTCACATTGACATGAGTCGCAAGTTCGTTCATATTTCTGCGCATGTGGTCCCGTCACTCCGCCCTCCGCAGCGCCGCCATCGAGCTGGCGCTCATCGGTGTGACCCCCTCTGCGTGGCCGACATCGACTGTCGCTGACGCCGCCTTCCTGGCGTCCGCGTCGATGCGTGCCCTTCTCACCCTGCCGCCCGTGAGCCTTCTCGCGGGATCTCTCGACGACTGACGCCGGGGCCGGCACCTGTCCGCAGGTGTCTCATTCCTCGTCCCCATGTCTCACCCCTCGGACAGTCCGGGGGGTTCCCCCGAGAGGTCGTCATTTCCGATGCATCAATCGTCCGTCATAGCGCGCCGCGTGGCAGCGGCATCCGTCGGCCTGGTCGTGGCAGCGGGCGCCGCCGCCTGCGGCCCTGAGGACAACGATGCCAAGGGCGCCGGTGGCGACTCCACGCCCCACAAGGGCGGCACCCTCACCGTGCTGAACGCCGAGGCCCAGACCGACTTCGACCCGGCCCGCCTCTACACCTCCGGCGGCGGCAACGTCCCCTCGCTGGTCTTCCGCACCCTCACCACGCGCAACCGCGAGAACGGCGCCGAGGGCGCCAAGGTGGTCCCCGACCTCGCCACCGACACCGGGCGCCCCAGCAAGGACGCGACCGTGTGGACGTACACCCTGAAGAAGGGGCTGGAGTACGAGGACGGCACCCCGATCACCTCGGCCGACATCAAGTACGGCATCGAGCGGTCCTTCGCGCCCGAACTCTCCGGTGGCGCGCCCTACTTGCGGGACTGGCTGAGCGGCGCCGCCGACTACCAGGGGCCGTACAAGGACAAGAAGGGTCTCTCCGCGATCGAGACGCCGGACGCGCGCACGATCGTCTTCCATCTGAACAAGCCCGAGGGCGAGTTCCCCTTCCTCGCCACCCAGACGCAGTTCGCGCCGGTGCCCAAGGCCAAGGACACCGGCACCAAGTACGAGCAGCACCCGGTCTCCTCCGGGCCGTACAAGGTGGTCAGGAACCAGAACGACGGCGAGCGCGTGCTGCTGGAGCGCAACCCGCACTGGAGCGGTGACGACGAGCGCAAGGCGTACCCGGACAAGGTCGACGTGCGCTCCGGGCTCGACTCCTCCGTCATCAACCAGCGGCTCGCCGCCTCCCAGGGCGCCGACAAGGCCGCCGTCACCACCGACACCAACCTCGGCCCGGCCGAACTCGCCCGGGTCAGCGGCGACAAGGGCCTCGCCGCCCGGGTGGGCACCGGCCACTTCGGCTACACGGACTACATCGCCTTCAACCCGAAGGTGAAGCCGTTCGACGACCCGAAGGTGCGCCAGGCGATCTCGTACGCCGTCGACCGCTCCTCGGTGATCAACGCGGCCGGCGGGTCCGCGCTCGCCGAGCCCGCAACCACCTTCCTGCCCGACCAGAAGTCCTTCGGGTACACCCCGCACGACCTGTTCCCGGCGGGCAAGTCCGGCAACGCGGCCAAGGCGAAGGAGCTGCTGAAGGAGGCCGGGCACCCGAACGGGCTGACCGTCACCCTCACGCATTCCAACAGCAAGGACTTCGAGACCAGCCCGGAGATCGCCACCGCCCTCCAGGACGCCCTGAAGAAGGCCGGGATCACGGTCAGGCTCCAGGGTCTTGAGGACAACGACTACCGGGACAAGATCCACAGCATCAAGACCGAGCCCGGCTTCTTCCTGGCGCACTGGGGCGCCGACTGGCCCTCCGGCGGTCCCTTCCTCGCCCCGATCTTCGACGGCCGCCAGATCGTCAAGGACGGCGCCAACTTCAACACCGGTCTGCTGGACGACAAGTCGGTCAACACCGAGATCGACGCCATCAACAAGCTGACCGACCTGAACGCGGCCGCCGCCCGCTGGGGCGCGCTGGACAAGAAGATCGCCGGCAACGCCCTGGTCGTCCCGCTGTTCCACCCCGTCTACAAGCGCCTGTACGGCTCGGACGTCAGGAACATCGTGATCAGCGACTGGACCGGCGTGCTGGACATCTCCCAGGTCGCGGTGAAGTGACCCGGTGAGCGAAGCACTTGTCGCCGTCGAGGCCGCCGGGGCGGAGATCACCGCCCCGGCGGCCTCGGGGGCCCGTCAGTTCTGGCGGCGGCTGCGCGCGCAGCGGGCCGCCCTGGTCGCCGCGGCCGTCGTCGCGCTCCTCGTCCTGGTCGCGCTCGCCGCGCCGCTCCTCACCTCCGTCGAGGGACAGGACGCCACCACGTACCACCCCGGCCTCGTCGACTCCGCGCGCGGCGGGGTGCCCATCGGGTCGCTCGGCGGGATCGGCGCCGAGCACTGGCTCGGCATCGAACCGCAGACCGGCCGCGACCTGTTCGCCCGGCTGGTGGAGGGCGCCCGCGTCTCGCTGGGCGTCGCCTTCGCGGCCACGCTCGTCCAGGTGCTCATCGGCGTCACCGTCGGTGTGGCCGCCGCCATGGGCAGCCGCTGGCTGGACCAGGTCCTCAGCCGGATCACCGACATCATCGTGGCGCTGCCGCTCATGATCATGGCGCTGGCGCTGCTGGCCGTCGTGCCCGCGAGCTTCCCCCGCCCGGTGCTGGTCGCCCTCGTCATCGGGCTGATCGCCTGGGGCAACGTCGCCAAGATCGTGCGCGCCCAGACGCTCACCCTCAAGGGGCTCGACCACGTGGCCGCCGCCCGGCTCAGC
The DNA here is from genome assembly GCF_004328625.1 of Streptomyces seoulensis. Classification (NCBI taxonomy): domain Bacteria; kingdom Bacillati; phylum Actinomycetota; class Actinomycetes; order Kitasatosporales; family Streptomycetaceae; genus Streptomyces; species Streptomyces seoulensis. Next base: position 4,109,684 of record NZ_CP032229.1, read on the forward strand.
GGATGGGGCGCCGTGCGCGTGGCCCGCCGCGAGCTGCTGCCCGGCCTCGCCGCGCCCGTCATCACCTATGCCGCGCTGCTGGTGCCCACCAACATCTCCGCCGAGGCCGCCCTGTCCTTCCTCGGCGTCGGGGTGAAGCCGCCGACGCCCTCCTGGGGACAGATGATCACCGCGGCCGACGTCTGGTACCAGGCCGCGCCGCAGTACCTGCTGTTCCCGGCGGGCGCCCTGTTCACCACCGTGCTCGCCCTCACCGTCCTCGGTGACGGCGTCCGCACCGCACTCGACCCGCGCGCCGCCTCCCGGCTGCGCGTCGGCACCGGCCGCGCCCGGAAGGAGGACGCCGCGTGAACGGCTTCGGCGGATTCCTGCTGCGCCGCGCGGCGGGCACGTTCATCACCCTGCTCGCCGTCTCGGTCCTCGTCTACGTGGTCTTCTACGCCACCCCCGGCAACGTCGCCCAGATCACCTGCGGCCCGCGCTGCTCCCCGGAGCAGGTGCACCAGGTCGCGGCCCAGCTCCGGCTCGACGACCCGCTCTACCTGCGCTACTTCCACTTCCTCCAGGGGCTGTTCGCCGGCCAGGACTACTCCACCGGCACCTCGGTCGAGCACTGCGCGGCACCGTGCCTCGGGCTCTCCTACCAGAGCGACCAGCAGGTGCTCACGCTGCTGCTGGCCAAGCTGCCGGTCAGCCTCTCGCTGGTGGCCGGCGCGATGGTGCTCTGGCTGGTCATCGGGGTCGGCACCGGCGTCCTCTCCGCCTGGCGGCGCGGCCGGCTCTCCGAGCGGGTGCTCACCGTGCTGACCCTGGCCGGCTGGGCCACGCCCGTGTTCGTGCTCGGGCTGGTGCTGATGATCGTGGTCTGCGGCGAACTCCAGCTGCTGCCCTTCCCGCAGTACGTGCGCTTCGGCGACGACCCCGAGCAGTGGGCGTGGAACCTGCTGCTGCCCTGGCTGTCGCTGGCCCTGATCGAGGCGGCCGCGTTCGCCCGGCTGACCCGCTCGGCCATGCTGGAGACCCTCGCCGAGGACCACATCCGCACCTTCCGCGCCTACGGCGTCGGTGAGCGGGCCATCGTCGGACGGCACGCCCTGCGCGGCGCGCTCGCCCCCGTCATCGCGCTCAACGCCAACAACGTCGGCTCCGCCATCGGCGGCGCGGTCCTCACCGAGACGCTGTTCGGGCTGCCCGGCATCGGCCAGGAACTGGTGCACGCGGTCAAGGTCGTGGACCTCCCCGTGGTCGTCGGCATGGTCCTGGTCGTCGCCTTCTTCGTCGTCATCGCCAACGCCGTCGCGGACGTCCTGTACGCGCTGGCCGACCGCCGGGTGGTCCTCGCATGAGCCTGGTCGAAGTCACCGACCTCACCGTCGAGTTCGGCGCCCTGCGCGCCGTGGACGGACTCTCCTTCACGCTGGAGAAGGGGGCCGCGCTGGCCCTGGTGGGGGAGTCCGGCTCCGGGAAGTCCACCGTCGCCGGCGCCCTGCTGGGCCTGCACCGGGACACCGGGGCACGGGTCGGCGGCTCGGTCCTGGTGGCCGGCACCGACGTGGCCGCCGCCTCCGACGCCGAGCTGCGGGCGCTGCGCGGGGCCAGGGCCGCCATGGTCTTCCAGGACCCGCTGTCCTCCCTCGACCCGTACTACGCGGTGGGCGACCAGATCGCCGAGGTGTACCGCGTGCACACCCGGGCCTCCCGGCGGGCCGCACGCGCGCGTGCCGTCGAGGTGCTGGACCGGGTCGGGATCCCGGACGCCGTCCGCAGGGCCCGGTCCCGGCCGCACGAGTTCAGCGGAGGGATGCGCCAACGCGCGCTGATCGCCATGGCGTTGGCGTGCGAACCCGAGCTGCTCATCGCGGACGAGCCGACCACCGCGCTCGACGTCACCGTGCAGGCCCAGATCCTCGACCTGCTGCACGCCCTGCGCCAGGAGAACGGGCTCGGGCTGCTGCTCGTCACCCATGACGTGGGCGTCGCCGCCGAGAGCGCCGACGACGTGCTCGTCATGCGGCACGGCCGCGCGGTCGAACACGGCTCGCTGCGACAGGTGCTGGCCGCGCCGGAGCAGCCGTACACCCGTGAACTCCTCGCCGCCGTACCGCGCGTGGACGCACCGCGTGCCGCGTCGGCCGGGGAGGCGGGGGAGACGGTGCTCGAAGCGACCGGGCTGCGCAAGGAGTTCGGGCGCGGACGCGGGGCGTTCACCGCCGTGGACGACGTCTCGCTGACCCTGCGCCGGGGCGAGACCCTGGGCATCGTGGGGGAGAGCGGCAGCGGCAAGACCACCCTGGGCCGCATGCTGGTCGGTCTGCTGGAACCGACCTCCGGCACCCTCCGCCACGAGGGACGAGCGCACCACGGCGTCGACCCCGCCGTGCAGATGGTGTTCCAGGACCCGGCCTCCTCACTCAACCCCCGCCGCACGGTGGGCGATTCGATCGCCGACCCGCTGCGCGCCAAGGGGAAGCTGGACGACAGGGCCGTACGGGAGCGGGTGACCGGACTGCTGGAGCGGGTCGGTCTCGAAGCGGCCCACCACGACCGCTACCCGCACGAGTTCAGCGGCGGCCAGCGCCAGCGCATCGGCATCGCGCGGGCCCTCGCCGCCGACCCGCGCGTCATCGTCTGCGACGAACCGGTCTCCGCGCTCGACGTCACCACCCAGGCCCAAGTAGTCGCGCTACTGGACGAGTTGCGGCGGGAACTCGGGCTCGCGCTCGTCTTCGTCGCGCACGACCTCGCCGTGGTCCGGCAGGTCAGCGACCGGGTCGCCGTCATGCGCCGGGGACAGGTCGTCGAGACCGGCCCCGCCGACGAGGTCTACGAGAACCCGCGCGACCCGTACACCCGCCAACTGCTGGCCGCCGTACCGGCGCTGGACCCGGAGGTCGCCGCACGGCGGCGGGCGGCGAGGCGAGAGCCCGCTCCGGCGTGACGATTTGCGTGTGGACCGTCACCGCGCGATCTCTTAGCGTGTCGGAACGCGGCTCGCCCGCGAAAGTTACGACCGTTCACCCCTTTTGGTGGTGCGACGGACAACCGTCCGTCGCACCACCGCCCTCTCCGCATACGTTCGTCCCGCTGCGAGCCGCCGGGACGACGGCGGCTCCCACACACGGGAGATCGGGGGTGCACGCGTGCGCATCGGACTGCTTACCGAGGGTGGCTATCCGTATGTCGGCGGTGACACCGGGCTCTGGTGCGACCGGCTCGTGCGCGGGCTCGGGCAGCACGAGTTCGACGTCTACGCGCTCAAGAGCGGCCGGCAGCAGGAGGACGACGGCTGGGTGCCGATCCCGCCGCAGGTCAGGCGGGTGCGCACCGCCGGGTTGTGGACGGCCGGGGGCGACGGCGCCCCGCTGGGCCGCCGCGCCCGCAGGCGGTTCACCGAGCACTACGGCGAACTGCTGGGCGCGGTCTGCGGCTTGGGGGAGGACTCCGCCGCCGAACTGGCGGACCGTTTCGGCAACGCGCTGTACAACCTCGCCGAACTCGCCCGCGACAGCGGCACCCTGACCGGAGCCCTCCGCTCCGACCACTCCGTGACCGCCCTGGAGCGCGCCTGCCGCGCCCCCGGCGCGCCGCGCGCGGCGCACGAGGCGCGTGTCCCCGACCTGCTGGCCGTCACCGACCACCTCGCCCGCGCCCTCGGCCCCCTCTCCCTCGACTGGTACGGCGAAAACGCCCTCGCCGCCGTCGACCTCTGCCACGCCACCTCCGGCGGCCCCACCGCCCTGCCCGGCCTGCTCGCCCGGCACTTCGCCGGCGTGCCCCTGCTGGTCACCGAGTACGGCGTCCAGCTCCGCGCGCACTACCTCGCGCTCGGCCCGGACAGCGCCGCACCGGCCGTCCGCTCCCTCCTCGCCGCCTTCCACGGGCGGCTCGCCGCCGAGGTCTACCGGCGCGCCGAGATCCTCACCCCCGGCAGCAGCCACGCCCGGCGCTGGCAGGAGCGGTGCGGCGCCGACCGGGCCCGTATCCGCACCGTCCACCCGGGCATGGACGCCGACCGGTTCGCCGAGGTCGGCGAGGCGCCCGACCGCGCCGACGCCGGCACGCTGGTGTGGGTGGGCCGGATCGAGCCCGGCCGGGACCTCGTCTCGCTGCTGCACGCCTTCGCCGAGGTCCGCAAGGAGGAGCCGCACGCGCGGCTGCGCATCGTGGGCGTGCCGGTGGGGGCCGAGGGCGAGGCGTACCTCGCGCAGTGCCGGGCGCTGGCCGCCCAGCTCTTCCCGGACGAGGCCGAGGGGCTGCACGCCGTGGGGGACAACCCCGTGTCGTTCACCGAGGTGGGGGCGCCCGAGGCGCCGACGCTGCCCGACGCGTACGCCGCCGGGGCCGTGGTCGTGCTGTCCAGTGTGGTCGAGGGGTTCCCGGTCAGCCTGGCCGAGGCGATGTTCTGCGGCCGGGCCACGGTGTCCACCGACGTGGGCGCGGTGGTGGAGGTCATCGGGGGCACCGGGCTCGTCGTACCGCCGCGCAATCCGAGGGCGCTCGCGGAGGCGTGCGTGGCGCTGCTGCGCGACCCCGAGCGCCGGGCGCGGCTGGGGGCGGCGGCGCGGGCACGGGCGCTGGAGCTGTTCGGCGTCGAACAGAACATCACGGCATTTCACGGCATTTACCTGGAGATCATGTCGCACTGCCCGGTGCGCCGGGTCGCCGTGGACGAGGCCGGGGAGCCGCTGCCGTTCGCCGACCCGGCCGAGTCCCACGTGCCCGGCCACTGGACCGTCCCCACCCTGCTGCGGGGCTCGCCGGAGCCGGTACGGGCCGGGGCGGAGGGGGCGCGATGAAGGGCGTGGACAGAACGCGGGCGGTGGCCTCTTCCGGGGCCACCGAGGCAGCTCCCCGCCGGGGTGCCGTCGACCCCGTGAAGGCCCTGCTGCACCAGCACCGGGAGCTGTGCGAGCGGGCCGTGGACCCGCTGGAGATCGCGGCCGGGCTGGAGTCGCACGGCTTCACCGACCGCTCCGCCGCCCGCTACCGGCACCGGGACGTGTTCTCGCTCGCCGAGGAGCTGTACGCGCGCGTCCCCCGCGACGACGCCGACCCGGCCCCCGAGCCCGCCCCCGGCCCCGCCCCGCGCATCCGCGCCGGCTGGGTCATGCTCACCCTGCTCCCCGGCGCGGTCGCCTCCGGCGCCCTCGCGGGACTACGGCTCGGCCCCGGCACCGCCCGCCCCCTGATCGCCCTGGGCGGCCTCCTCGCGATGACCCTCGCCGTACGCGCCGCCCTCGGCCGGGGCCCCCTCGCGGCCCGCCCCGGCGCCGCCGCGCGGCCCTCCGCCCCCGTGTGGACCGCCTGCCTCCTCGGGTACGCCCTGCTCGGTGACGGTCTGCTGGACGCCGTGGTGAGCGGCGGCCCCGACGCGCTGCCCACCGGCGCCCCGGACGGCCCATGGCCCGCCGCCACCGCCCCCGTACTGGCCCTCGCGCTGGCCTGCGCCCCCGCCGCCTGGTGCGCCCACCTCCTGGACCTCGGGGCCCGCCGACGGCTCGCGGGCAGCCGGGGCCTGGAGGACTTCACCTCCGGCGCGCGCCCCCTGCTGCTCGGCGTCCTCGCGCTGTACCTGGCCGCCCTGACCGGCCTGCTCGCCCTCACCGGCGCCGTGCTGCACGAGGACCCGGCCTACCCGGGGGCCCTCACCCTGGGCGCCCTGCTGTTCCTCGCCCGCCTCCTCACCGTCCACCGGCACCGGCACGCGCCGGCCGTGATCCTGGGCGCGGCGGCGGTCGCCGAGGTGGCCGCTCCGGCGCTGGTGCTGAGTGGCCGGCTCCCCGGCTGCCACTTCCTCGCCGTACCGGTGACGACCCTGGTCGACCCCCTCGGCGCGGCCGCGATCCCCGCCCTGGGCTGCGGCTGCGCGGCCCTGGTCCTCCTGGCCCACTCCCTGCGCACCCTCACCCGAGCCTCGGCCCACGCGCCCCTGGGGGGCCCGGAGTGAGACACGCGTGCTCCGTGCGGCCCAGGGGCGCAGGCGCCGGTCACCCACCCCTGACAGGACCTGCCACGACCCCGCGCCCGGCCACCCCGGGCGCTCACCGGACGGCAGGCACCCCCGGCGACGGCCCACGCGGCCCCGCGCCCGTCCCCCGCCTTCGTCCGCACGGCCGTGCCGCCGGGCCCGTCGCCCACCTCCGGGCGCGGCCCGGCTGAGGGAGCCCGGCACCCCGGGATACCCCACCCACCCCGTCACGGCACCGGCGCCCCACCGCCGCCCCGCCCTCTCCCCCCTCATCCCTGAGACCTTCATCCCTGAGAAGGAGAACACCAGATGACCACCTCCCGACACGGAGTCACCGCAGTGGCCGGGTCCGTGGGAGCAGCCGCGGCGCACACCTCGGGGGCCGCCCTATGAGGGTCCTGATGATCGGAGCCAACGGGTACATCGGCCGCTTCGTCGCCGACCGTCTCCTCGCTGACCCCGCCGTGCAGCTCACCGCGCTCGGCCGGGGCGACGACGCCGACGTCCGCTTCGACCTCGCCACCGGCAGCCCCGGCGCGCTCACCCGGTTCCTGGACGCCGTGCACCCCGGCGTCGTCGTCAACTGCGCCGGTGCCACCCGGGGCGGCGCCCGCGACCTCACCCGGCACAACACCGTCGCCGTGGCCACCGTCTGCGAGGCGCTGCGGCGCAGCGGCTGCGGGGCCCGGCTGGTGCAGATCGGCTGCGGCTCCGAGTACGGGCCGAGCCAGCCCGGCTCCTCCACCGCCGAGGACGCCGTACCCCGGCCGGGCGGCCCCTACGGGGTCAGCAAGCTCGCCGCGACCGAACTGGTCCTCGGCTCCGGGCTGGACGCCGTGGTGCTGCGCGTCTTCTCGCCCGCCGGACCCGGCACCCCGGCGGGGTCGCCGCTGGGGAGACTCGCGGAGGCCATGCGCCGGGCCATGCAGGCGGGCGACGGCGAACTCAAGCTCGCCGGGCTGGGCGTCCAGCGCGACTTCGTCGACGTACGCGACGTCGCCCGCGCGGTGCACGCCGCCTCGCTGTCCGCCGCGCAGGGCGTGATCAACATCGGCTCCGGCCGTGCCGTACGGCTGCGCGACGCGGCCACCGTCCTCGCCCGGGTCGCCGGGTACGGCGGCGCGCTCAACGAACTCGACGCCCCGCCCGGCCCGTTGCGCGGGCAGATCGGGCATCCGCGCGGCGACCTGGACCACGCGGTGCCGGTCGCCTACCCCTACCCGGACGGCTGCGGGAGCTGGCAGCAGGCCGACGTACGCACCGCGCGCGACCGGCTCGGCTGGCGGCCCCGGATCAATCTGGAGGAGTCCCTCGCGGACATCTGGATGGAGGCGGCATGCCGCATCTGACCAGCGCGCCCGCCCTCACCGGCGTGCGCACCGCGATCGGCGTCCCCGACTACGCGCACCCGCTGACCGCGCCCACCCAGTGGGCCGAACTGGCGCGTCCCGGAACGCCGTTGGACTGGGTGGTGCTCAACGTCGCCGCCGGACCCGGCACCCGCCCCGACCCGCACTGCCTGGACGCGGCGGGCCGGCTCCGGGGCGGCGGGGTCCGCGTACTGGGCCACCTGGACCTCGCGCACGGGATGCGCCCCTTCTCCGACCTGGTCACCGACGCGCACCGCCACCTCGACTGGTACCGCGTCGACGGCTTCCTGCTGGAACGCTGTCCCGGAGACCGGGCCCAACTGTCCGAGGTCCGGCGGGTGCTCACCACGCTCCGCGCGCTCGCCGGGGACACCCACCTCGTGCTCGGCCACGGGGAGCACCCCTGTCCGGGGTACGCGGAGAACGCCGACCAGCTGGTCACCTTCCGGGGCTCCTGGGCCGACTACCGCTGGTCGCAGGTGGCCGAGTGGACGGCCGACTACCCGGAGAGCCGCTTCTGCCACTTCGTGCACAGCGTGCCGCGCGGTCATCTGGAGGAGGCGCTGCGCATCGCGCGCTGGCAGGGCGCCGGGACGGTCTACCTCACCGACCGCACGGACCAGGGCGGCCGGGCCAACCCCTGGGAGACCATGCCCGGCCACTGGGACGAATTCGTCTCGCGGGTCGGAACGGGTGTCTCGGAATGAAGAAGGCCGTGGCAGTGTTACGGGAAGAACAACCCGTAGTGATCGACCGACCAACGGAGTCCCCGTGTCGCTGCCACCCCTGGTCGAGCCCGCTTCCGAGCTCACCGTAGACGAGGTCCGCCGGTACTCCCGCCACCTGATCATCCCGGACGTGGGGATGGAAGGGCAGAAGCGGCTGAAGAACGCCAAGGTGCTCTGTGTGGGCGCCGGCGGCCTGGGTTCACCCGCGCTGATGTACCTCGCGGCGGCCGGTGTCGGCACGCTCGGCATCGTGGAGTTCGACGAGGTCGACGAGTCCAACCTGCAGCGGCAGATCATCCACAGCCAGGCCGACATCGGCCGCTCCAAGGCCGAGTCCGCGCGGGACACGGTCAAGGGCATCAACCCGTACGTGGACGTGATCCTGCACGAGGAACGGCTCGAGGCCGAGAACGTGATGGAGATCTTCGGCCAGTACGACCTGATCGTCGACGGCACGGACAACTTCGCCACGCGCTACCTGGTCAACGACGCGTGCGTGCTGCTGAACAAGCCCTACGTGTGGGGCTCGATCTACCGCTTCGACGGCCAGGCGTCCGTCTTCTGGTCCGAGCACGGCCCCTGCTACCGCTGCCTCTACCCGGAGCCCCCGCCGCCGGGCATGGTCCCCTCCTGCGCCGAGGGCGGCGTGCTCGGTGTGCTGTGCGCGTCGATCGGCTCGATCCAGGTCAACGAGGCGATCAAGCTGCTCGCGGGCATCGGTGACCCGCTGGTCGGCCGCCTGATGATCTACGACGCCCTGGAGATGCAGTACCGCCAGGTCAAGGTCCGCAAGGACCCCGACTGCGCGGTGTGCGGCGAGAACCCCACGGTCACCGAGCTGATCGACTACGAGGCGTTCTGCGGCGTCGTCTCCGAGGAGGCCCAGCAGGCCGCCGCCGGCTCCACGATCACTCCCAAGCAGCTCAAGGAGTGGATCGACGACGGCGAGAACATCGAGATCATCGACGTCCGCGAGCCGAACGAGTACGAGATCGTCTCCATCCCCGGCGCCAAGCTCATCCCCAAGAACGACTTCCTCATGGGCACCGCCCTGGAGTCCCTCCCGCACGACAAGCGCATCGTCCTGCACTGCAAGACGGGCGTCCGCAGCGCGGAGGTCCTCGCGGTCCTGAAGTCCGCGGGCTTCGCCGACGCGGTCCACGTGGGCGGCGGCGTCATCGGCTGGGTCAACCAGATCGAACCGAACAAGCCGGTGTACTGAGCCCTCCGGCCTTGAGGCCCACGGCCCCGGAACCACTCGGGGCCGTGGGCCTTCGCCGTGTGTTGACCTTCGAGTTGGTCGAAGGCCAGTGATGGCGCGGTGCCGAAATCCGAACTCATGCCGATCGGGGGCTTCGCCGAGCGCAGCGGGCTGACGCCCAGCGCCCTGCGCTTCCACGCCGACTCCGGGCTGCCTCGCCCACTATCTGGCCGACCTCCACGACGACCCCGCCCAGGCCCTGACCTGGGACATCCGGGCCCTGGACGCGGCCGACGCCCTCACCGAGCAGCGCGTCCAGGAGCACCACACGGACCTGCACGTCGCGGGCTTCCACCCCTCCCTCCACCTCAACCTCGCCGACAACTACCGACGCCTCGGCTCCTTCCAAGCGGCCACGGAGCACATCGACGCGGCCCGCGCACACGCCCCGAACCTCCCCGCCACTCCGTACGGCGCCCTCATCCGCGGAGCCGTCCAGGGCGTCGCCGACGCCATCACGGCCCGGGACCGCACCCGGCGGCCCTCGGCATGAGCGGCCGGACGCGGGGCCGGGCCGGGGCCCGCTGGGCAGGCGTCCGTTTGCGTCCGACCGGGGATGGGCAGCCCTGGACCCGGACTGTCGGGGGATGGGGGGCTTCGCGGTGGACGGTGAGGGTGCGTCGGTTGTCATTTCGGTGGCCGCTGTGGTCATCAGTGTGCTGTCGCTCTATGTGGCCCGGCTGAAGGACCGCAGGGACGCGCTGCTCAAGCTGCACGAGTCGCTGATCACTCCGGAACTGCAGCACGGCAGGCGGGCGGTGTTCCTGATGCAGGAGCGGGGGGTGGGGGTGGAGGAGCTGAGCGGGGAGGAGTACGCCGTCATCAACCGGGCGCTCGCGGCCTTCGACGTCGTCGGCCTCTACTGCCACAAGGGGTACGTGAACGAGAAGGACGTCCTCGAACTGTGGGCGGTGCCGCTGGTCCGGCTGAAGTACGCCGGCGCGGTGTTCCTGGCGTACCGGGACGGGCAGACGGCGGGGCTCCCCATCTGGCCGCGCTTCCGGAGCCTGGCCGATCGCGCGGAGGCGTATCTGCGGGCGCGCGGTGTCGACGTCGCCCCGCTGACCGGGCCCGTGCCGGGTGTGCCGGAGAGCCGTACCGAGCCGTCGTAGGCGGTCGTCAGCCGCAGACGGTGTTCGGCTCCGGGGTCTTGCCGGTCAGGAGGTAGTCGTTGACCGCCTTCTGGACGCACTTGTTCTTGCTGTCGTACGCGCCGTGTCCCTGGCCCTTGTAGGTGAGTTCGACGGCGACGCCCTTGCCGAGGGCGTCGACCATGGCGCGGGCGCCCTCGTAGGGGGTCGCGGGGTCGCCGGTGTTGCCGACGACGAGGATGGGGGCGGCGCCGGGGGCGTGCACGTCGGGGTGGTCGGCGGCGCCGGGGACGGCCCAGTCGGTGCAGCCGGCCATGCCCCAGGCGAGGTAGTCGCCGAAGACGGGGGAGGCCCCCCGGAAGTCGGGCAGCTTGGACTGGATGTAGGCCGCGGAGTAACGGGGCTTCTCGTCCGAGCAGTTGATGGCGAGGTTGGCCGGGGTGATGTTGCTGTAGTCGCCGTTCTCCGACCGCCCGTTCATCGAGTCGGACAGCAGCATCAGCACCCTGCCGTCCCCGTCGTACGCCTGCTCCAGACCCTCGGTGAGGTACTCCCAGAAGTCCTTGGAGTACAGCGACTGCGCGATGCCGTTGGTCGCCGCGGTCTGGGTCAACTGGCGGGGATAGATACCGGGGATGGGCTTCTTCTCCAGGTCCTTCAGCAGCTTGGCGATACGGTTCTTCACGTCGTCCGGGGTGTCCCCGACCGGGCAGTCCTCGACCTTGGACGTGCAGTCCTCGGCGAAGTTGTCCAGCGCGAGCTGGAACCCGCGCGCCTGGCTGAGGGCGCCCTCCTCCGGCGTCTGGGTGGGGTCCACCACCGCGTCGAACACGGCCCGCCCCACGTGCTTGGGGAACAAGTGCGCGTACACACCGCCGAGTTCGGTCCCGTACGAGATGCCGAAGTAGTGCAGCTTGGAGTCGCCCAGCACCTGCCGCATCAGGTCCATGTCGCGGGCCGCGTCCGTGGTACGCACATGGGGCAGGATCTTCGGGGACCGCTGCTCGCACGCGTTGTTGAACTTCTCGGTGCGGGCGATGAGTTGCTTCTGCTCGGCGGTGTTCTCCGGCGTCGCGTCCTGCTGGAAGAACGTGTCCAGCTGGGAGTCGCTCTCGCACAGCACCGGCGCGCTGCGCCCGACCCCGCGCGGGTCGAAGCTGACCAGGTCGTACCGGGTGCGCAGGGCCGCGTAGTCCTCGGCGAACGCGGGCAGCGTGGTGACACCGCTGCCGCCGGGCCCGCCGAAGTTGAACACCAGCGAGCCGATCCGGTCCTTCGCCGGGCCGTCCGCCTTGGCGCGGATCAGCGCGATGCCGATGGTGTCGCCCTTGGGCTTGGCCCAGTCCAGGGGCGCCAGCATGGTGGAGCACTGCCACTTCGCGCCGCCGGGCAGCGGCGACGGTGCCGGGCCGCCGCCCTCCGGCGCGGAGGGGGCGGGGCAGTCCTTCCACTGAAGCTTCTGCTTCGTCAGATCCCCGTGCCCCGAACCGCCGCAGCCGGCCAGCAGGGCGGCCATCAGCACGGCACTGGTCGTCAGGGCGGCGGCGCGCGGCCGGGAAGGGTTCGGCATACAGCCATCCTCACGGCGCGCCCGCCACTCCGCGCGGGGCACGGGCCGTAAGGAGTAAGGGGGCACCGGCCCCGGAGGGGCGGACCGGCGTGCCCTACAGGGCTCCCTTGCGGGTCAGGTGGTTGAACGCCAGCCACCCCGGCAGCACCGGCAGCCACAGCGTCAGCAACCGGAACAGCAGCACCGCCGGAGCCGCCACCTCCTTGGGCAGCCCGACCGCGATCAGACCCACGGTCAGCGTCGCCTCCACCGCCCCGACCCCGCCCGGCGTCGGCGCGGCCGAGCCGAGCGCGTTGCCCGCGAGGAAGACCACCGCGACGCTGGCGATGCTGAGGTGCACCGACTCGTCGCCGAACGCCCGGATCGACGCGTCCAGGCACATCACGAAGCACCCGGTGAGCAGCAGCATGCCGCCGATTCCGGTGACCAGCTTCTGCGGCCGCTGGAGCACGTCCAGCATGCGCGGCACCACCCCGGCGAACAGCGACCGTACGCGCGTGACGACGAACTTCCGCAGCAGCGGCACCGAGGTCACCACCAGCACCAGCACCGCGACCGTCAGCAGACCTGCGATGACCGTCCGGGACGGCGACAGCGACGGTGTCTTCTCGGTGCCGGTGAGATAGCCGAAGGACAGCAGCATCAGGATGTGGCAGCCCAGACCGAACAGCTGGGAGGCGCCCACACTCGCCACCGCGAGCCCCGGCCGCACCCCCTGCCGCTGGAGGAACCGCGTGTTCAGCGCGACACCGCCGACCGCCGCCGGAGCGACGATCTTCACGAAGGACCCGGCGACCTGCGCCGCCACCGTCCGCACGAACGGCACCCGCTCCGGCACGAACCCGAGCAGCGCCATCGCGGCGGCCACGTAACTGAGCGCGGAGAACGCCACGGCGGCCGCCACCCAGCCCCACTGGGCCTGCGCGAACAGCTTGCCGAACTCGATGTGGGTGAGCTGGGTGAGCAGGAAGTACCCGCCGATCGCACCCGCGATGAAGCTGATCAGGGTGCGCGGCCGGATGCGCTCCAGCCGGGCCGGCTCCACCGGCGCCTGCGGCCTGATCCGGAGCACCTGATGCCGAATCTGGGTGAGCAGGTCCTCCTCGCGGGCCTCGTCGATCGCCTCGTCGATGGCCCGCTTCTCCGCCCGCTGCTCGGCGCGGACGGTCTTCTTGTCGGGCTTCTCCGGCAGGGCCGCGCCCTCCTCGGAGGCCGCCTCCAGCCGGGCCTGCTTGGCCAGCCGGGACGACTCCAGCACCGCCTCCCGCTCCCGCTCCGCGCGCTCACGGTTCAGCTTGCGCAGGGTGGCGCGGGTGGAGCGGGTCAGCGCGATGGGCTGGAGCATCGGCAGGCAGTCGGCCACCGCGTCCGGGCCGAGTACGGCGACCGCCGTGGCCACGGCCCGCTCGGCGCCGACCCTGAGGCCGAGCGTGGTGAGCATCTGGGCCACGTCCATGCGCAGCAGCAGATCGCCCGCCGCGATCTCCCCGCCGCGCAGCTCGGCGAGGATCACCTTGCCGGAACGGTCCACCAGTACGGCGTCGCCCGCGAGCCTGCGGTGCGCGATGCGCCGGGACTGCAGCGCGCGCACCTGGTGCCAGATCTTGTGCAGCAGCTCGTCGGTGATCTCGTCGTCGGCCAGCGAGTCCAGCGTGCGGCCGCCGGTGTGCTCGTAGACGAGCATGACCGCGTCGGGGCCCAGCTCGGAGGTGGCGATCAGCTTGGGGGCGTTGGCACCGGCCGCGATGGCCGCGTACGCGAGGAGCGCCTCCTGCTCCAGGGCCTGTCTGAGGGACTGGAGGCTGGAGCGGGTGGCGAAGCCGCGCAGGGTGAGGTTGCGCCAGGCCCGGTAGAAGAAGCCCTGGGCCTGCTGCTCCCGGTCGACGACGGTCACGTCCAGCGGCGGGCCGTCCTCCAGGGTGACGAAGTAGCGCCGCCCCCGGTCGCCGTTCTCCGCCTCCGGGCCCTCCTCGCGGACCGCGCTGACCGGGTGGAAGCCGACGTGGCGCAGGCCCGCCATCAGGGTGCGGCCGGTGGGGCGGACGTTGGGGGAGCCGACGGCGTAGAGGGTGCCGTAGGCGATGGTCCAGCCGATGAGCACGGTCAGGATGATGGCGAACGGCGTGGTGTAGCCGGTGACCAGCATGGAGAACGCGTCCAGCAGCAGCACGATCCACAACACCGCGCGCCAGCGGGGTCTGCGGGACATGCCGACGGCCGTCATATAGGCGATGACGGGCGCGAGATAGCCGTGCACCGGGTCGGTCAGCGCGTGGATGTCGCCGGGCGCCGGCTGGGTGAGCGCCTCCTGGATGGAGTGGGGGGCGGCGCGGGCGACCCAGAGGTCCGTGGCGAGGGTGACGCCGTGTGCGAGGACGGCGGCGAGCACCCCGTCCGCGATCCGCAGCCCGTCGCGTTTGATCAGCCGCTCGATGGCGAAGGCCACCGGCACCAGCAGGATGGCGATGCTGGACGCCAGCCCCGCGATCTTGATCAGCAGGTCGGGCGCCTGGCCGGTGCCCTTGTTGATGTCCTGTTCGAGCCCCGAGGTGGTGCCGTGCGCGAACGCGGCGATGGCGAGCAGCAGGGCGATCGCCAGCACGCCCACCAGGAGCCGCATGAGGTCGGAGGGGCGGTGCACGCGCGCGGGGAGCAGCGGTTCGTCGCCCTCGACCTCCTCCAGGATGTCGTCTGAGGGGCGCCTGGGGGCGTACGCCCGCGCGGGGACGCCCGTCTCGCCGCCCTCACGCGCGCGTGGACCCGCGTCCGGGGAGGGGCCGTCGGTGGCTTCGCGGGAGGCGTCGGGGCGCGCGGACGCGCCGGAGGTGCCCTCCGCGTCGTCGTGCACACCCTGCTTGTTCATCGTCTCTTCTTGGTCTCGTATCACCAGTCACCGCCCGCACGATGGTGGCACGACTGAGGGGCGCGAGGGGGCATCAGGGTGCGGATGGGGGTGCGAAAAGTGCGTTTGGGCGGAGTGCGGGCCCGTCCGGACACCCCTGGCCGGCCTCGTCCCATTGTCGTAGGCGTACGGCAGGATGGGGTGGATGAGCGAGCAGAGCGCTGCCGGGGAGGGGCGCCCGGACGAACTTCCGGAGTACGCCGAGCGCGTGCTGGAGGTGGCCGAGCGGATTCCGCCGGGCCGGGTGATGACCTACGGCGACGTCGCGGAGTGGCTGGAGGAGGGCGGGCCGCGCCAGGTGGGCCGGGTGATGGCGCTGTACGGGGGCGCGGTGCCGTGGTGGCGCGTGGTGCGGGCCGACGGCGCGCTGCTGCCCGGCCATGAGCTGCGCGCCCTCGACCGGTACCGGGCCGAGGGCACCCCGCTGAAGCAGGCGTCGCGCAGCGCGGAGGGGCATCTGCCGCGTCTGGACATGAGACGGGCCCGCTGGGACGGGGCCCCGGCGGACCACAGCTGACGGCTTCCGGCAAGGGGCGCGGCGCGGGTCCGCTCGTACGGGGGACACCGGGCACGCCCCGGCATGACGTACGTTCGTGGGAGCGGGAGCCCTTGCGGCGCCCGCCTCCCTACGCCCCCAGGACCACCCCGCACCACCACCAGGACCGGCGAACCACGTGAGCACCACCTCCACCACCGGACGCCTGCCGCACCCCCAGGGTCGGCAGGCGCCTCGTGGTGCCTACCGGCTGCTCCGCACCCCGCCCGCCCGGACGCCGCCGCCCCGCCCGGACACCGCCCAGCGCGCGGTGATCGAGCACGACACCGGCCCGCTGCTCGTCCTCGCGGGACCCGGCACCGGCAAGACCACGACCCTGGTGGAGTCCGTCGCCGCGCGCGTGGCCCGGGGCGGCGACCCCGACCGCGTCCTGGTGCTGACCTACAGCCGCAAGGCCGCCGTGGAGCTGCGCGACCGGATGGCCCGGCGCATGGGGGCCGCCCGCGCGCCCCGCGCCACCACCTTCCACTCCTACTGCTACGCCCTGGTCCGCGCCCACCAGGACAGCGACCGCTTCGCCGAGCCGCTGCGGCTGCTCTCCGGCCCCGAGCAGGACGTCACCGTGCGCGAGCTGCTCGCCGGGCAGCCCGAGCTGGAGCGGCTCGGCCTGGACCATGTGAGCTGGCCCGACGACCTGCGCGCCTGCCTGACCACGCGCGGCTTCGCCGACGAGGTCCGCGCGGTCCTCGCGCGCAGCCGCGAGCTGGGGCTCGCGCCCGGCGCGCTGGACGCCTTCGCGCGCCGCATCGGGCGCCCCGACTGGCGCGCGGCGGCCGCCTTCCTCGCCGAGTACCTGGACGTGATCGACCTCCAGGGCGTCATCGACTACGCCGAACTCGTCCACCGCGCGGTGCTCCTCGCCCACCGCCCCGAGGTGGCCGAGCGCCTCGCCGCGTCCTACGACGCCGTGTACGTGGACGAGTACCAGGACACCGACCCCGCGCAGGTACGGCTGCTGCACGCGCTGGCCGGCGGCGGGCGCACCCTGGTCGCGCTCGGCGACCCCGACCAGTCGATCTACACCTTCCGGGGCGCCGACGTGAACGGCATCCTGGACTTCCCGGCCGCCTTCCCGCGCGCGGACGGCCGCCCCGCGCCCGTCGAGGTGCTGCGCACCTCCCGCCGCTCCGGGGCGGACCTGCTGGCCGCGACCCGCCGGATCACCCAGCGCATGCCGCTGTCCCAGCTCCCCGCCGAGAAGCTCCGCGTCCACCGCGAGCCCACGGCGGTCCGCGACGGCGGCCAGGTGGAGGTGTACACCTACCCGACCCCCGGCACCGAGCTGGACAACATCGCCGACATCGTCCGCCGCGCCCACCTGGAGGACGGCGTCCCGTGGAACGAGATGGCGATCCTCGTCCGCGCGGGCTCCCTCACCATCCCCACCCTGCGCCGCGCCCTCACGGCGGCCGGCGTCCCCCTGGACATCGACGGCGACGACCTGCCCCTGCGCCACGAACCGGCCGTCGCACCCCTGCTGACGGCACTGCGCGCGGTGGCCCTCGCGGAGGCGGGGTCCGCCGGGGAGGCCGACGAGACCGGGGAAACCGGCGAGGCCGGGGAAGCCGACGAGGCCGAGGTCCCGCAAACCCCCTGGCTGGACGCCGAGACCGCCATAACGCTCCTCTCCTCCCCCCTCGGCGGCATGGACGCCGCCGACCTGCGCAGGCTCGGCCGGGCCCTGCGCGAGGAGGAGCGCGCCGCCGGAGAGGCCCTGCCCGCCCCCTCCGACGTGCTCCTCGCACGGGCGCTCGCCGAGCCCGAGCGGCTCGTGGCGCACGACCCGGCGTACGCGCGCGGGGCGCAGCGGCTGGGCGCGCTGCTGCGCAAGGCACGCACGTGCCTGGCCGAGGGCGGCACCGCCGAGGAGGCGCTGTGGGCGCTGTGGAACGGCACGCCCTGGCCGAGCAGGCTGGAGCGGGCCGCCCGGCGCGGCGGAGCGGCGGGCCGCAACGCCGACCGCGACCTGGACGCCGTCTGCGCGCTGTTCGCCACCGCCGCCCGCGCGGAGGAGCGCACCGGCGGACGCGGCACCCTGAACTTCCTGGAGGAGATCGCCGCCGAGGACATCGCCGCCGACACCCTCACCCGCCGCGCGGTACGCCCCGACGCCGTACGCCTGATGACCGCGCACCGCTCCAAGGGCCTGGAGTGGCGGCTGGTCGTCGTCGCGGGCGTGCAGGAGGGGCTCTGGCCCGACCTGCGCCGCCGGGGCTCCCTGCTGGAGGCCGACCGGATCGGCCGGGACGGGCTCGCCGAGCCGCTGACCCCGGGCGCCCTGCTCGCGGAGGAACGCCGGCTGTTCTATGTGGCCGCCACGCGCGCGCGGGACCGTCTCGTCGTCACCGCCGTGAAGGCACCGGCCGACGACGGCGACCAGCCGTCCCGCTTCCTCAGCGAGCTGGGCGTCGAGCCCCGTGACGTCACCGGCCGCCCGCGCCGCCCGCTGGCGGTCGCCGCGCTCGTCGCCGAGCTGCGCGCCACCACCGTCGACCCGGACGTCTCGGAGGGCCTGCGGGACGCCGCCGCGCGCCGGCTGGCCCGGCTCGCCGCGCTCGCCGACGAGGACGGCCGCCCGCTGGTGCCCGCCGCCCACCCCGACCGCTGGTGGGGGATGTACGAGCCGACCGCGAGCAAGGTGCCGCTGCGCGACCGGGATCAGCCCGTGGTGCTCTCCGGCAGCGCGCTGGACCAGCTCGCCAACACCTGCGCCCTCCAGTGGTTCCTGGGCCGCGAGGTGAAGGCCGACGCGCCCGCCACGGCCGCCCAGGGCTTCGGCAACGTCGTCCACGTCCTGGCCGACGAGGTCGCCTCCGGCCGCACCCCCGCCGACCTGGACGTCCTGATGGAGCGCCTGGACTCGGTGTGGAACGCGCTCGCCTTCGACGCGCCCTGGAAGTCCGCCCAGGAGAAGGAGACCGCCCGCGCGGCGCTCGAACGCTTCCTGAACTGGCACGTCCTGGACCGCGCCACCCGCACGCCCATAGCCAGCGAGCGGGACTTCGACGTGACCCTGGAGGCCGGCGAGTACCAGGTCCGCATCCGGGGCCAGATGGACCGCGTCGAGACGGACGGCGACGGCCGGGCCTACGTGGTGGACTTCAAGACCGGCAAGAACGCGCCCACCGCCGCCGAGGTCGCCCGCCACCCCCAGCTCGCCGTCTACCAGCTCGCGGTGGCCGAGGGCGCGGTGGACGACGCCTTCGACGGCGCGCGCCCCGAACCCGGCGGCGCCGAACTCGTCCAGCTCCGCCAGGGCGCGGCCAAGAAGGACGGCGGCGAGACACAGCCCAAGGTGCAGGCCCAGCAGCCGCTGGAGGGGGAGTGGGTCGGCGACCTGTTGGCCACGGCGGCCGGCAAGGTGCTGGACGAGCGGTTCACCCCCACCACCGGCCAGCACTGCGCGCACTGCGCCTTCCGCGCCTCGTGCAGCGCCCGCCCCGAGGGACGGCACGTGGTGGAGTGACGTGCACGATGGCGTGACGTACGGCCATGGCGGCGTGATGTGCGGCACCGTGGTACCCCGCTGACCTGCGCTTTCCACAGGCTCGGCACCCGCTTGTCGGCGGTCGCCGCTAGCCTTCCCCGCATGCCCGCGCACCTCACCGACCCCGAGCAGCTCAAAGAGCTGCTCGGCATCCCGTTCACCCCGGAGCAGACGGCCTGCATCATCGCGCCGCCCGCCCCGCAGGTGATCGTGGCCGGAGCCGGCTCGGGCAAGACCACCGTGATGGCCGCCCGCGTGGTCTGGCTGGTCGGCACCGGCCAGGTCGCCCCCGAGCAGGTGCTCGGCCTGACCTTCACCAACAAGGCGGCCGGCGAACTCGCCGAACGCGTCCGCAAGGCGCTGATCAAGGCCGGGATCACCGACCCGGACGCGATCGACCCGGACAACCCGCCCGGCGAGCCCGTCATCTCGACCTACCACGCCTTCGCCGGGCGCCTGCTCACCGACCACGGCCTGCGCCTCGGCCTGGAGCCCAGCTCGCGGCTGCTCGCGGACGCCACCCGCTTCCAGCTCGCCGCCCGGGTGCTGCGCGAGGCGCCGGGCCCCTACCCGGCGCTGACCCGCTCCTTCGGCGACCTCGTCACCGACCTGCTCGCGCTCGACTCCGAGCTGTCCGAGCACCTGGTCGACCCCGAGGAACTGCGCGTCTGGGACGCCGACCTGCTGACCACCCTGGACGGGGTGAAACTCAGCAACGCCGACCTGCGCAAGGTCCCCGAGACGCTCGCCGCGCGCGCGGAACTCGCCGGGCTCGTCCAGCGCTACCGGGCCGCCAAACGCGCCCGCGACCTGCTCGACTTCGGCGACCAGATCGCCCTGTCGGCCCGCCTCGCCCGCATCCCCGAGGTGGGCCGCCTGCTGCGCGAGGAGTTCCGGGTCGTCCTGCTGGACGAGTACCAGGACACCTCCGTCGCCCAGCGCGTCCTGCTCGCGGGCCTCTTCGGGCACGGCACCGGCCACCCCGTCACCGCCGTGGGCGACCCCTGCCAGGCCATCTACGGCTGGCGCGGCGCGTCCGTGGCCAACCTGGACGACTTCCCCGAGCACTTCGCCCGCGCCGACGGCAGCCCCGCCACCCGGCAGGCACTCAGCGAGAACCGGCGCAGCGGCGGCCGCCTCCTCGGCCTCGCCAACGGCCTCGCCGAGCCCCTGCGCGCCATGCACGCGGGCGTGGAGGCGCTCCGCCCCGCCCCCGGCGCCGAGCGCGACGGCCTGGTCCGCTGCGCCCTGCTGCCCACCCACGCCGAGGAGATCGACTGGCTGGCCGACTCCGTCGCCCACCTGGTGCGCACCGGCACCCCGCCCGGCGAGATCGCCGTCCTGTGCCGCACCGCGACCGACTTCGCGGAGATCCAGGGCGCGCTGGTCGCCCGGGACGTGCCGGTGGAGGTCGTCGGGCTGTCCGGGCTGCTGCACCTGCCCGAGGTCGCGGACCTGGTCGCGGTCTGCGAGGTGCTCCAGGACCCCGGCGCCAACGCGGCCCTGGTCCGGCTGCTCACCGGCCCGCGCTGGCGTATCGGCCCGCGCGACCTGGCCCTGCTCGGCCGCCGCGCCCGGCTGCTCGTCGCCCACGCGCGCGTGGACGGCGCCGACGACCCCGACCGCAGGCTCGCCGAGGCCGTCGAGGGCGTCGACCCCTCCGAGGTCACCTCGCTCGCCGACGCCCTGGACACCTTCCTGGAGACCTCCTTCGGCACCGAGGGCTACGACGACGACCTGCCGTTCTCCCCGGACGCGCGGGTGCGCTTCGCCCGCCTCGCCGCCGAACTGCGCGACCTGCGCCGCAGCCTCTCCGACCCGCTGATGGACGTGCTGCACCGGGTGCTCGCCGTCACCGGCCTGGAGGTCGAGCTGTCGGCGTCCCCGCACGCGCTGGCCGCCCGCCGCCGCGAGACCCTGTCGAACTTCCTCGACGTGGCCGCCTCCTTCGCGGCCGGTGACGGCGAGGCCACCCTGCTCGCCTTCCTCGCCTTCCTGCGCACCGCCGCCCAGTACGAGAAGGGCCTCGACAACGCGCTGCCCGGCGGCGAGAACACCGTCAAGGTGCTCACCGCGCACAGGTCCAAGGGGCTGGAGTGGGACGTGGTGGCCGTCCCCGGCCTGGTCAAGGGCACCTTTCCCAGCGCCCAGGGGCGCGAGAAGTGGACCGCGCAGGCCAAGGTGCTCCCGCACGCCCTGCGCGGCGACACCGCCACCCTGCCCGACGTGGACTCCTGGGACGCCAAGGGCGTCAAGGGCTTCCACGAGGCCATGAAGGAGCACCAGCTCACCGAGGAACTCCGCCTCGGCTACGTCACCTTCACCCGCCCCCGCTCCCTCCTGCTCGGCTCCGGCCACTGGTGGGGCCCCAGCCAGAAGAAGCCGCGCGGCCCCTCCGACTTCCTGACGGCCCTGCACGACCACTGCGCCGCCGGGTACGGCGAGACCGAGGTGTGGGCGGACGCCCCCGAGGAGGGCGACGAGAACCCCGCCCTGCACACCGCCGACGCCGGCCAGGCATGGCCGCTGCCCCTGGACGCCGTCGCCCTCGACCGCCGGCGGCGCGCCGCCGCGACCGTCCGCGCCCACCTCCAGGCACCGCCCACCGCCGCCCCGGTCCCGTACGACGACCCCGAGTGGCCCACCGCGCCCCCGGACGACGAGGAGCCGTACGACGCGTTCGACGAGCCCGGCGACCGGGAGGCCCCGAGCGCCGGCCGCCCCGCGCTCCCCGTCCCGCACCAGGCGTCCGCCGCCGAGCCGCTCACCCCCGAGGAGGCCCGCGCGGTCGCCTCCTGGGACCGCGACCTCGACGCCCTCGCCGGGGAACTGATGCGCGCCCGGCGCGCCGTCATCGACGTACCGCTGCCCGCCGTCCTCACCGCCACCCAGATGCTCCGGCTGGCCGAGGACCCCGACGGGCTCGCGCAGGAGCTCGCGCGCCCCATGCCGCGCCCCCCGCAGCCGGCCGCGCGCCGGGGCACCCGCTTCCACGCCTGGGTCGAGTCCCGCTACGAGGAGCTGATGCTCCCCCTGCTGGAACCGGACGACCTGCCCGGCACCGACGCCGAGATCGCCGACGAGGCCGACCTCGAAGCCCTGAAGGAAGCCTTCGAGCGCACCGAGTACGCCCGGCGCACGCCGTACCGCGTCGAGGTCCCCGTACAGCTGACCCTCGCGGGCCGGGTGGTGCGCGGCCGGATCGACGCCGTCTACAAGGACGGCGAGGGCGCGGACGCCACCTACGAGATCCTCGACTGGAAGACCGGCCGCACGCGCGGCGCCGATCCGCTCCAGCTCGCCGTCTACCGGCTGGCCTGGGCCGAGCAGCAGGGCATCCCGCCCGAATCGGTCACGGCCGCGTTCCTGTACGTGCGCACCGGCGAGGTCGACCGTCCGGACCCGCTGCCCGGCCGGGAGCAGATGGCGCGACTGCTCGAAGGGGAACGAACCGGGGCACCGGGGACGCCCGGGTGTGACGAACCGCCCGCTGAGGATGTCCGCGCGGGCCGATAGGCTCGTGAGCATGAGCCCGACCCCGGACAGCGCCGTCCACGCGTACATCGAACGACACCGCGCCGCCTTTCTCGACGACCTCGCCGCCTGGCTGCGCATCCCGTCCGTGTCCGCCCAGCCGGAACACGCCCCCGATGTCCGCCGCAGCGCCGACTGGCTCGCCGCGAAACTCACCGAGACCGGCTTCCCCGTGGCCGAGGTCTGGCCCACCGCGGGCGCCCCGGCCGTCTACGCCGAATGGCCCTCGGACGACCCCGGGGCCCCCACCGTGCTGGTCTACGGCCACCACGACGTCCAGCCCGCCGCCCGCGAGGACGGCTGGGACACCGACCCCTTCGAGCCCGTCGTCCGTGGGAACCGGCTGTACGCGCGCGGTGCCGCCGACGACAAGGGCCAGGTGTTCTTCCACACACTCGGCGTCCGCGCCCACCTCGCCGCGACCGGCCGCACCACCCCGGCCGTCCACCTCAAGCTGCTGATCGAGGGCGAGGAGGAGTCCGGCTCGCCGAACTTCCGCGCCCTGGTCGAGGAGCACGCCGACCGGCTCGCCGCCGACGCCGTGATCGTCTCCGACACCGGCATGTGGTCCGAGGACACCCCCACGGTGTGCACCGGCATGCGCGGCCTCGCCGAGTGCGAGATCCGGCTGTACGGGCCCGACCAGGACATCCACTCCGGCTCCTTCGGCGGCGCCGTGCCCAACCCGGCCACCGCCGCCGCCCGCCTGGTCGCCGCCCTGCACGACGAGCACGGGCGCGTGGCCGTCCCCGGCTTCTACGACGGCATCGTGGAGCTGACCGCGCGCGAGCGGGAACTCTTCGCCGAGCTGCCCTTCGACGATGCCGAGTGGCTGCGCACCGCCAAGTCGCACGCGGCCGAGGGCGAGGCCGGGTACAGCACGCTGGAGCGCGTCTGGGCCCGCCCGACCGCCGAGGTCAACGGCATCGGCGGCGGCTACCAGGGCGCCGGCAGCAAGACGATCATCCCCTCCTCGGCCGTGGTGAAGCTGTCCTTCCGGCTGGTCGCCGGTCAGGACCTCGGCGCCGTCGAGAAGGCCGTGCAGGACTGGGCCGAGCGGCAGGCGCCCGCCGGAATCCGGCTGGAGATCGACTTCAGTCCGGGCACGCGCCCGTGCCTCACCCCGCTCGACCACCCCGCCCTGGAGTCCGTCGCCCGCGCGATGGGCCGCGCCTTCGGCAAGCCGGTGCGGTTCACCCGCGAAGGCGGCTCCGGCCCCGCCGCCGACCTCCAGGAGGTGCTCGGCGCCCCGGTGCTCTTCCTCGGCATCTCCGTCCCCTCCGACGGCTGGCACGCCCCGAACGAGAAGGTCGAGCTGGACCTGCTCCTCAAGGGCGTGGAGACCGGCGCCCACCTGTGGAGCGACCTCGCCGAGAACTGGCGCCCCGCACGCCGCTGAACAGCCGCCGTTCGGCAACGGCACCGCGCGCCGGGCACACTGGAAGGGCCGCCCGGCCCGGCCGCCCCCGCCCGGCCGCGGTGCCCCTGACCTCTGTCCCGCCGAACCGCCCGCCGAACCGACCGTTCCATTGGGGGAGTTGGAAGCACCCGTGACCACCCGGACCGACCACACCGCTGACCGACCCATCTCGCTCACCGCCCCGAGCGGCATCGACCGAGCCGCCCACCACCGGCTCGACGAAGCCTGGCTCGCGGCGGCGTGGAGCCACCCCACGACCCGCTGCTTCGTGGTCTCCGGCGGCCAGGTGCTCATCGACGAGACGCCCGACGGGCGCACCGAACTCGTCATGACCCCCTCCTTCGAGGCCCCCCTCACCGAGGCCCACCGCTACTTCCTGGGCGAGGACGAGGACGGCGTCAGCTACTTCGCGCTCCAGAAGGACTCGCTGCCCGGCCGCATCGACCAGTCCGCCCGCCCCGCCGGACTGCGCGAGGCGGGCCTGCTGCTCTCCCCGCGCGACGCCGGGCTGATGGTGCACGCGGTCGGCCTCGAGAACTGGCAGCGCACCCACCGCTTCTGCTCCCGCTGCGGCGAGCGCACCGTCATCGCCGCCGCCGGGCACATCCGGCGCTGCCCGGCCTGCGGTGCCGAGCACTACCCGCGCACCGACCCGGCGGTGATCATGGCGGTCACCGACGGCCAGGACCGCATCCTGCTCGGCCGCCAGGTGCACTGGCCCGAGGGCCGCTTCTCCACGCTGGCCGGGTTCGTCGAGCCCGGCGAGTCCATCGAGCAGTCGGTGCGCCGCGAAGTCTTCGAGGAGGCGGGCATCACGGTCGGCGAGGTCGAGTACGTCGCCAGCCAGCCCTGGCCGTTCCCGTCCAGCCTGATGCTGGGCTTCTTCGCGCACGCCACCTCCACCGAGATCGACGCCGACGGCGAGGAGATCGAGGAGGCCCGCTGGTTCTCCCGCGACGAGCTGGGCGCCGCCTTCGAGTCCGGCGAGGTGCTGCCGCCCTACGGCATCTCCATCGCCGCCCGGCTGATCGAGATGTGGTACGGCAAGCCGCTGCCGACCCGCAGCGCCTTCTAGACACTGCCCGGACGCGAGAAACCCCGGCCGCCCTCGTTCACGGGGGGCCGGGGTCTCTCACGCGTTCCGGGGGTCAGGCGCCGAGCGCCTGCTTCACCTGGGCGAGGCTCGGGTTGGTCATGACGACCTCGGAGCCACCGCCGGCGGGCACGACGCGCACGGTCGGCACCGTCTGGTTGCCGTCGTTGGCCTTCTCCACGAACGTGGCCGACTCCGGGTCGTGCTCGATGTTGATCTCGGTGAAGGGGATGCCCTCCCGGTCGAGCTGGCCCTTCAGCCGGCGGCAGTAACCGCACCACGTCGTGCTGTACATCGTCACAGTGCCCTGCATGTCTCGCGCTCCTCAGGCGGCCGGGGGGTACGTCCTACGTCGTGCACAGGGCCAACGCGGGAGACCCGGTGAGCATTCCCACGGCTGTGATGCCCGCCGCACCGGCCGCTGTGACACCCGCCGCATTAAAACGACTATCGGGGCCCGCCTGTGGACAACCGACGCGTCGGTCCCGGGCGACCTGGCAGCATGGCCATGTGACAGCAGCAACGCCCTCCCCTCTCTTCCCGCGGACCCCGGACTCGGCCGACGCGGTGCTCGAAGGGCTCGACCCCGAGCAGCGCGAGGTCGCCACCGCCCTGCACGGGCCGGTGTGCGTCCTGGCCGGAGCGGGCACGGGCAAGACCCGCGCGATCACCCACCGCATCGCGTACGGGGTGCGCTCTGGCCTGCTCCAGCCCTCCAGTGTGCTCGCCGTCACCTTCACCAACCGGGCCGCGGGCGAGATGCGCGGCCGGCTCCGCCAGCTCGGCGCCCAGGGCGTGCAGGCCCGCACCTTCCACTCCGCCGCGCTCCGCCAGCTCCAGTACTTCTGGCCGAAAGCGATCGGCGGCGGACTGCCCCGGCTGGTCGACCGCAAGATCCAGCTGGTCGCCGACGCGGCCGCCGCCTGCGGTCTCCGCCTGGACCGGGGCGAGCTGCGGGACGCCACCGCCGAGATCGAGTGGTGCAAGGTCACCCAGACCGTCCCCGCCGACTACCCGTACGCGGCCGTGAAGGCGGGCCGCGAGACCCCGCGCGACCCGGCCGAGATCTCCCACCTCTACGCGGCCTACGAGAGCCTCAAGAGCGACCGCTCCGTCATCGACTTCGAGGACGTGCTGCTGCTCACCGTCGCCGTCCTCCAGGACCGCCAGGACATCGCCGAGCAGGTACGCGCCCAGTACCAGCACTTCGTGGTGGACGAGTACCAGGACGTCAGCCCGCTCCAGCAGCGGCTGCTCGAACTCTGGCTCGGCGACCGCGACAGCCTGTGCGTGGTCGGCGACGCCAGCCAGACCATCTACTCGTTCACGGGTGCAACCCCCGACCATCTCCTCGACTTCCGGCTCCGCCACCCCGGGGCCACCGTGGTCAAGCTGGTCCGGGACTACCGCTCCACCCCCCAGGTGGTCCGCCTGGCCAACGGCCTGCTCGCCCAGGCCCACGGCCGCGCCGCCGACCACCGGCTGGAACTGGTCTCCCAGCGCACCCAGGGCCCCGAACCCGTCTACACCGAGTACACCGACGAGCCCGCCGAGGCCGAGGGCGCCGCCCGCCGCATCCGCGAGCTGATCGCCGCCGGGACCCCGGCCGCCGAGATCGCCGTCCTGTTCCGCACCAACTCGCAGTCCGAGACCTACGAACAGGCCCTCGCCGACGCCGGCGTCCCCTACCAGCTGCGCGGCGCCGAGCGCTTCTTCGACCGGCCCGAGGTGCGCAAGGCGGGCGTGGCCCTGCGCGCCGCCGCCCGCTTCGGCGGCAACGACTCCCTGCTGGACGAGGCGGTCGACCTGCCCTCCCAGGTCCGCGCCGTGCTCTCCGGCGAGGGCTGGAGCAGCGAACCCCCGGCCGGCTCCGGCGCCGTCCGCGAACGCTGGGAGTCGCTGGCCGCGCTGGTCGCCCTCGCCCACGACTTCGCCGCCGCCCATCCGGGGGCCACCCTGAGCGACCTGGTCGCGGAGCTGGACGAGCGGGCCACCGCCCAGCACGCCCCGACCGTCCAGGGCGTCACCCTCGCCTCGCTGCACGCCGCCAAGGGCCTGGAGTGGGACGCCGTCTTCCTGGTCGGTGTCGCCGAGGGCATGCTGCCGATCACCTACGCCAAGACCGACGAACAGATCGAGGAGGAGCGCCGCCTCCTCTACGTCGGCGTCACCCGCGCGCGCGAACGGCTCCACCTCTCCTGGTCGCTCGCCCGCTCGCCCGGCGGCCGGGCGGGCCGCAAGCCGAGCCGCTTCCTCGACGGACTGCGCCCCGGCTCCACCGCCACCGTCGGCCGCGCCGCGACCGGCACCGGCGGCGTCGAGCGCGGCACCCTCGGCGGCCTCCCGGCCGCGCCCCGGCGCGCCCAGCGCTCCCCGGCCCGCTGCCGGGTCTGCGGGCGCACCCTCACCGACGCCGGCGAGATGAAACTGATGCGCTGCGAGGACTGCCCCTCCGACATGGACGAGGGCCTGTACGAGCGGCTGCGGGAGTGGCGGGCGGTGGAGGCGGGGCTGAGCGGACAGCCGGACTTCTGCGTCTTCACCGACCGGACCCTGATGGCCATCGCCGAGAACCGTCCCGACTGCGCGGCCGAACTCTCCCGCATCCCCGGCGTCCTGGACCGCAAGCTGCGCCGCTACGGCACCGACGTACTGGCCATCTGCGCAGGCCAGGAGGCCGGAACCGACCCGGTGGAAGCGGCCGGGACGACTGATCGGAACTCGTCGCGAAAATAGTTTGCGCCCGCGCCAGGAATCCCCATAGGTTCTAGGCACGGAAACGGCGGCCTTCTCGAAGGCTGTGAATCCGTGCTGTACTTCTATATCCGTGGACCGATTCGCACCGGTCCCCAAGACGCCGAGAGGAGGCGAGCCCAGTGATCAGCATCGAGACCATCATCACCAGCCCGGTCAAAATGACCGATCGTCCGGCCGTCTCCCTGTGCATGCTCGGCGCGCCCTCCCAGGGCACCGGTCTGTCCGGCATCCGTGCCGACCGTCCGGCCTCCTCGCTGCTCTCCGGGGACCTCCCTGTCCGCGAGCGCAATGAGCGACCGACCAAGGCACTGGCAGCGGTAGAGGCACAGGCGCAGGGCGCCTATGCCTTCGCGGCGGCCGGTGCCGGATTCCGCACGACGCAGCACCACCAGATGTGGGCCTTCCGTGGGCCAGAACCCTGGAGTGATCCAGCCTGATCGACGATCAGGCAGGCGCCTTCAGGGCCGCGGAACCCCATCCGGGAACCGCGGCCCTTCTGTTTTCCCCGAACAGGGAGAACACCCCGAAGACGCCTCGGGACAACAAAAGAGAACCCGGTACCCAGCCGACACCCGGTCCACCGGCCGGAACGACCAGACGAGGAAAACACCCCGTGCAACTCGAAGCGCACGCCCCGTCAGTACCGCCTTCACAAGCGATCACTCAGCTCGGCTCCACGGAGGACCCCGCCTTGCTCCCCCTCACCGCGCTCACCGCGCTCGACGACGCCATCGAGAACCTCGGCGTGCCCGTCCCCTGCCGTTCCTACGACCCGGAGGTCTTCTTCGCCGAGTCGCCGGCCGATGTCGAGTACGCCAAGTCGCTCTGCCGCACCTGCCCGCTGGTCGAGGCGTGCCTCGCCGGGGCCAAGGAGCGCCGGGAGCCCTGGGGTGTCTGGGGTGGGGAGCTGTTCGTGCAGGGCGTCGTCGTCGCCCGGAAGCGGCCGCGTGGCCGTCCGCGCAAGAACCCGGTCACGGCATGAACATCGCGCGCATGAACACCGCAGGAACGATCGACCGTCCCCTCACGCACGACCCCAAGAAGCAGGCCCCGATGAAGCCGTCCACCAGCGAGCCCTCCGGCTCGGCGACCCCAGACCTCGATACCCGTGGCGTGACAGGCTCGCGCCAGACGAACAGGACCCGCGAAATGCATCTCATCCCAGAAGCCCTGGCTCGTGCGCATATGCACGAGCGCCTGCACGAGGCCCAGCGGGAGCGCCGGGCCATGAGCCTGGCCACCGCCCGGCGGATGCAGCGCCGGGCGGAGCGCGCCTCGCTGCGTGCCCGCCGCGCGCTCGCCGTCGCCGTCATGCAGTAGGCGCCGCCTTCGACGCGCACTGAGCGCACCCACCCACGGGGGCCGGTCCGACCGAACGGACCGGCCCCCGAGGCATGTCCGCCCCCGCCTGGCCGTCGCTTGCGCCGATCAGCGCCTTCCCCGGACCTGCGCCCCCGCCCGGCCTACGCCTCCGCCCGGCCTACGCCTCCGCGGCCGGCACCTCCGGCACGTCCCCCTCCGCTTCATCGGACTCCCGCGCCTCGGACTCCGGCGCCTCGGTCTCCAGCGACTCCGTGTCCGGGCCGAACCCCGGCAGCCACTCCTCCAGCTCCTCCCGGAGCCGTACCGTCGCGCCCAGCTGGCACAGCACACCGATGGTGCTCAGTGTGACGCGGTGGATCAGCAGATAGGACGGCGGCAGATTGAGCTGCTTGCCGAGCTGGTACGCGGGGGAGCGGGGGTCGGCGACCCGGGCCGCCTGGCCGCGCATCCACGACCGGGTGAAGGTGAAGGTGTCCACCTGCGCGGGCTCGATGATCGGCAGCAGGTAGTCCAGGACCGCGTCGGGGTCCAGATCCATGGACTCCTTGATGAACCCCTCCTCGCACAGCATCTCGTAGACCGGCTCGGCGTCCCCGTCCAGCGTCATCCGCAGCGCCACCCCGATGGTCGGGGGAAGCCCGCCGGGGAGCCGGTCCACCGTCCCGAAGTCCAGCACGCCGAGCCGCCAGCCGTCCTCACCGTCGGGGCCCGCCGGCAGCAGCCGGAAGTTGCCCGGATGCGGGTCGGCGTGCAGCAGGCCGGTGCGCGCCGGGCCGGAGAAGAGGAAGCGCGCCAGCAACTGCCCCGCCCGGTCCCGCTGCTCCTCGGTGCCACCGGAGATGACCTCCGACAACGGGACCCCGTCGATCCACTCGGTCACCAGCACCTGGTCGCACTGGTGCACCACCGCCGGGACCAGCACATCAGGGTCGTCCGCGAACTCCGCCGCGTGCGCGGCCTGCGCCTGCGCCTCCAGCCCGTAGTCCAGCTCCTCGGAGACCCGGTCCCTCAGCTCCGCGATCAGCGGCTTGATGTCCATGCCGGGGATCAGCGGGCCCAACAGACGGGCGAACCGGCTCAGTTGGCCGAGGTCGGAGAGCAGTGCCTCCCCGGCGCCCGGATACTGGACCTTGACCGCCACCTCCCGGCCGTCGTGCCACACCGCCCGGTGCACCTGGCCGATGGAAGCCGCCGCCGAGGGTTTGTCCTCGAACTCCAGGAACAGCTCCCGCCACTCCTCGCCCATCTGCTCCGTCAGCACGGCGTGCACCGTGCGGGTCGGCATCGGGGGCGCCGCCTCCTGGAGCTTGGTCAGCGCGGCACGGTAGGGCCCGGCGACCTCCTCGGGGAGCGCGGACTCGAAGACGGACAGGGCCTGCCCGAACTTCATCGCCCCGCCCTTCAGCTCGCCGAGGACCTTGAAGAGCTGCTCGGCCGTCCGCTGCTGAAGCTCCCGCCCCACCAGCTCGGCCGACTCGCCCACGATCCGCTTGCCCAGCCCCCAGGTGGCCCGGCCGGCGAAGCCGAGCGGGAGCGCGGCGAGCTTCGCGGTCCGGGTGACCGCCTTCCGGGGAAGATCAGACATGCGCCCTCCAAGTCCCTGTCGGCCGCGCCGCGCCGGTCTCGCGTCGCCGCTCGGCCGACGGCCGTTGCACCGCCATTGTCGCGCGCGGCAGTCCTCGCGTTGAGGAGTGCTCCCCCTCGGCTTTCTCCCCGGCCCGCGCCGGAGACCTTTCCCTCCTCCTCTCCTTCGCCCCGCAGCCGCATGCCGGATGCGGAGCGATCGGATGAGCGTCCCAGGTCAGAGCGGGTAGGGCTGCCTCCCATCGGGTGCCGGTGGCCGCCGGTTCGGCCCCGTCCAGGAAGCTCAGGGCGTGCGCCGCGGCGAGTCCCGCGACCGCCGTGGCGAGGGTCAGATCACATGCGCCCACCCGGCGTGCCCGGCCGGAACGCCACTGGGTGATCAGCCGGGGCCAGGCCGCGTCCTCGTCGGTGCGGTGCTGCTGGAGACAGCCCGCGCACCCGGTCCGGCCGGGCAGCACCAGCGGACCGACGACTCCGGTGCCCTCCACCACACCCGCGTAGAGATGGGGGGTACCGGAGATCATGAGCGGCTCGGCGAGGAACGGGTCCGGGGCGTGCACCGCCACCTCGTCGCGCGGGGCGAGGACCACCAGGGACAGGCCCGGCTCCGCCTCCGGGCCGGGGCCGGAGAGTCTGCCGTGGCGGGTCCGGCGCGGTGGGCGGTCCGGTGCCGCACGGCGCACCGCCGCCCGCGCCGCCTCGTCCCGCCGCTCGCCCACCGCCTCCACCGGCAGCCCGCCCGGCGCCACGTCCCACGGCTGCACCCGGCCCACGTCCCGCACATCGACCTCCCCGATCCCCGCCCCGGAGAGCAGCCCGGCCAGCACGGACCCCACCCGGCCCGCACCGAGCACCCGCACCCGCAGGGCCCGCCGGGCGGCGAGGCGGGTGAGCGCGCCGCCCGGCTCCGCCGTGGTCAGCGACAGCGAGGCGAGGTCGGGACGCAGCCGCTCCAGCGCCTCCCCTCTCTCCCGCAGCGCGGTCGCGGCCGGGGAGCAGTCCCGTGTGTCGTCCAGCAGCCCCGCCCGGCCCAGCCGGCTCACCAGCCGGTCGGCGTGGCCGTCGGGCAGGTCCATCCGCCTGGCCTCCTCCCGCAGCAGTCCCACGTCACGGGTGCCGTCGAGCAGCTCCAGGAAGCTGCCGGTGGCCAGGTCCACCGGGCCCAGAGTGATCGCGTGCGCGGGAGTCATCCCGAACTGCACGGTGCCGAGATCGCGCCAGCCGCGCCGCAGCGCCGGCTTCACCATCGGATGCATGACGGCCCCCGTCTCCCAGGTCTCGCGCACACCCCGGCCGGGCATGCGTCCTTCCGCCTCTCGTACGTCGGCCGAGCCGGTCGTGCTCGTTCCGACGACTGCCAGCATGGCCGGGCTCCGGAATCCGTGCCGAAAGTTGTCCACAGGCGCGGGGTGATCGTCGTACGGGCTGATGAAAAGGGGATTCCGCTGTCCACAGGCCCGGCCCGCTGTCCGCGCCGACGGGTACCTTCGAGACGTGCCCACCGAACCGACCGAACAGCAGCCGCCCGCCGCACACGGCCCCGTCGAGGTGAGGAGGAGCGACCGGCGCCGCCGGACCGTCTCCGCCTACCGCGAGGGCGACCGCACCATCGTGCTGATCCCCGCCCGCATGTCCAAGGCGGAGGAGCGGCGCTGGGTCACCGCCATGCTCGACCGGCTCGCCGCCAAGGAGGCCAGACGGAGCGTGCCCGGCGGAGACACCGAACTGGCCGAGCGGGCCGGGCGGCTCTCGGAGCGGTACTTCGAGGGCCGGGCGCGGCCCGGTTCGGTGCGCTGGGTGACCAACCAGAACACCCGCTGGGGCTCGTGCACCCCGGCGGAGGGCACCATCCGGCTTTCGCACCGGCTGCGGGGGATGCCCGAGTACGTGGTCGACTACGTGCTCTGTCACGAGCTGGCGCATCTGCTGGTGCCCGGTCACGGCCCGGACTTCTGGCGGCTGTTGGAGGCGTACCCGCGCACCGAGCGGGCGCGCGGCTATCTGGAGGGCGTGGCCGCCACCGCGCGGACGCCGGACGTGCCACCGGATCTGACGGACGACGAGGAGGTGTGAGGAGGTGTGAGGTGCGGGCCGCGGTTCTGTACCGGGTCTGTACCGGCTGAGGCCGATGTCGGTATTTGCGGTTAGCCTGACGCGACGCAACTGCTTTCGGGACGGGGGACGGACGTAACGCATGTCCAGGGAATTCCAACGCGGCCACAAGGCCCGGATCAGTGACCTCACCGCGGGTACGGATCTGTACGTGGGCGTGCAGATCTCCGCTCCCGGACTGACCTTCGACATCAGCTGCTTCGGCCTCGACGCCGACGAACGGCTCTCCGACGACCGGTACTTCGTCTTCTTCAACCAGCCGAAGTCGCCCGAGGAGTCCATCCAGCTGCTGGGTGCCCAGGCGGGCGACACCGAGTCGTTCCGGGTCACGCTGGACCGGATTCCGGCTGCCATCCACAAGCTGTCCTTCACCGCGACCATCGACGGCGACGGGCAGATGTCCCGGATCGCGCCCGGCTATCTGCGGATCGTGGCGGGTGGTGAGGAGGTCGCGCGGTACTCGTTCACGGGCGCCGAGTTCACCACCGAGCGCGCCGTGATGCTCGGCGACCTCTATCTCAAGGACGTCTGGCGGTTCGCCGCGGTCGGGCAGGGCTTCGACGGCGGTCTGGAGGCGCTGCTGAAGAACTTCGGCGGCGAGGTCGCCGAGGAGGAGCCGCCCGCCCCGGCCCAGCCGGAGGCAGCCGCGCCGTCCGCCGCCCCCGGCTTCGCCCCGCCCGCCTTCGCCGTCCCCGGCGGACCGGCCGCGCCCGCCGCGCCTTCCGCACCCCAGGCGTTCACCCCGCCCCCGGCGCCCCGGCCCGACGTGCACGGTGCGCCCACCCTGGTCGAACCCTTCACCCCGCCCACCGGCACCGTCCCGCCGCCCGGCCCGGCCCCCGCCGCGTTCGGCCACCCCGCCCCGCCGAGCGCACCCCTGCCACCGGGGTACGGACAGCCCCCGGCCGCATCCGCGCCGCCCGGCTACGGTCAGGCCCCGGGGCAGCCACCTTCGGCCCCCGCACCCCCCGGCTACAACTCCCCGCCCTCCCACGGCGGTCCGCCGGCCGCCCCCATGCCCCCCGGCTACGGCCAGGTTCCCGGTCAGGGCGGCACCCCCTCCTACGGCGTCCCGCAGGGCGCGCCCCAGGGAGCGGCCGGAGTGGGCGCCGCGCTCCAGAAGTTCAAGGAAGCGCCCACCGGGCAGCGCTGGACCCAGCAGAACCACAAGCTGATCCGCGTCGACCTCGGCGCCGGCGGCCAGCCGGTACTGGCCAGGCAGGGCAGCATGGTGCTGTACCAGGGCAAGGTCGACTTCAACTACAAGGGCGCCGGAATCACCGGCCGGCTGGTGGGCAACGCCACCGGCCAGGAGATGCAGTTGATGCGCTGCACCGGCCAGGGACAGGTGTTCCTCGCCGACGACTCCACCCACCTCCACCCCGTCGAGCTGCAGGGCGACGCGATATGCGTCTCCGCCGAGAACGTGCTCGCCTTCGACGAGAGCCTCCAGTACGAGGTCCGCCGCATCGAGGGCCACGGCATCCCCGGCGGCGCGCTGTTCACCATGCAGTTCCAGGGCACCGGCACGCTCGTCGTCAAGACGCACGGCACGCCCGTCGTGCTGCCGGTGACGCCGACCACCTTCGCCGACTGCCACGCGGTGGTCGCCTGGTCGGCCGCCTCACAGGTGATCGTCTCCAGCCAGGTCCGGATGCGCCGCAACGCCTACGCGGGCGACACGGGGGAGAGCGTGAACCTCCAGTTCCGGGGCGCGCCCGGCAACTTCATCGTCGTCCAGCCGTACGAGGTCTGAGGGAGCCCGTCATGAACCAGCCGCTCGCGGGCTTCGCCCCCGCACCCGTCACGGCCCGCATGGAGAACCACGGCAGCCACATGCTGAAGGTCGCCATGCAGACCGGCAACGACCTCCTCGCGCGCGTGGGCTCGATGGTCGCCTACGAGGGCTTCGTCCAGTACGAGCCCAACCCGCCCGCCGTCCGCCAGATCGCCCGCGACTGGATGACCGGCGAGGGCGCCCCGCTGATGAAGTGCTCCGGCGACGGCCTGCTCTACCTCGCGGACTACGGCGCCGACGTGGTCGTGATCAACCTGAACGGCGACGGCATCTCCGTCAACGCCACCAACCTGCTCGCCTTCGACGCGAGCCTCACCTGGGGTGTGGAGCGGGTGAAGGGGCTCGCCAAGTTCGCCGGGCAGGGGCTGTGGAACACCAAGATCTCCGGGCAGGGCTGGGTCGCGCTGACCTCGCGCGGCACCCCGATCGTGGTGGACTGCGGGGGCGGCGAGGACGAGACGTACGTCGACCCGGACGCGCTCGTGGCGTGGTCCCCGAACCTGAAGGTGAAGGGCAAGCGCAGCTTCAAGGCGCAGTCGCTGATCGGCCGGGGCAGCGGCGAGGCGTACCAGATGGCCTTCTCCGGGCAGGGCATCGTCGTCGTCCAGCCCAGCGAGGACAGCACCGACCGCCTCCGGTTCCGGGGCTGAGGGGGAGCACAGACACCATGCAGAGCCCGCTTTTCGCGCACAACGACTCGCAGACGCAGGAGCGTTGGAGCCTCCAGAACTCCCAGATGCTCCGCGTCACCCTGGAGGGCCACGACGACCTGCTGGCCCGCAAGGGCGCCATGGTCGCCTACCAGGGCATGGTCGAGTTCGACGCCGAGTACCGCAGCCAGGGCCAGCGCCGGGCGCGGTCCCACACCGGCGAGGGCCTGGACCTGATGCGCTGTCACGGCCAGGGCACCGTCTACCTCGCCAACCTCGCCCAGCACGTCCATCTGCTGGACGTGGAGCAGGAGGGGCTGACCGTGGACAGCTCGTACGTCCTCGCCATGGACTCCTCGCTGCACCACGAGGTCATCGCGGTGGACAGCCTCTACGGCATCTCCGGCTCCGGGAAGTACCAGCTCAACATCACCGGCCGGGGCAAGGTCGCCCTGATGACCTCCGGCACGCCGCTGCTGATGCGGGTCACCCCGGACCGGTACGTCAACTGCGACGCGGACGCGATCGTGGCCTGGTCCACCTCACTGCGAGTGCAGATGCAGGCCCAGACCCACTCGTCCGGGGTGTGGCGGCGGCGCGGCAGCACCGGCGAGGGCTGGGAGCTGAGCTTCATGGGCTCAGGCTTCGCCCTGGTCCAGCCCAGCGAGCTGCTCCCGCCCCAGCACGCGCAGATAGGCGGCGGAGTGGCGGCCCAGTTCGGCATGGGCCAGCAGGGCGCGCGCGGCCAGAACCAGGGCAACGTCTGGAGCTAGCCGGCGCGACACGAGCCAAGCACGACGAACGTAAGGGGCGCCCACAGTGGCGGGCGCCCCTCACACGCTCAAAGCCGGCGCACGCTCACAGCCGCGCCCGCGTAGCCTCCAGCAGCCGCACCACCGACTCGTCCGCCACGCCGGCGACCTCGTCGTAGTCGAACCACCGCAGGTCCAGCGACTCGTCGCTGATGGCCTGCTCGGCGCCGGGCGGGGCCAGCACCGCGTACTGCACGTCGAGGTGCCAGTGGCACGGGGCGGGGATCGGGTGGCGGTCCAGGCGGACCGGGCCGCCGGGCAACAGGGTCAGCCCGGCGATGCCGGACTCCTCCGTCGCCTCGCGCAGGGCCGCGCCCGCCATGGAGATGTCGCCCGGTTCGCAGTGCCCGCCCATCTGGAGCCACATCCGCAGCTTCTTGTGCAGGGTGAGCAGCACCCGGCCGTGCTCCGGGTCGATCACCAGGGCGCTGGCCGTGAGGTGGCCCGCGTCGCAGGACCGCCAGATGCCGTCCGGGTGGGCGGCCAGGTGGGCCTGGTAGGCGGTACGCAGCTCGGGCTGGTCCTCGTACCCCTTGAGCACGAGGACCGCGTCGTCGTACAGGCTCACTCGCTCTTGTCGCCCTTGCCCTCGTCACCCCGGTCGCCGTCGGCGTCGCCGGTGCGCTCGTCCTTCGTCAGGTCGGGCCTCCCCGCACCGCCGCCGGCCGCCTCGCCGAGCATCTTGTCCAGCTCGGAGAAGTCCATCTGCTCGCGGTGGACGAAGCCGTCCGGGTCGTCGAGGTCGGTGGCCGTCGGCAGCATGTCCGGGTGGTGCCACAGGTCGTCCCGGCCGTCGACCCCGCGCGCGTCGGTGAGCGAGGCCCACAGGCGGGAGGCGTCGCGCAGCCGGCGCGGACGCAGCTCCAGGCCGATCAGCGTGGCGAAGGTCTGCTCCGCCGGACCGCCGCTCGCGCGGCGGCGGCGCAGCGTCTCGCGCAGCGCGTCGGCGGAGGACAGACGCGGCTTGGCGGCCGCGTGGACCACCGCGTCCACCCAGCCCTCGACCAGCGCGAGCGCCGTCTCCAGCCGGGCCAGGGCCGCCTTCTGCTCGGGCGTGTCCTCGGGCTGGAACATGCCCTGCTGGAGCGCGTCCTGAAGCTGCTCGGGGTTCTGCGGGTCGAACTGGCCGACCACGTCCTCCAGCTTCGCGGTGTCGACCTTGATCCCGCGTGCGTACCCCTCGACCGCGCCGAACAGGTGCGAGCGCAGCCACGGCACATGGGCGAAGAGACGCTGGTGGGCCGCCTCGCGCAGGGCGAGGTAGAGCCGCACCTCCTCCATGGGGACGCCCAGGTCCTTGCCGAACGCCTCCATGTTGACCGGGAGCAGCGCGGCCTTGCCCGCCGGGCCCAGCGGCAGGCCGATGTCGCTGGAGCCGACGACCTCGCCCGCGAGCACGCCCACGGCCTGCCCGATCTGGGTGCCGAACATGGCGCCGCCCATCGAGCGCATCATGCCGATCAGCGGGCCCGCCATGGCCTGCATCTCCTCCGGCAGGACGTCGCCCATGGCCGCGCCGACCCGCTCGGCGACCGGGTCGACCAGTTCCTTCCAGGCCGGCAGCGTCGCCTCGACCCACTCCGCGCGCGACCAGGCCACGGAGGTGTTGGCGCCGGAGGGCAGCGAGGTCGCGTCGTCCAGCCACAGGTCGGCCAGGCGCACGGCCTCCTGGACCGCGGAGCGCTCGGACGGGCCGACGCTCGCGTCCTTGACGCCGTCCTGGGTGCCCTGGGCGACCGTCTGGCGGGCGATCTGCTTGGCCATGTCCCAGTTCACCGGCCCGCCCTCGTAGGAGAGCATCTGGCCGAGCTGCTGGAACGCCGCGCCCAGGTCATTGGGGTTCAGGGAGCCGAACATCGCGGCGAGCGGATTGTCGGCGCCGGGACCGAAGCCCCCGGCTCCCGGCAGACCGCCGAAACCGAACGGGTTGGCCGGTCCCTGCTCACCACCGCTCTGCTGGTCCTTCTTCTTGCCCTCGTCGCCGTCGTCCGGCTCCTCCGGCGGAAGGCCGAATCCGAATGGGGTGTCACTCACGGGGTTCCTCGGCTGGTAAGGCCACCGGTTCTCTCCGGCGGCGCGGCTGCCCGACTTCACCACCCAGCGTAGACACCCGGACCGGATAGGGCCTCGGTGCTTCGCCCACAGATGGGCTGCGGCAGGATGGATGCACCTGGTACGGGCGCGTCGTCCGCGCTCGTACTGAAGACAACCGCTGGAGACGCCCGGTGAGTTCCCCAGATCCGCAGGTTCGCGCAGCGCGAAACCCCTCATCTCCGCCCGCATCGCCCTCGCCCGCGGTGCGCGGGCCCGTCGTCGCGGTCACCGGCGCCGCCACCGGGATCGGCGCGCTGCTGACCGAGCGGCTCGCGGCGTCGGAGGAGATCCGGCAGGTCGTGGCCATCGACGAGCGGCGCGGGGAGTGCGCCGAGGCCGAGTGGCACATCCTCGACGTGCGGGACCCGGCCATCGCGGAGAAGCTGCGCGGCGCCGACGTCGTCGTGCACCTCGCGCTCGACCTGGATCTGGGCAGCGACGCGGCCGCCCGTACCGCCTACAACGTGCGCGGCACCCAGACCGTGCTCACCGCCGCGGCCGCCGCCGGGGTGCACCGGGTCGTGCTGTGCACCTCCGCCATGGTCTACGGCGCCCTGCCGGACAACGAGCTGCCGCTGTCGGAGGACGCCGAGCTGCGCGCCACCGCCGAGGCCACCGGCGTCGCCGACCTGCTGGAGATCGAGCGCCTGGCCCGCCGCGCGCCCCGCGCGCACCCCGGCCTGAACGTCACCGTCGTACGCCCCGCCCTGCTGGTCGGCGGCACGGACACCGCCCTGACCCGGTACTTCGAGTCGCCCCGGCTGCTCGTGGTCGCGGACTCCCGCCCCGCCTGGCAGTTCTGCCACGTCGACGACCTGTGCTCGGCGCTGGAGTACGCCGTGCTGGAGAAGGTCGACGGGGAACTCGCCGTCGGCTGCGACGGCTGGCTGGAGCAGGAGGAGGTCGAGGAGCTGAGCGGCATCCGGCGCATGGAGCTGCCCTCCGCGGTCGCCCTGGGCGCCGC
Organism: Streptomyces seoulensis; assembly: GCF_004328625.1. Taxonomy (NCBI): domain Bacteria; kingdom Bacillati; phylum Actinomycetota; class Actinomycetes; order Kitasatosporales; family Streptomycetaceae; genus Streptomyces; species Streptomyces seoulensis. The sequence continues at coordinate 4,148,758 of NZ_CP032229.1, forward strand.
CACCCGGCTGCACCGGATCGGGCTCACCCCGTCCCCTGCGGGCGACCTGGCGTACACGATGTACCCCTGGGTGGTCAGCGGGAGCCGGCTGCACGCGGCCGGGTGGCGGCCCGGCTGGACCAACGAGGACGTGCTCGCGGAGCTGCTGGCGGAGGTCTCCGGGCGGCACACCGTCGCCGGGCGCAGGCTCGGCCGTAAGGACGCCACGGCGGCCGGGGCGGCGGGCGCGACCGTGGCCCTGCTCGGCGCGGCGGCGGTCGTCCGCCGGGCCCGCAAGGCCCGGCGCCGCATCTGAGGCACCCCGCACCCCCACCCCCACCCGGCCGAGCGTCGCATTCCGCCTCCTCCGCGGTGTGCGGCACCATGGGGACATGGCACTCACGAACGAACACCCCGGTGAGCAGGCGGCTCCCAGCCCCATCAAGCTGATCGGCATCCGGGACACACCGCTCTCGGTGGACGAGGTGTTCGCCGCGCTCGGCGACGAGGCGGCGGGCGGGATCTCGCTGTTCGTGGGCACCGTGCGCAACCACGACGGCGGCGCGGACGTCGACGCCCTCGGCTACTCCTGCCACCCCTCCGCCGCCGACGAGATGCGGCGGGTCGCGGAGAAGGTCGTCGCGGAGTACCCGGTGCGCGCCCTGGCGGCCGTCCACCGGGTGGGTGACCTGGCCGTCGGCGACCTCGCCGTGGTCGTCGGCGTGTCGTGCCCGCACCGGGCCGAGGCGTTCGCGGCCTGCCGCAAGCTCATCGACGACATCAAGCACGAGGTGCCCGTCTGGAAGCACCAGCGCTTCTCCGACGGCACCGAGGAATGGGTCGGCGCCTGCTGACGGCGGTGACGCTCGGCTCATCGGGTGCTCCGGTTGCGTAACCACCCCCCGCGCGTAAGCGTTGTCCCTGTGAATGGTTAATCTGCTGATCACTCAGTTCGCAGCGGACACTCATGGGGTTGGGAGGTCGGCATGGCGGTGCTCGTCTGGTTGCTGATTCCGTTCATCGCCGCGGTCGCGGCCGGTCTGTGGGGAAGCTGGGCCAACCGGACCCGCAGAACCCGCGGGGACGGCCCCGAGCTCGACGGCTACGCGCGCTTCCGCGAGGCCATGGAGAAGTCCCACACGGGCGCTCCCGGCGCCTGACGGGGGTGCCCTGACGGGGCGCCGACACAGGTGTCCCGTACTGTCGTGCCATGCCACGCCGTACCGCGACGATGCTCGCGTCCACCCTGATGCTGATCGCGCTGCTCTGCGCGGGAGTGCTCATCCCCGTGCCGTACGCGGAGATGTCGCCGGGGCCGACCGTGAACACGCTCGGGGACCACGACGGTGAGCCGGTGCTCCAGGTCTCGGGTCACCGCACCTATCCGGCCGACGGTCACCTGAACATGACCACCGTCCGGGTGACCAGCGCGGACTTCCGGATGAACCTGGTCGAGGCGGTCTACGGCTGGCTGGCGCACGACACCAAGATCGTCCCGCACGACACGCTCTACCCGGACGGCAAGACCGAGGAGCAGTCCACCCAGGAGAACGCCGAGGAGTTCAGCCAGTCCCAGGAGAGCGCCAAGGTCGCCGCCCTGAAGGAGCTGCACATCCCGGTGACGTCCTGGGTGATCGTCTCCACGGTGATCAAGGACTCCCCGGCCGAGGGCCGGCTGCACGCGGGCGACGTGATCAAGGCCGTGGACGGTACGCAGGTCAAGCAGCCGTCCGACGTGGCCAAGCTGGTGACGAAGCACAAGCCGGGCCAGAAGGTCGTCTTCACCGTCGTCCCGGCCAAGGAGCAGGCGGCCGCCGAGAAGGCGCACCGGACGGCGACCAAGACCCAGGACGTGGCGATCACGACCACCGACTCCGACGACAAGGGCGCGCACCGGGCCATCGTCGGGATCTCCGCCGGGACCGACCACACCTTCCCGTTCACCATCGACATCAAGCTCGCCGACGTCGGCGGCCCCAGCGCCGGCCTGATGTTCTCGCTCGGCATCTACGACAAGCTCACCCCGGGAAACCTCACCGGCGGCAAGTTCGTCGCGGGCACCGGCACCATCGACGACGACGGCACGGTCGGCCCCATCGGCGGCATCGAGATGAAGACGGTCGGCGCGCGTGCCAAGGGGGCCCAGTACTTCCTGACCCCGGCCGACAACTGCGCCTCCGCGGCCAAGGACACGCCGGGCGGCCTCACCCTGGTCAAGGTGAAGAAGATCGGCGACGCCCTGGACGCCCTGAAGGACATCCGCGAGGGCCGCACCGCCGACCTGCCGAAGTGCACCACCAAGGGCTGAGAGGCCCCCGGACGCACCCGCCCACGCACGCGGAGACACCCCCGCGCGCGTAGGCGGTACGAAGATCACTCCGCGAACGTGGCCGCCAGCGCCTCCGCGAGACCCGGCACCAGATCGGGACCGGTCAGCACCTCGGTCGCGGAGTCCTTCTCCCGCAGCCTGATCGCCGACTCGCGGTTGCCGTCGCGCAGCACCGCCACCGTCATCCGCACCTCCTGCCGCTCCGGACGCGAGGCCACCCACTTGGCCAGCTCGGCGTCGCTCAGCCCCTGCGGGACCTGCGTGTCGACGGAGGAGGGGAGCATCAGGCGCTCCACGGTGAGCGCGCAGCCGACCACCGCGTCGGGCCAGGCGATGGTGGCGAGGAACTCGTCCAGCGCCTTGCCGGCCGGGACCTCGTCCTGCTCGATCGGGGTGAAGCCGGTGGCGCCGGTCTCCTCGTCCAGGCCCAGCTGGGCCGCGAGAGAGGGTTCCTGGGTGCGCAGACGCGCGGTGTCGACGAGGGCGAAGAGGCGGGCCGGCTGGTCCCAGCCGAGGCCGGACGCGTACTCGTCGATCTCGAGTACGGCCCGGGTGAGCGGGCTCGCCGCCATGGGAGTGTTGGACATGGTCACAATCCTGCCTCGTTCCTGGCCGAAATCGGGAACCGAGTAAACCGTGAGTAAGTTGCATAGGTGGGGGCCCGCGATCACAGGGGGCCACCAAGGGCCCGCGAACCCGAGGGTCTGACGGATCGACAGCGACTTCGAGGTGCGCACCTTGGCTTTCCAGATGCCGGACCGCGGCGGAGGCCCGACGGGGCCACGGATCAGGGCGGGCCGACCGTCCCGGCGGGTGAGGACCCTGCTCGTGACCCTGGGCGTCCTGGCCGCCCTCGGCATGGCGTTCACCATGTTCGCGGGCTTCTGGACGGACTGGCTCTGGTACCGGTCGGTGCACTACTCGTCGGTCTTCACCACCACCCTGTGGACGAAGATCGGGCTGTTCTTCGTCTTCGGTCTGCTGATGGCCCTCGCGGTGGGCTTCAACATCTGGCTCGCGCACCGGACGCGGCCCCCGCTGAGCGCCATGTCGATGGAGCAGCAGAGCCTCGACCGGTACCGGATGGGGATCGCGCCGTACAAGACCTGGCTGCTGCTCGCCGTCACCGCGCTGGTCGGCCTCATCGCCGGTGCCTCGGCGGCCGGCCAGTGGCGGGTCTGGCTGATGTGGGTCAACGGCGTGCCGTTCAACCAGAAGGACCCCCAGTTCCACCGGGACGTCTCCTTCTACGCCTTCGACCTGCCCTGGTACCGCTTCCTGCTGGCCTTCGGCTTCGCCACGGCGATCCTGTCGCTGATCGCCGCCGCGCTCACCCACTACCTGTACGGCGGACTGCGCGTCACCAGCCCCGGCTCGCGCGCCTCGGCCGCCGCGACCGGTCATCTCTCGGTGCTGCTCGGCGTCTTCGTCTCCCTCAAGGCCGTCGCCTACTGGCTCGACCGGTACGGACTCGCGGTGAAGTCCAGCGACTTCCGGGCGACCGGCAACTGGACGGGTCTGCGCTATGTGGACGCCAACGCCTATCTGCCCGCCAAGAACATCCTGTTCTTCATCGCCGTCATCTGCGCGCTGCTGTTCTTCGCCACCCTGTGGCGGCGCACCTGGCAGCTCCCCGTCATCGGCTTCGGCCTGATGGTGCTCTCCGCGGTCCTGATCGGCGGCCTCTACCCGGCCATCGTGCAGAAGTTCCAGGTCCAGCCCAACGAGCAGGCCAAGGAAGCCCCGTACGTCCAGAAGAACCTCAAGGCGACCCGCGAGGCGTACGGGATCGACCACACCCAGGTCAGCGAGTACTCCGGCAGGGCCGCGACGGACGACAAGACCAAGCTGCGCGACCAGGTCGGCCAGACCGCCAGCATCCGCATCATGGACCCGAACGTGGTCTCGCCCACCTTCCAGCAGCTCCAGCAGATCCGGAACTACTACGGCTTCCCGACCAACCTGGACGTCGACCGGTACCCCACCAAGGACGGCAAGGAACAGGACACCGTCCTCGGCCTGCGTGAGCTGAACCTCAACGGCATCCCGAAGAACAACTGGATCAACGACCACTTCCGCTACACCCACGGCTACGGCGTGGTCGCCGCCAAGGGCACCGAGTCCGACGACAAGGGCCGCCCGGTCTTCACCGAGAAGAACCTGCCCTCCAAGGGCGACCTCGGCGAGTACCAGCAGCAGGTGTACTACGGCGAGAAGACCACCACGTACTCCATCGTCGGCGGTCCCCAGAAGGAGATCGACTACTCCGACGACGCGGGCGAGAAGACCACCAGCTACCAGGGCAGGAGCGGCGTCAACCTGGACAGCCCGCTCAACCGGGCGGCGTACGCGGTGGCGTTCAACGAGCCGCAGATCCTCTACTCCGGTGCGATCGGCGACGGTTCGCGCATCCTGTACAACCGCACCCCCAAGGACCGCGTCGAGGCCGTCGCGCCCTGGCTGACCATCGACGGCGACGCCTACCCGGCCGTGGTCGACGGGCGCATCCAGTGGATCGTCGACGCCTACACGACCAGCAACGGCTACCCGTACGCCTCGCGCACCACGCTCGGGGACACCACGGCCGACTCGCTGACCGCGACCAACAACTCCCGTGCGGTGGTGGCCCAGCAGAACCAGGTCAACTACATCCGCAACTCCGTCAAGGCGACCGTCGACGCCTACACCGGTGACGTCAAGCTCTACCAGTGGGACTCCGCCGACCCGGTGCTCAAGACGTGGATGAAGGCGTTCCCGGACACGGTGAAGCCCCGCGCGGACATCAGCCCGGCCCTGATGGCGCATCTGCGGTACCCGCAGGACCTGTTCAAGGTCCAGCGCGAGCTGCTCACCCGCTACCACGTGACCAACGCGCAGACCTTCCTCAGCGGCAGCGAGGTGTGGCAGGTCCCGGACGACCCGTCCAACGACTCGCGCGACTCGGTCCCGCCGTACTACCTGAGCATGAAGATGCCGGACCAGAAGCAGCAGGTCTTCTCGCTGACGACGACCTTCACGCCGAACGGCCGGGACAACCTGAGCGCGTTCATGGCCGTCGACTCCGATCCGCGCGCCAGCGACTACGGCAAGATCAGAATCCTGAAGCTGCCGACCAGCACCACGGTCGACGGCCCCAAGCAGGTGCAGAGCCAGTTCAACTCCGAACCGTCCATCGCGGAGACGATCAGCCTGCTGAGCCGGGGCCACTCCCAGGTCGAGTACGGCAACCTGCTCACCGTCCCGCTGGACGGCGGCCTGCTGTACGCGGAGCCGGTGTACGTGCGCGGCGGCACGCTGAAGTACCCGCTGCTGCGCAAGGTGCTGGTGACCTACGAGGGCCGGACCGCCTTCGAGGACACCCTGGACCAGGCGCTGGACAAGGTCTTCGGGGTCAAGGGCTCCGAGCCGCCGGAGTCCGGCACCACCGAACCGCCGGCCTCCACCAACCCGACGGTCCGCCAGGCCCTGGAAGACGCCCAGAAGGCGTACGACGCGGGCCAGGAGGCGCTGAAGTCCGGTCCGGACTGGGACGCCTACGCCAAGGCGCAGAAGGACCTCCAGGACGCGCTGCGGCGGGCCGAGAACGCCCAGTCCTCGACGGACAAGCCCCGGACCAGCGGCGACTGACCGGAGCTGCCCCCGCGCCGTGCTAGAGTTGTACACACAACGGCGCGGGGTGGAGCAGCTCGGTAGCTCGCTGGGCTCATAACCCAGAGGTCGCAGGTTCAAATCCTGTCCCCGCTACTGAAAACGAAGGCCCGGATCTCATTGAGATCCGGGCCTTCGTGATGTGCGAACCCATGTCGCGCGCGTTTCATCGGCCGCGCCGCCGCCCGGAGTTGGGCCAACTGTGTTTGACTTGTCTCTCTGTGGGCATGTCGACAAAACGCTGAAGTGACCTCACGGGCTGCGGTACACCGGGTGTACCCAGGTTGCAGGTGGTGCGACGATGGACGTTATGGGGGACAAGGCAACTCTGTTCGAGACAGGGCGATTTGTGCAGCCTTCGGGTGAAGGACCGTCCCGCGACGTGGACGAGATGGGGGAGGACGCCGAGGAGGTGCGCCTCGGGATGGCGGCGCGCACCGGCGACGCCGAGGCCGCCAGCGTCCTCGGTGCCATGCTGCTGCGCCGCGGCGACCTCGACGCGGCCGAACCCCAGCTCCGTGCCGCCGCGTCCGCCGGTGACCGGCCCGCCGCCAACAACCTGGGCGTCCTGCTGCACCAGCGCGGGTACGCCGACGAGGCCGCCGACTGGTGGCGGATCGCCGCAGTCGCCGGCTCGGCCGCCGCCGCGCACGCGCTCGGCCGCCACCACCGCGAGCGCGGCGACGAACCCGCCGCCGAGTACTGGCTGCGCCAGTCCGCCGAGCAGGGCCATGTGCTCGGCGCCTACGCCCTCGCCGACCTGCTGGAGCACCGGGGCGACTCCCGCTCCGCGTACTGGATGCGCGCCGCCGCCGAGCGCGGCCACCGCGAGGCCGCCTACCGCCTCGCCCGCTCCCTGGACGGCGGCGACGCCGAGCCCGGCACGGGGCGCGAGGAGGAGCCCGGTGCGGCGAAGGCGTCCACCGAGGCCGAGCAGTGGTACCGGCAGGCCGCCGCGCGCGGCCACCGCCGGGCCGCGCTGCACCTCGGCGCCATCCTGGAGAAGCGCGGCGAGCTGAAGGAGGCCGGGCGCTGGTACCTCACCTCGGCCAAGGACGGCGAAGCGCGCGCCGCCTGCGCCCTCGGCTTCCTGCTGCGCGACGCCGGGGACACCGAGAGCGCGGCCGTGTGGTGGCTGCGCGCCGCCCAGGACGGCGACGGCAACGCGGCCAACGCGCTGGGCGCCCTGCACGCCGAGCGCGGCGAGACCCAGACCGCCGAGCGCTGGTACCGGGCCGCGCTGGACGCCGGGGACGACAACGGCGCCTACAACCTCGGGCTGCTCTGCGCCGAGCAGGGCCGCACCGCCCAGGCCGAGCAGTGGTACCGGCGCGCCGCCTACGCCGGGCACCGGGAGGCGGCGAACGCGCTGGCCATCCTGCTGCTGCGGGGCGGCGACACCAGCGGGGCCGAGCCCTGGTTCTCCAAGGCCGCCGAGGCCGGCAGCGTGGACGCCGCGTTCAACCTGGGCATCCTGCACGCCGGCCGCGACACCGCGGAGGACAGCGAGGCAGCGGTGCGCTGGTACGAGCGGGCGGCCGCCGCCGGGCACACCGAGGCCGCCCTCCAGGTCGGCATCGCCCGGCTGCGCGAGGGCGACGAGCAGACCGCCGAGCGCCACCTGCGGTGCGCGGCCGGCGGCGGCAGCGCGGAGGCCGCGTACCGGCTGGCCACCGTGCTGGACGCGCGCCGCCCGCCGGAGCCCGCGCACGAGCTGGGCGAGAACGTGCACGACAAGACCGAGTGCGAGGAGTGGTACGAGCGGGCGGCCGGCCAGGGCCACCGGCGCGCCCAGGTGCGGGTCGGCATGCTCGCGGCGGCGCGCGGTGACGTGGTCGAGGCGGCGCGCTGGTACCGGGCGGCCGCCGAGGCCGGCTCCCGCAACGGCGCCTTCAACCTGGGGCTGCTGCTGGCCCGCGAGGGCAGCGAGCCCGAGGCCGCCGTGTGGTGGACCCGGGCCGCCGACGCCGGACACGGCAGGGCCGCGCTGCGTCTGGCCCTGGTGTACGCGCGCCGGGGCGAGCTTGCCGAGGGGCAGCGCTGGGCGGCCCGCGCGATGGAGCTGGGCCCGAAGGAGGTCGGCGAGCGGGCGGCCCGGCTGGAGGGCGCGCTGCGCGAGGAACTGTCGGCCTGAGCTGCGGGAACGGCGTGCGCGGGACTTCGTGGGGAATCGATTTGCCTTCGCGGCCAGCGGTCCCGTAGTGTCGTGTTCACCGACGCGGGGTGGAGCAGCTCGGTAGCTCGCTGGGCTCATAACCCAGAGGTCGCAGGTTCAAATCCTGTCCCCGCTACTGAAGGCCGAGGGCCGGAATCCATATGGATTCCGGCCCTCGGTCGTGTGCGGGCTCCTGCCCGCCGGGGCGGGCGGGCTCAGGCGGACGCGCACTCCGGGCACAGGCCCCGGTAGGTCACCTCGACGTCCGAGACGGCGAAGCCGAAGCGCTCGGTGTCCGGGAGGTCGGTGAGCGGGTCGCCGGTGGGGTGCACGTCACGGATCGCGCCGCAGTGGGAGCAGACCAGGTGATGGTGCGGGCGGTGCGCGTTCGGGTCGTACCGCTTGGCGCGGTGGTCCGTGCTGACCTCCAGCACCTCGCCGAGCGAGACCAGCTCGCCCAGGGTGTTGTAGACGGTCGCGCGGGAGATCTCCGGCAGCTTCACCACGGCGCGCGCGTGGACCTCGTCGGCCGTGAGGTGGACGTGCTCGCCGTCCAGCACCTCGGCCACCACTCGGCGCTGCGAGGTCAGCCGCCATCCGCGTCCACGCAGCCGGTCCAGAAGGTCACTCATGGCAGCCAGCGTAACAGCAGGCCGACCAGATCCCGAACAGGTGTGATTTTGGAACCGGAGCAGGGTTGGACTCGGTCCAACCCGGCTCCGGGTGAGGTCAGAGGGCCGGTTCGGGGGCGCGGGCGGGGGCCCAGCAGCGGATGATGTCGCGGACCGAGACGATGCCTGCGGGCTCGCCCCGGTCCAGTACGACCAGGTGCCGGAAGCCGCCGTGGGTCATGGCGCTCGCGGCCTCGTGCAGGGTCCAGGCCGGGGCGGCGAAGACGACGGACGTGGTGGTGTGGGCCTGGGCGGACTCCGCGTCCGGGTCCTGGCCGAGGCCGACGGAGTTGAGGATGTCCCGCTCGGTGAGGATGCCGATGCCGCCCGCGTCCGGGTCGAGCACCACGGCGGCGCCGACCCGGCGGGCGGACATCAGGGCGGCGGCCTGGCGGAGGGTGTGGGCGGGGCCGATGGTCAGGACCACCGTGCTCATGGCGTCTTTGACGAGCGTGGGGGGTGATGCGGGGGCGGGAACGAGCATGGGCTTCAGCCACCTCCTGCGGAACCCGCGCCGCACAAGCACGGATTCACGAATTCACAAACGAGGGAAGCCTCAGAGTGACAGGTAAAAGGGAGGTCAACAAGGGGGCGCGCGTGGCCTGTGGAGGGCGCGCGGGCCTCGCGGGTGCGCTCAGTCGCCGAGACGCTCCAGCAGCGCCTCGTGCAGCAGGCCGTTGGAGGCCGCCGCGTTGCCGCTGTGCGGGCCCGGACGGCCGTCCAGGCCGGTGAAGGTGCCGCCCGCCTCGGTGACGATGATCGCGTTGGCCGCCATGTCCCACAGCGACAGCTCCGGCTCCGCGCACATGTCCACCGAGCCCTCCGCCACCATCATGTAGGGCCAGAAGTCGCCGTACGCGCGCGTGCGCCACACCTCGCGGGACAGCTCCAGGAAGCCGCCGAGCCGGCCGAGCTCCTCCCAGCCGGTGAGCGAGGAGTACGCGAAGGACGCGTCGGACAGCCCGCTCACCCCGGAGGCGTGGATACGGCTCGCCGAGGTCAGGCTGCGCCCGGTGAAGGCGCCGTGGTCCTTCGCGGCCCACCAGCGGCGGCCCAGCGCGGGCGCCGAGACCAGCCCCACCACCGGGTGGAACCCGCCCGGACCCGCCTCCATCAGCGAGATCAGGGTCGCCCACACGGGGACCCCGCGCACATAGTTCTTGGTGCCGTCGATCGGGTCGATCACCCAGCGGCGCGGGCCCGAGCCCTCGGCGCCGAACTCCTCGCCGAGCACCGAGTCACGGGGGCGGGCGCGCTGGAGGTGGTTGCGGATCAGCTCCTCGGCGGCCTTGTCCGCCTCGCTGACCGGGGTCATGTCCGGTTTCGTCTCGACCTTCAGGTCGAGGGCCTTGAAGCGCTCCATGGTCGTCGCGTCGGCGGCGTCGGCGAGGACATGGGCGAGGCGCAGATCGTCGAGATAGTCCGGCATGTGACGACCGTATCGGCCGGGGGTGTCCGGAAGCCACCAGGGGGGAGCGCGGGCGCGGCGTGCGGCGCGCAGGCCGAACCACGCCCCCGGAACGCCCCTGGACCCTTGACAGGGCCGGTGGGCGAGTCAAATCTAAGCGCCACAGCTCGCCCCAGGGAGGCGAAGATGCCCGCAGCCCGCGAATCGCTGCTGGACGCCGCAGGCAGAGCGCTCGCCCACCGGCCGTGGTCGACGGTACGGATGGTCGACGTGGCCGCGGCCGCCGGAGTGTCCCGGCAGACGCTCTACAACGAGTTCGGCAGCAAGGACGGCCTGGCCCGCGCCCTGATGCGGCGCGAGGCCGACGGCTACCTGGCCGGCGTCGAACGCGCCCTCACCGGCCACGCCGACCCTCGCGACCGGCTGGCCGCCACCGCCGAGTGGACCGCCACCGCCGCCCGCGGCAACGCGCTGGTACGGGCCATGCTCACCGGAAGCTGGACCGAACGGCTCCCCGAGCCCGCCCGCCCCGGCGTGCCCTCCACCTCCACCGTGCCCGCGCAGCGCCGGGCCGACGGGCCGCTGCCCGCGCCCGGAGACTTCCTGCGGATGGTGCGCGACCGGGCCGTGGCCGTCCTCGCCGCGCCCGGCACCCCCACGTCCGACACCGCGAAGCTGGCCTTCGCCTGCGAACTCGCCCTCCGCCTCGGCCTGTCCTGCGTGGCGGCACCGGCGGGCGACGGCGGCACGGCGGCACTCGTCCACCACGCCCTGCACCGCGACTTCGAGGGCTAGGGGGTGTCTTGTCGGTCAGGCCGGATGAGGGTGCGGTGCCAGACACCGCGAGCCAGGCGGGACTTTCCGGACACGGCCTAGTGCGCCGACCCCGACAACTGGAGCCCGATCACGCCGACGATCACCAGGGAGATGGAGACGATCTTCAGGACGGACACCAGGTCACCGAGGAAGACCATGCCGTAGATCGCCGTCCCGGCCGCGCCGATGCCGGTCCACACCGCGTAGGCGGGACCGACGTCGAGCTTCTTCAGAGCCAGGGTGAGCAGGCCGAAGCTGCCGAGGGCGAAGGAGGCGAAGGCGATGGTCGGCCAGAGCCGGGTGAACCCGTGGGACAGCTTCAGGCACACGGCGAACCCGGTCTCCAGAAGCCCGGCGACGATGACCAGCAGCCACGCCATGCGCTGTCCTCTCGTGGGGTCCGGATCTCCGGCTCGGTGCGATTATGCACTTACCGAACCCGCGCCCCGGCAAACCACACGCGCCTCAGTCGCCCTCCCGGCGCTCCCTGGTCGCCAGCAGCCGGCGCAGCGAGTAGAGGCGGGCCTGGCGGGCGTGGCCCTCGGCCACCCACGCGTCCAGCGCGCAGTCCGGCTCGTCGTGGCTGCACGCGCGCGGGCAGCCCTCCGTCCCCGGCACCAGGTCCGGGAAGGCGTTGATCACCCGCGAGGGGTCGATGTGCGCCAGCCCGAAGGACCGTACGCCCGGTGTGTCGACCACCCAGCCGGTGCCGTCGCCGAGCGGGAGCGCCAGCGCGGAGGTGGTGGTGTGCCGGCCCCGGCCGGTCACCGCGTTGACGTGTCCCGTCGTGCGCCGGAGGTCCTCCGGGACCAGGGCGTTGACCAGGGTGGTCTTGCCGACGCCGGAGTGACCGACGAACGCCGTTATCTTTCCGTCCAGTTGCTCGCGGACCCGGTCGGCCGCGTCGCCGTTCTCCAGCTCCTCGCGGCTGGTCACCACGTAGGGGATGTCCAGGTCGCCGTACAGCTCCAGGAGCTTGTCCGGGGAGGCCAGGTCCGACTTGGTCATCACCAGCAGGGGAGTGAGGCCGCCGTCGAAGGCCGCGACCAGGCAGCGGTCGATCAGCCGGGGGCGGGGCTCGGGGTCGGCGAGGGCGGTGACGATGGCGAGCTGGTCGGCGTTGGCCACCACGACCCGCTCATAGGGGTCGTCGTCGTCGGCGGTGCGGCGCAGCAGGGAGGAGCGCTCCCCGATGCGCACGATCCGCGCGAGGGTGTCCTTCTGGCCCGACAGGTCACCGACGATCGAGACCCGGTCACCCACCACGGCCGCCTTGCGGCCCAGCTCGCGGGCCTTCATCGCGGTGATGGTCCGCCCCTCGACCAGGCAGGTCAGCCGGCCCCGGTCGACGGTGAGGACCATGCCCTCCGCCGCGTCCTCGTGCTTGGGCCGGATGTTGGTCCGCGGGCGGTTGCCCTTGCGGTTGGGACGGGTACGGATGTCGTCCTCGTCGGTGTGCTTGCCGTAGCGGCGCATGATCTCGTCCCGCCCGTTCAGTTACCGAGCATCCCGGCCCACAGCTCGGGGAAGTCCGGGAGGGTCTTCGCCGTCGTCGCCACGTTCTCGATCTCCACTCCCGGCACCGCCAGGCCGATGATCGCGCCGGCCGTCGCCATCCGGTGGTCGTCGTAGGTGTGGAAGACACCGCCGTGCAGCGGGCGCGGCCGGATGTGCAGGCCGTCGGCGGTCTCGGTGACGTCACCGCCGAGTTCGTTGATCTCCTTGGTGAGCGCGGCCAGCCGGTCCGTCTCGTGCAGCCGCAGATGGGCCACGCCCCGCAGGGTGGAGGGGGAGTCGGCGAGGGCGGCGACCGCGGCGATGCCGGGGGTCAGCTCACCCACGTCGCCCAGGTCCACGTCGATGCCGTGCACCGCGCCGGAACCGGAGAACACCAGCCCGTACTCGGTCAGCTCGCAGGAGCCACCCATCTCGGTGAAGATCTCCCGCAGCCGGTCACCCGGCTGGGTGGTGCGCTCCGGCCAGTCCGGGATCGTCACCTTGCCGCCGGTGACCAGGGCGGCCGCCAGGAACGGCTGGGCGTTGGACAGGTCCGGCTCGACCGTGAGGTCCCGGCCCAGCAGCGCGCCCGGCGTCACCCGCCACACGTTCGGCTCGCCGCCCGACTCCGGGGTGTCGACCTGGGCGCCGACCGCGCGCAGCATGTCCACCGTCATCCGGATGTGGGGGAGCGAGGGCAGGGTCGCGCCGGTGTGGCGGACCTCCACGCCCTGGTTGAAACGCGGGGCGGACAGCAGCAGCGCCGAGACGAACTGGGACGACGAGGACGCGTCCACCGCCACCGGGCCGCCCTCCAGCGCCCCGCCGCCGTGCACGGTCAGGGGCAGCGCGCCCCGGCCGTCGTCGTCGATCCGGGCGCCCAGGACCCGGAGCGCGTCGATCACGCCGTGCAGCGGGCGCTCGTAGGAGCGGGGGTCGCCGTCGAAGCGGACCGGGCCGTCGGCCAGCGCGGCGACCGGCGGCAGGAAGCGCATGACCGTGCCCGCGTTGCCGACGTCCACCGTGGCCGGACCGCGCAGCCCCGTCGGCAGCACCCGCCACGCCTCGCCGGAGCCGTCCGGGCCGACGCCCTCCTCGATCTCCACGCCCATCGCGCGCAGCGCCCCGGCCATCAGCAGGGTGTCCCGCGACCGCAGCGGACGGCGCAGCCAGCCCGGCTCGGAGGCGAGGGCGGCCAGCACCAGGGCCCGGTTGGTGACCGATTTGGAACCGGGCACGTGGACCGTCGCGTCGACGGCCCCGGTCGCGTGCGGGGCGGGCCAGAGGGCGGTGTGAGCGGGGTTCACGGTCATGCGCCCCACTTTAGTGGCTGGGACCGCACCCAGATCTTGATCGAACCCGCCCGGCGGCGGCTCAGAGCCGCAGCAGCCACTGCCCGCCGCCGATCAGCGAGCACAGCGACACCGCGTGGAACAGGAACAGCCACAGCCCGGCCGGCACATGGGTCAGCCGGGACAGCTGGTCCGCGTCCGAGTCCCCGGCGCCGCCCCGCCTGCGCTTGGCCTGGAGTTCGAAGGGCGGACGCACCCCGCCCAGCAGCAGGAACCACACCACCGCGTACGCGAACGCCGCCTGCACCTGCGGTCCCGCCAGCCACGACACCAGCAGGAACGTCCCGCCGGTCAGCACCACGGTCAGCACCCCGTAGGCGTTGCGGATCATCACCAGCATCGCCAGCAGCAGGGCGGTCGCCACCCACAGCAGCAGGGTGATGCGCCCGGCGGCCAGCAGCGCGGCCCCGCCGAGCCCGAGCAGCGAGGGCGCGGTGTAGCCCGCGGCGGCCGTCAGGATCATGCCGAGCCCGTACGGCTTGCCCCGGCTCACCGTGAGGCCGCTGGTGTCGGAGTGCAGGCGTATCGCGGTCAGCTTGCGGCCGGTGACGAGCGCGATCAGCCCGTGGCCGCCCTCGTGCGCGATGGTGATCGCGTTCCGGGCCACCCGCCACACCGGGTGCGGGGCGACCACGGCGAGCGCGGCGGCCAGGGTCGCGAGGACCACCCACAGGTCGGGACCGGACTGGGTGCCGCTGAGCCGGTCCCAGAGGTCGGGCAGCGCGGTGGTCGTGTTGCTGTCCATGTCTGCGGGTGGCTCCCTGTCGTCGTACGGACTCTGGCACTGTGGCTGGTATGTGCGGACGGTATGCGGCCAGTCGTGGTCCAGAGGATCTCGCGGGAGTCTTCGGTGTCGAGTTGGGGGTCCCCTCCGCCCCGGCGGACGGGGGCGACCGTACCCCGGAACCCGAGGAGGCCCTCGCGCCGGACTGGAACGTGGCCCCGACCAAGGAGGTCTACGCGGTCCTGGACCGTCCGCTGAAAGACGCCGCCGACCGGCGTCCGGTTCGCCAGCTGCGCCGGCTGAAGTGGGGACTGGTGCCGTCCTGGGCCAGGACGCCCGAGGGCGCCGCCCGGATGATCAACGCCCGCGCGGAGACCGTGCACGAGAAGCCGGCTTACCGCCGCGCCTTCGCCGCCCGCCGCTGCATCCTGCCCGCCGACGGCTACTACGAGTGGGTCACCGGCGAGCAGGAGCGCGACCTGGAGGTGGAGGGCAGGAAGAAGCGGGCGCGCAAGCAGCCGTACTTCGTGACCCCCGCCGACGGCTCGGTGTTCGCCATGGCCGGGCTGTACGAGTTCTGGCGCGACCGCACCCTGCCCGACGACCATCCCGGCGCCTGGTGGGCGACCTGCTCGGTGATCACCACCGAGGCCGAACAGGGTCCGCTGGCCGTCGCCCCCGCCGAGGGCCCCGGCTCGCTCGCCGACATCCACCCCCGGATGCCCCTGATGCTGACCCCGGACCGCTGGGACGCCTGGCTGGACCCCGCCCGCACCGACCCCGAGGAGCTGCGGGAGCTGCTGGCCCCGCCGCCCGGCGGCCTGATGCGGGCCTACCCGGTGCCCACGGCCGTCAGCAACGTCCGCAACAACGGCCCGGAACTGCTGAAGGAGCTGGAGGGACCGGAGGAGGGCACACTCTTCTGACGTGACCTCCAGCATGATCGAGACCGTCGAGACCGACGCCGGGACCGCCCGCGTCACCTGGCACCACGCGCCCGAACCCCGCCTCGTCCTGGCCGTGAGCCATGGCGCCGGGGGCGGCATCGAGGCCCGCGACCTCCAGGCGCTCGCCGCCGCGCTGCCCGCGCACGGGGTGAGCGTCGCCCTGGTCGAACAGCCCTGGCGGGTGGCCGGGCGCAAGGTCGCCCCGGCGCCCAAGACGCTGGACACCGGCTGGCGGGGCCTGTGGCCCGCGCTCACCCGGCCCGGCCTGCCGGTGATCGCCGGCGGCCGCAGCGCGGGCGCCCGCGTCGCCTGCCGTACCGCCGCGGAACTGGGCGCCCACGCGGTGCTCGCCCTGAGTTTCCCGCTGCACCCTCCGGGCAAGCCGGAGAAGTCCCGCGCCGACGAGCTGCTCGGCGCCGGGGTGCCCACGCTCGTCGTCCAGGGCGGGAACGACCCCTTCGGCCGCCCCGGGGAGTTCCCCGAGGGCGGATTCGAACTCGTCGAGGTGCCCTTCGGCGACCACTCCTTCGCGGTGCCCAAGCGGGCCCCCGTGACCCAGGAGGCAGCGCTGCGGACCGTGACGGACGCCGTCACCAGGTGGGTCGCGTCACTCGGGTGACCCCCGGGAATGCCGGACGGGGCACCGCTGTTGTGGCGGACAGAAGTACTGGAGCCCCGAGGGGCGTCGTCGCGGGAGAGGAAGTCAGCCGCATGGGTTCGACCGCATGTCCGAGTCGCAGCAGCCGTACTGACCTGGACTGGACGGTGCTGCACGCGGCCAAGACCGCTCCGATTCGAGCGGCGGCG
The DNA here is from genome assembly GCF_004328625.1 of Streptomyces seoulensis. Taxonomy (NCBI): domain Bacteria; kingdom Bacillati; phylum Actinomycetota; class Actinomycetes; order Kitasatosporales; family Streptomycetaceae; genus Streptomyces; species Streptomyces seoulensis. Next base: position 4,165,091 of record NZ_CP032229.1, read on the forward strand.
GGTACGGGTCGTGTTCTATCCTCCGAAACGAGTGGGGCCGGTCCCGGCCTCGCGCGGGAACTTGAGGAGGTGGGTCCGGTCACCGGTACCGACGCAGGGGCCGGCAGCGGCCAGGCGGAGCAGCCCGAGGGCCAGGGCGTGAACGCGGGTACGGGCGCCGAGAGCAGCACGGAGCGCAGCGCGCGCTTCGAGCGGGACGCGCTCGAATTCCTCGACCAGATGTATTCGGCCGCCCTGCGCATGACGCGCAACCCGGCCGACGCCGAGGACCTGGTGCAGGAGACGTATGCCAAGGCGTACGCCTCGTTCCACCAGTTCCGCGAAGGCACCAACCTCAAGGCGTGGCTGTACCGGATCCTCACCAACACCTTCATCAACTCGTACCGCAAGAAGCAGCGGGAACCGCAGCGCAGCGCGGCCGAGGAGATCGAGGACTGGCAGCTCGCGCGTGCCGAGTCGCACATGTCGACGGGGCTGCGCTCCGCCGAGTCCCAGGCGCTGGACCACCTGCCGGACTCGGACGTGAAGTCCGCGCTCCAGTCGATCCCCGAGGAGTTCCGCATCGCGGTCTACCTCGCGGACGTAGAGGGCTTTGCGTACAAGGAGATCGCGGACATCATGGGGACACCCATCGGTACGGTGATGTCCCGGCTGCACCGGGGCCGTCGCCAACTGCGCGGCATGCTGGAGGACTATGCGCGCGAGCGCGGCCTGGTCCCCGCGGGCGCCGGAGAGTCGAACGAAGCGAAAGGCTCGGGCTCATGAGCTGCGGAGAGCCGCACGAGACGGACTGCAGTGAGGTCCTCGACCACCTGTACGAGTTCCTCGACAGCGAGATGCCGGACGTCGACCGCGACAAGTTCCAGCACCACTTCGAGGAATGCCACCCGTGCCTGGAGAAGTACGGTCTGGAGCAGGCCGTCAAGAAGCTGGTCAAGCGGTGCTGCGGACACGACGACGTCCCCGCCGACCTGCGCGCCAAGGTCATGGGCCGGATCGAGCTGATCCGCTCCGGCGGCACCGTCCCCGAGCATGACGTGACCGCGGCCGCCCGCGAGAGCTGACCGCCGCTTCTGTCACCCGAACGTGCTAATCCCACCGGGCTAGCCCCCATCCTCCCCCTGCCCCGTCCTACGCTCCACCCGGACGGGGCACGGTCGGGGAGGGCGTCATGGAGGCGGTTCCGGCAAGAGCACGGGTCTGTGCGGCCGCTGCCGCCCTGCTCGCCGCCCTCTGCGCACTGCCCGCCCTCACCGGCCCCACGAACTGGGGCGCCCTCGGACTCCTCGCCGCGCTCTACGCGCTCTGCGACCAGGTCGTCCGGCGCCGGTTCGGCGGCACCTTCTACCCCGTGCTGCTCGCCGGGGCCTTCCTGCTGACCCCGGCCGCCGCCGCGCTCGTCCCGCTGCCCGCCGCCCTGCTCTCCCCGGTCGAGCACGCGCCGGCCCTCCCGCGCCGCGTCTGGCGCGCCGCCCGTCCCGCGCTCGCCGTCTGGGCCGCCGCCCAGACCCACCACGCGCTGGACGGCAGTGCCGCCGTCGCCCGCTCCGTCTTCCCGTACGCGCTGCTGCCCGCCGGGGCCGCGGTGGTCGCCTTCTGCCTGGTGCTCACCCTGCTCGACGGCGCCATGCACGCCGCCGCCGACCGGGTGCCGCCGCGCCGGGCCTGGCGCGGGCTGTTCACCCGCTCCCTCGCCCCCGTCGCCGTGCACGGCCTGGCCGGACTGATGACCGCCGTGCTGTGGCGCAGCCCCTACGGGCCGGTCGCCGCCCTGCTGGTGCTGCTGCCGATGGGCGTCTCCTGCTGGGTGTTCGCCCAGTACCACCGCGAACGCGCCGCCCACCAGGCCACCATCCGCGCCCTCGTCCAGGCCGTCGACATCAAGGACGGCTACACCCGCGGCCACAGCGAGCGCGTCGGCCGGGCGTCGGTGATGATCGCCCGCCAGCTCGGCCTGGACGACGAACGCGTGGAGGTGCTGCGCTTCGCGGGCATCCTGCACGACGTCGGCAAGCTCGGCGTCCCCACCCGGCTGCTGCGCAAGGACGGCCCGCTCACCTCCGAGGAACGCCGGATCATCGAACTCCACCCGGAGTACGGCCACGAGATGACCCGCGGCATCTCCTTCCTCGGGGAGGCCCGCGCGGCGATCCTGCACCACCACGAACGGCTCGACGGCAGCGGCTACCCCTACGGCCTCACCGGTACCCAGATCCCCGAGTGCGCCCGTGTGGTCGCCGTCGCCGACGCCTTCGACGCCATGACCTCCAACCGTTCCTACAGCCGGGCCCGCCCGGTCGAGGTCGCCGTCGCCGAGCTGGAGCGGTGCGCGGGCGCCCAGTTCGACCCCCGGATGGTCGGCGCGCTCGCCGCCGCCCTGCGCCGCCACGGCTGGCGCCCCGAGGTCACCGCCGACGAACCCGCCCCCGGCATGCCGCCTCGCCAGCGCACCCACGGCCGGACCACCGGGGCCCACCGGTGACGGCCCGCCTGACCGCCCGCCGGCTGATCCACGGCGCCGCCGCCCTCCTCGCCGCCATCGCGTTCGGCGCCACCCTGTGGTCCGGCGTCGACGACGGAGGCACCGCGCTCGCCTTCGGTGTCCTCATAGCCGTCGGCGAACTCACCCGCTGGAAGGGCGGCGGCTCCCGCCGCGCCGCACCGCTCGGCACCGCCGGCTCCCTCTCGTACGCCCTGCTCGGCGCCGAGGCCGGGCACCCCGCGCAGCACGACGCCGGTCAGATCCTCACCGTGGTGCTCGTCGCCACGCTGCTCGGTGGCGTGCCGCACATCTGGCGTGGAAGCAGCCCGACCCTGGACCATCTGGCCCGCCGGGTCCTCAAGGTGGGTTTCGCCGCCATCTGCTTCCAACCCCTGTACAGCCGTGGGGTGTTCGAGCACTGGGACGGCTCCGCCTACGCCCTGACGCTCGTCGCGCTGCTCGTCCTGACCGCGCTGTGCGACGCCGTACTGGCCGCCGCGCTCGCCCGCTCCCGCACCGGCTGGCCCTTCGGCCCGCTGCTGCGCGAGGAGCTGCGCGGGCTGCTCGGCATCGGGTCCGCCGTCTGCGCCACCGGCGCGGTGATGGCGCTCGCGGTCGCCGTCGCCGGACTCTGGGCGCTGCCGGTGTTCTGCCTCCCGCTGCTGCTCACCCAGTTGTCGTTGCGCCGGTACGCGGCCGTGCGCGCCACCTACCGGCAGACCATCACCTCGCTGGCCCGCGCCACCGAGATCGCCGGGTACACCCCGGCCGGGCACGCCCGCCGGGTCGCCGCCCTCAGCCTCGCGGTCGGCCGGGACCTCGGCCTCACCGGCACCGAGCTGACCGTGCTGGAGCACGCGGCGCTGATGCACGACATCGGCCAGCTCAGCCTGGTCGACCCGGTCCCCGCGGGTGCCACCGCCGCCCTGCCCGGCGCGGAGCAGCGCCGGATCGCCCTGCTCGGCGGGGCCGTGGTCCGGCAGACCGGGGTGGCCGCCGCCGTCGCCGTCGTCGTGGAGCGGCAGGCCGACCCCTACCGGGACCAGCCGGTCGCCGCCCGCATCGTCCGCGCGGTCAACGCCTACGAGGAGAAGTCCCGCGACGCCGGGGTGGAGGGCCCCCTGCGCGCACTGGAGGAACTGCGGCTGGCCACCGCCGGGGACTACGCCCCCGAGGTGGTGGAATCACTGGCGCGGGTCCTGTCCCGCGACTGTCTGACCCTGCCGGTTGCTGGGTAACCGATGGGTAATGAGCGCCTCTCCCGCGTGACGTGGTTGGATGCGAGGGAGAGGCAAGTCCGGGGGCACAAGCCAGCCCACTGAGCGGAACGGAACTGGCAGGCGGGAATCGTGAGGATCTTCGGCAAGGTACGGAACCGGCCCTCCGCGTCCTGGCGGCAGGCCACCGACCGGGCGTTCACGCTCATCGGCGACGGCCGCTACGAGGACGCGGGTGAACTGCTGACCCGCGCCGCCGATCTGGAGCCCTGGCTCGCCGAGTCCTGGTTCAACCTGGCCCTGCTGCACAAGTTCCGGCACGACTGGGAGCAGGCCCGCGCCGCCGGGCTGCGCGCGGTCGCCCTGCTGGACCGGGAGACCGGCGCGCCCGACTGGTGGAACGTCGGCATCGCCGCCACCGCGCTCCAGGACTGGCCGCTGGCCCGCCGCGCCTGGCAGGCGTACGGCCTGAAGGTGCCCGGCGGTGCCACCGCGCTGGGCGAGCCGCTCGGCATGGAGCTGGGCAGCGCGGCCGTACGGCTCTCCCCGGAGGGTGAGGCCGAGGTGGTCTGGGGACGCCGGCTGGACCCCGCGCGGATCGAGGTGCTGTCCATCCCGCTGCCGTCCTCGGGGCGGCGCTGGGGCGAGGTCGTGCTGCACGACGGCGTCCCGCACGGCGAGCGCACCACGTCCACCGGGCACTCCTATCCGGTCTTCGACGAGATCGAGCTGTGGGCGCCCTCGCCCGTGCCGACCTGGGTGGTGCTGCTGGAGGCGGCGACCGAGGCGGACCGGGACGCGCTGGAGCAGCTGGCAGCGGACGCCGGTTTCGCGGCGGAGGACTGGTCGTCCTCGGTGCGGTTGCTGTGCCGGATGTGCTCGGAGTCGCGGATGCCTTCCGACGAGGGGGAGGGTGTGCACCTCGATCCCCACGACCACAGTGAGCCGGGTCATCCCGGTCCGCTGGGACACCGGACGGACGGGCAGCTGTGGGTGCCGGAGCGGGAGTGTGGCGTGGCCGCCCCGCCTTCCCTCGTACGGGGGTTGCTGGACGGCTGGGTCGCCGACAGTCCGGACTCCCGGGACTGGCGGGATCTCGAAGAGGTCTGCTGAGCGGCTCTGCCGGGTGCGGGTCCGTCGTGGCTGGTCGCGCAGTTCCCCGCGCCCCTGACAGGGCGCTACCCGTACTCTGTATCAGCATTCACCCCCCAGTTTTTGTGCAGGAAGGCGTCACTCGGTCATGGCTCAGCAGGACACCGATCAGCAGCAGGCGGGCGTGCTCCCCGTCGATGACGAGGGCTATGTCGTCGACACGGAGGACTGCGAGGAGCGCGAGACCGGCTGGCGCGAGCGCGGGACCTCGCGGCCGATCACGGTCGTCGGGAACCCGGTGCTGCACAAGGAGTGCGCGGACGTCACCGAGTTCGGCCCCGAGCTGGAGGCACTGGTCGCGGACATGTTCGCCAGCCAGCGCACCGCCGAGGGCGTGGGCCTGGCCGCCAACCAGATCGGCGTGAGCCAGAAGGTCTTCGTCTACGACTGCCCGGACGACGACGGCGTGCGCCACACCGGTGTGGTCGTCAACCCCAAGCTGGTCGAACTCCCCGCCGCCGCCCGGCGCCTGGACGACAGCAACGAGGGCTGCCTCTCCGTGCCCACCGCGTACGCGCCGCTCGCGCGCCCCGACTACGCCGAGGTGACCGGGCAGGACGAGAAGGGCAACCCCGTCAAGGTACGCGGCACCGGCTACTTCGCCCGCTGCCTCCAGCACGAGACCGACCACCTGTACGGCTACCTGTACATCGACCGCCTGTCCAAGCGGGACCGCAAGGACGCCCTGCGGCAGATGGCCGAGAACGAACCGCGTTACGACGTGGTCGCCAACGACTGACGGGAGCGCGCGGAACCAGCGCCACCGCACCGAACAGCCACGACGCCCGGCCGGAGACCATTCCGGCCGGGCGTCGTGGCTGTTCGTTCATCTGTTCGCCGAAAGAATCCCGGCGACTTGGGGTAGTGAAAGGAGCAAATCCGTTCCCCAGACGGTCAGTTGTAGTGCTGAATAGGGGTGCGGGGATACGCAACGGCGCGCGCCCGGCACGGCAGGGAGGGGCGTGTTGCTCCTGGCGGTCGAGAGGGGACTGTTCGTGCATGCTTTCTCACGCGGCACCACATCGGCGACAGCGGTCGCGGTACCACCGTCCCTCGCGCTCCCGGTGATCGAGGACGCCTTTCCCCGGCGGCTGCACCCGTATTGGCCGAGGCTCCAGGAGAACACCCGGCGGTGGCTGCTGGAAAAACGGCTGATGCCCCCGGACAAGGTCCGCGAGTACGCCGACAACCTGTGCTACACGGACCTGATGGCCGGCTACTACCTGGGCGCCCCCGACGACGTCCTCCAGGCCATCGCCGACTACAGCGCGTGGTTCTTCGTCTGGGACGACCGGCACGACCGTGACATCGTGCACGGCCGGTCCGAGGACTGGCGGCGGCTGCGGCAGCGGCTCCATACGGCGCTCGACGCACCCGGGGACCATCTGCACCACCAGGACGCGCTGGTAGCCGCTTTCGCGGACAGCGTCCTGCGGCTCTACGCGTTCCTGCCGCCCACCTGGAACCAGCGGTTCGCCCGGCACTTCCACGAGGTGATCGAGGCGTACGACCGCGAGTTCGGCAACCGGGTCGCGGGCCGGGTGCCCGGCGTCGAGGAGTACCTCGCGCTCAGGCGGCTCACCTTCGCGCACTGGATATGGACCGACCTCCTGGAAGCGAGCGCCCGCTGCCAGCTCCCGGACGCGGTACGGAAGAACCCCGCCTTTCGGCGTGCGGCCCTGCTGAGCCAGGAATTCGCCGCCTGGTACAACGACCTCTGCTCGCTGCCCAAGGAGATAGCGGGCGACGAGGTGCACAATCTCGGAATCAGCCTCATCACCCATTCCGGGCTCACCCTCGAAGAAGCAGTCGCAGAACTCCGGCGGCGCATCGAGAACTGCATCGCCGAATTCATCGAGGCCGAGCGAGAGGCGATGGAATTCGCCCGGGAACTCGACGACGGCACCATGCGCGGAAAGGAACTGAGCGCCGCCGTGCGGACCTGCGTCGGCAATATGCGGAACTGGTTCAGCACCGTCTACTGGTTCCACCACGAGTCCGGCCGCTACATGGTCGACACCTGGGAGGACCGGTCCACACCCCCGTACGTCAACAACGAAGCGGCAGGTGAGAAATGACCGTCGACGCCATCGATCCCGGGACGCGGGAAGTGGCCGAACTCAAGGACCCGCCCCTCGCCGGGGGCGCCGTCCCGGTGCTCGGGCACGGCCTGAAACTGGCCCGCGACCCGCTCGCGTTCATGTCCCAGCTGCGCGACCACGGCGAGGTGGTGCGCCTGAGGCTCGGCCCCAAGACGGTGTACGCCGTCACCGCGCCGGCGCTCACCGGCGCACTCGCGCTGAGCCCCGACTACAAGATCGACGGACCGGTGTGGGAGTCGCTGGAGGGGCTCCTCGGCAAGCAGGGGGTGGCCACGGCCAACGGCCCGCTGCACCGGCGGCAGCGGCGCACCATCCAGCCCGCCTTCCGGCTCGCCGCGATCCCCGCCTACGGGCCGATCATGGAGGAGGAGGCGCACGCCCTCACCGAGCGCTGGCGGCCCGGCGTACCCGTCGACGCCACCTCCGAGTCGTTCCGGGTCGCGGTGCGCGTCGCGGCCCGCTGCCTGCTGCGCGGCCAGTACATGGACGAGCGCGCGGAGCGGCTCAGCACCGACCTCGGCGCCGTCTTCCGGGGCATGTACCGGCGCATGGTGCTGCCGCTGGGACCGCTGTACCGGCTGCCGTTCCCGTCCAACCGCGAATTCAACCGGGCACTGGCCGATCTGCATCTGCTGGTGGACGAGATCATCACCGAGCGGAGGGCGTCCGGTCAAAAGCCGGACGATTTGCTGACGGCTTTGCTGGAGGCGAAGGACGACAATGGCGACCCCATCAGCGAACAGGAGATCCACGACCAGGTCGTCGCCATACTCACGCCCGGAAGCGAGACAATCGCCTCCACGATCATGTGGCTGTTGCAGATCCTCGCGGACCATCCCGGGCACGCGGAGAAGGTGCGCGCGGAAGTTGAATCGGTAACCGGTGGTGCGCCGGTCGGATTCGAGCACGTACGCAGGCTGAGCCACACCAACAATGTCGTCGTCGAGGCCCTCCGACTGCGGCCCGCCGTATGGATATTGACGCGTCGCGCACTCACCGACACGGCACTCGGTGCCTATCGCATTCCGGCCGGGGCGGACATCATCTACAGCCCCTACGCGATTCAGCGCGACGCCCGTTCCTACGCCCGCCACCTCGACTTCGACCCCGACCGGTGGCTGCCGGAGCGGGCCGAGGAGGTGCCGAAGTACGCCATGGCGCCCTTCAGCGTCGGCAACCGCAAGTGTCCCAGCGACCACTTCTCGATGGCCCAACTGAGCCTGATCGTCGCGGCGATCTCGGCGAAGTACCGGTTCCGTCAGGTCGAGGACTCGGACGCCAGTACCCGTGTGGGCATCACCCTGCGCCCGCACCGGCTGCTGGTCGAACCCCGGGAGTGGTGAGGGGCGAAGCGCCCGGACCGGCGCGCGTTCAGGCGGCCTGCGGGCCCCGGAACGTGCGCCGGTAGGCGTTCGGGGTGGTGCCGAGCGCCCGGACGAACTGGTGGCGCAGCGCGGCCGCGTTGCCGAACCCGGCCCGCCAGGCGATCGAGTCCACCGTCTCGTCCGTCCCCTCCAGCAACCGCTGCGCCAGCAGCACCCGTTGGCGCAGAATCCAGCGGTAGGGGGTGGTGCCCGTCTCCTGCTGGAAGCGGCGGGCGAAGGTGCGCGGGGACATGTGGGCGCGGGCCGCGAGCTGCTCGACGGTGACCTCCCGGTCGAGGTGCTCCGCCATCCACACCAGCACCTCGCCCACCGTGTCGCAGGGGCCCTTGGGCAGCGGGCGCTCGATGTACTGGGCCTGGCCGCCGTCCCGGTGCGGGGGCACCACCATCCGGCGGGCGATCTTGTTGGCGACCTCGGGACCCTGCTCCTTGCGGACCAGATGCAGGCAGGCGTCGATACCGGCCGCCGTCCCGGCGGAGGTGATCACCGGGTCCTCGTCGACGTAGAGCACGTCCGGCTCGACCGTGACGCCCGGGTGGCGCCGGCTCAGCTCCTCGGCGTTGTGCCAGTGCACCGCGCACCGGCGGCCGTCCAGCAGCCCGGCCTCGGCCAGCACGAAAACTCCCGTGCACACGCTGAGCACCCGCGCGCCCCGGGCCACGGCCCGGCGCAGGGCGTCCAGCAGGGCAGGGGGATAGTCGCGGGAGGCGTAGGACTCGCCGGCCGGTACGGCGATCAGATCGGCCTCCTCCAGCCGCTCCAGACCGTGCGGGGTGGAGACGGTGAAGCCGCAGTGGGTGCGCAGGGTGGGACCCTCCGCCGAGACCACGGCGAAGTCGTACACCGGGAGTCCGTCCTCGCTGCGGTCGATGCCGAACACCTCGCACACCACCCCCAGCTCGAAGGGGTGCACCCCGTCCAGCAGGACCGCGACCACGTTCTTCAGCATGCTGCCAGTGTGCCTCGACGCTGGCAGGAATTCGAGGGCCTACGGCAGTCCTGCCAGTGTTGGACAGGAGCGTTCAGCGCGAGGCTGATGACATGAACGGAAACCAGATCGAAGGTCTCATCGGAATGGCCGCCACGCTCGGCATCCTGGTCCTCCTGGTCCTGCCCTCGGTGATCGGCATCGTGCGCGACCGGCGCGTCGACCGACAGCTCGGGCAGGCCCAGAAGGACCGAGGAAGGGAGACTCAGACTGCTCAGAAGTCCTCGTCCAGGTCCACGGTGCCCTCCACCGCGACCTGGTACGCCGACGGACGGCGCTCGAAGAAGTTCGTCAGCTCCTGAACACCCTGCAGCTCCATGAAGGAGAACGGGTTCTCCGAGCCGTACACCGGGGCGAAGCCGAGGCGCGTGAGGCGCTGGTCGGCGACGCACTCCAGGTACTGCCGCATCGACTCGGTGTTCATGCCGGGCAGGCCCTCACCGCACAGGTCGCGGCCGAACTGCAGCTCGGCCGCGACGGCCTCCCGGATCATGTCCGTGACCTGCTGCTCCAGCTGGTCGTCGAACAGCTCCGGCTCCTCCTTGCGGACGGTGTCGACCACGTCGAAGGCGAAGGACATGTGCATCGTCTCGTCGCGGAACACCCAGTTGGTGCCGGTGGCGAGGCCGTGCAGCAGACCCCGGCTGCGGAACCAGTAGACGTACGCGAAGGCGCCGTAGAAGAACAGACCCTCGATGCACGCGGCGAAGCAGATCAGGTTCAGCAGGAACTTGCGGCGGTCCGCCTTGGACTCCAGCCGGTCCAGCTTGTCGACCGAGTCGATCCACTTGAAGCAGAACTCGGCCTTCTCCCGGATGGAGGGGATGTTCTCCACCGCCGCGAACGCGTCCGCGCGGTCCTCCGGGTTGGGCAGGTAGGTGTCGAGCAGCGTCAGATAGAACTGGACGTGCACGGCCTCCTCGAACAGCTGCCGGCTCAGGTAGAGCCGCGCCTCGGGGGAGTTGATGTGCTTGTAGAGCGTCAGCACGAGGTTGTTGGCGACGATCGAGTCACCCGTGGCGAAGAACGCCACCAGACGGCCGATCAGGTGCTGCTCCTCGGGGGAGAGCTTCGCCAGGTCGGCGACGTCCGAGTGGAGGTCGACCTCCTCGACGGTCCAGGTGTTCTTGATCGCGTCCCGGTAGCGCTCGTAGAAGTCCGGGTAGCGCATGGGGCGGAGAGTCAGCTCGAAGCCCGGGTCGAGCAGGTTCTTGTTTTCGCTGGACATTACTGGCAGGCCTCGCAGGACTCGGGGTTCTCAAGGGAGCAGGCGACGGCGTCGGGGTCGGCCGCCTGCTGGACGGGGATGGTCTTGGTCTCCTGGGCACGGCCGGCCGCGCGGGCGATCCGGGTCGCCGGGCGCGAACGCAGGTAGTACGTGGTCTTCAGACCCGACTTCCAGGCGTAGGAGTACATCGAGGAGAGCTTGCCGATGGTCGGCGTCTCCAGGAACAGGTTCAGCGACTGCGCCTGGTCGAGGAACGGGGTACGGGCCGCGGCCATGTCGATCAGACCGCGCTGCGGGATCTCCCACGCCGTGCGGTACAGGTTCCGCACGTCCTCGGGAATCCACGCGAAGCCCTGCACCGAGCCGTTGGCCTCGCGCAGCTCCTCGCGGGTGCGGGCGTCCCACACGCCGAGGTTCTTCAGCTCCTGCACCAGATACGCGTTGACCTGGAGGAACTCGCCCGACAGCGTCTCGCGCTTGAACAGGTTGGACACCTGCGGCTCGATGCACTCGTACACGCCCGCGATGGAGGCGATGGTGGCCGTCGGCGCGATCGCCAGCAGCAGCGAGTTGCGCATGCCGGTCTCGGCGATCCGGGCGCGCAGCGCGTCCCAGCGCTCCGGCCAGGTCAGCTCGACGCCGTAGTGGTCGGGGTGCAGCACGCCCTGGGCGGTACGGGTCTGCTCCCACGCGGGGAGCGGGCCGTTGCGCTCGGCGAGGTCGGCGGACGCCTCGTAGGAGGCCAGCATGATGCGCTCGGCGATCCTCGTGGACAGCGCCTTCGCCTCGGGGGAGTCGAAGGGGATGCGCAGCTTGAAGAAGACGTCCTGGAGGCCCATCGCGCCGAGGCCTACCGGGCGCCACTTGGCGTTGGAACGGCCCGCCTGCTCGGTCGGGTAGAAGTTGATGTCCACGACCCGGTCGAGGAAGGTCACGGCCGTGCGGACCGTCTCGTCCAGCCGCTCCCAGTCGATGTCGCCGTCCGCCACGAAGGCGCCCAGGTTCACCGAGCCGAGGTTGCAGACCGCGGTCTCCCCGTCGTCGGTGACCTCAAGGATCTCCGTGCACAGGTTGGAGGAGTGGACCACGTTGCCCGGCAGCGCCGTCTGGTTGGCGGTGCGGTTGGCGGCGTCCTTGAACGTCATCCAGCCGTTGCCGGTCTGCGCGAGGGTGCGCATCATGCGGCCGTACAGCTCGCGGGCCGGCATGGACTTCTTCGCCAGGCCAGCCTGCTCGGCCTTGCGGTAGGCCGCGTCGAACTCCGGGCCCCACAGGTCGACCAGCTCGGGCACGTCGGCCGGCGAGAACAGCGACCACTGCTCGTCGGCGTTGACCCGGCGCATGAACTCGTCCGGGACCCAGTGCGCGAGGTTCAGGTTGTGCGTACGGCGCGCGTCCTCACCGGTGTTGTCGCGCAGCTCCAGGAACTCCTCGATGTCGGAGTGCCAGGTCTCCAGGTACACCGCCGCCGCGCCCTTGCGCCGGCCGCCCTGGTTCACCGCGGCCACCGAGGCGTCCAGCGTCTTCAGGAACGGCACGATGCCGTTGGAGTGCCCGTTGGTGCCCCGGATCAGCGAACCCCGGCTGCGGATGCGGGAGTACGAGAGGCCGATGCCGCCGGCGTGCTTGGAGAGGCGGGCGACCTGGTGGTAGCGGTCGTAGATCGAGTCCAGCTCGTCCAGCGGGGAGTCCAGCAGGTAGCAGGACGACATCTGGGGGTGCCGCGTACCGGAGTTGAACAGGGTGGGCGAGGAGGGCAGGTAGTCCAGGCGGCTCATCAGGCCGTACAGGGCGGCGACCTCGTCCACGGCGGGGGCGCTGTCGTTCTCCGCCAGGCCGCTGGCCACGCGCAGCATGAAGTGCTGGGGGGTCTCGATCACCTTGCGGGTGATCGGGTGGCGCAGCAGGTAGCGGCTGTGCAGGGTGCGCAGGCCGAAGTAGCCGAACCGGTCGTCGGCGCCGGTGTCGATCAGGGCGTCGAGGCGGGCGGCGTGCAGCGCCACGAAGTCGGCGGTGCGGTCGGCGACCAGGCCCTCGCGGTGGCCCACGGTCACCGACTCGGTGAACCGGGTCACGCCCTGCGAGGCGGCCTCGGCGCGGATGGAGAGCGTGAGCAGCCTGGCCGCCAGCCGGGAGTACGCGGGGTCCTCCGAGATCAGACCGGCGGCGGCCTCGGTGGCCAGCTCGCGCAGCTCCGCCTCGTCGGCACGCGCCGACCGGCCGCGCAGCGCGGCGGCCGCGACCCGGCCGGGGTCCGCGTCGGGAAGGTCGGCGGTCAGCTCGGTCAGGGTCCGCAGCAGCGCGGCGCCGGGGCCGTCGTTCTCCACAGGGGCCTCGGTCGCCGGGGTGGCTGAAGCCGGGTCGGCAGGCGCGATGGTCACGTGGGGCTCTCCCTCGCTGGGCACGGGGACCTGGCGGAGGGTATGAGGAGGCACGAGCGCACACGGCGTCGCGTCCACCGGCCCACTCCACGAGGCCCGGACGTCTTCGAGCACCCGGACCGGACGGCCGGGCGCCGCTGTCGACAGGTCCTCGGACTGACGCTGGCGTGCACGAAGCACGCAAGTACACCGTTGCGGGACAGTTCCGGATTCGCACCGGATTCCCCTGCGACGACAGCGAGCACGAGCATACATCTAGTGCCGGGCTGTCGTGTCACCCCCAGATGTTGTGTCTGTTGTGTGTCGCGGCGGCTTCAGAGGGTCAACTCGTAGGTGAGCAGGGCGAGGTCCAGCAGGTCCGGCAAGGGGTTCCAGTCGCGGTGTGGGGTGCGGTGGAAACCGAGGCGTTCGTAGATGCGGTGGGCGGCGTGCATGGTGGGCTGGGTGGAGAGGACGAGGCCGTGGCAGCCCGCGAGGGCCCGTGCCCGGTCCGCACAGGTCCGTACGAGCGCCTCCCCGGCTCCCTGGCCCCGGCCGGCGCGGGCGACCGCCAGCATCCGGATCTCGGCCTCGCCCGGGCCCGCGATGTCGGCCATGGGGCCGCCGGCCGGGACGAAGGTGACTCCGCCCAGCAGGACGTCCCCGCGCACGGCCACCAGGATCTCCGCGTGCGCCGCCCGCCGGGCCACGTCCCGCAGCTCACCCAGGTACGCGTCGTTCTCACCGAAGTCCAGCAGGCCGTCCTGGAGATACGCCTGCGCGGTGATCTCGCCCAGCGCGGTGTACTCGGCCGGGTCGGCGGGTCTGATGACGAGGTCCATGCCCGGCAGTGTGTACGACAACGGCCACGGGCCGCCGTCGCATTCGCGGGACGGCGGCCCGTGGCCGGAGGGCGGGGACGGCTAGTGGGTGCTGCCCGCCGTCGCCGGGGGGAGTTCGACCTCCACGCCGGGGTCGCCCGCGTCGGCCGTGTAGTCGGCGGGGCTGGTCTCGTCGATGCCGTCGGGGGCCTTGAGGGCCTTGAGGGCGAAGGTGAGGATCACGGTGACGACGACGTTCAGCACGAAGGCCGTGAGGCCGATGTAGCCGATCTCGCCGATGCCGGGGATCTCCTTGGCGGAGCCGCCGAAGTGTTTCTGGGTGGGGGAGGCGACGCCGTAGGCGGCGAGCGTGCCGTAGAGCATGCCGACCGCCCAGCCCGCCAGCAGCGCCCAGCGGTGGAACCAGCGGGTGAAGAGGCCGCCGACCAGGGCCGGGAAGGTCTGCAGGATCCAGATGCCGCCCAGCAGCTGGAAGTTGATCGCCACCGTCTTGTCCATGGTGAGGACGAAGACCAGCGCGCCCACCTTCACCAGCAGCGAGACCAGCTTGGAGACCTTGGTCTCCTGCTCGGGGGTGGCGTCGGGCTTGATGAAGTCCTTGTAGATGTTGCGGGTGAAGAGGTTCGCGGCAGCGATCGACATGATGGCCGCCGGGACGAGCGCGCCGATCCCGATGGCGGCGAAGGCGACGCCCGCGAACCAGTCCGGGAACATGTCCTCGAACAACTGCGGGATCGCGAGCTGTCCGTTGGTGACCTTCACCCCGGCCGCGATCGCCATGAACCCCAGCAGCGCCAGCAGACCCAGCATCAGGGAGTACAGCGGCAGGATCGTGGTGTTGCGCCGGATCACGTCGCGGCTCTTGGAGGAGAGCGTCGCGGTGATCGAGTGCGGGTACATGAACAGCGCGAGCGCCGATCCCAGCGCCAGCGTGGCGTACGTCCACTGGCCCGCCGGGGCCGGGACGATACCGCCCGCTCCGGCGGCCGTGTACTTCTCGCCCGCCTTGGCGAAGATCTCGTCGAACCCGCCCAGCTTGATCGGGATGTAGATGATCGCCACCGCGATGACGAGGTAGATCAGCGTGTCCTTCACGAACGCGATCATCGCCGGCGCCCGCAGACCCGAGGAGTACGTGTAGGCCGCGAGCACGCCGAAGGCGATCAGCAGCGGCAGGTCCTTCACGAACCAGTTGGTGTCCTCACCGCCGCCCACGCCCATCACGTCCAGCACTGCCTGGATTCCCACCAGTTGGAGCGCGATGTACGGCATCGTCGCCAGGATGCCGGTGACCGCCACCGCCAGCGAGAGCCCCTTGGAGCCGAACCGCCCGCGCACGAAGTCGGAGGTCGTGACGTACCCGTGCCGGTGCGAGACCGACCACAGCCGGGGCAGGAAGGTGAAGATCAGCGGGTACACCAGGATCGTGTACGGCACCGCGAAGAACCCGGAGGCACCGGCCGCGTAGATCGCCGCGGGCACCGCGACGAAGGTGTACGCCGTGTACAGGTCGCCGCCGAGCAGGAACCAGGTGATCCAGGTGCCGAACGACCGGCCGCCCAGGCCCCATTCGTCCAGCGAGTGCTCGTTCTCGGCCTTGCGCCAGCGCGAGGCGAGGAAGCCCAGGACCGTGACCGCGAGGAAGAAGAAGACGAAGACGCCGAGCGCCACGCCGTTGACGCCGTCCTTCACTTGGAGACACCCCCGCTCCGGGTCCCGCGGGAGCGCTGGTCACGCTGCCAGAGCTGGTACGCGGTCATGGTGAGCGAGGTGGAGACCAGCACCCAGAGCATCTGGTACCAGTAGAAGAACGGGATGCCGATGAAGGTCGGGTCCACCTTGGAGAACGAGCCCACCCACAGCATCGCCACGAACGGCGCCACGAGACACAGCCCGATGACCACTCGGACCGGTGTCACCACCGGTTGCCTCACCTCAGAATCTTCGGGCATGCCGGACTCCGTCCCCTCGTTGATCACTGCGTAATGCGCACGCAATCTAGGTGACGGCACGCCCGAGCGGAAGCCCTCGTCCGGGTATCGATATGGCGATGTGAGCTGGTGGGGCCGCGAGAAGCGGGATAAGCGGAACCTGTCAGTCCTGTGGACGCCGCAGGCGCGCCACGAACTTGTACCGGTCGCCCCGGTACACCGAGCGCACCCACTCCACCGGCCGGCCCTCCCGGTCCACCGAGTGCCGGGACAGCAGCAGCATCGGCAGGCCCACGTCGGTGCCGAGCAGGCTCGCCTCGCGCGGGGTGGCCAGCGAGGTCTCGATGGTCTCCTCGGCCTCGGCCAGATGGACGTCGTAGACCTCGGCGAGCGCGGTGTACAGCGAGGTGTACTTCACCAGCGAGCGGCGCAGCGCGGGGAAGCGCTTGGCGGAGAGGTGGGTGGTCTCTATGGCCATCGGCTCGGCGTTGGCCATGCGCAGCCGCTCGATGCGCAGCACCCGGCCCCCGGCGCTTATGTCCAGCAGCCCGGCCAGCCGGTCGTCGGCCGTGATGTAGCCGATGTCCAGCAGCTGCGAGGTGGGTTCGAGCCCCTGGGCCCGCATGTCCTCGGTGTAGGAGGTGAGTTGGAGCGCCTGGGCGACCTTGGGCTTGGCGACGAAGGTGCCCTTGCCCTGGATGCGCTCCAGCCGGCCCTCGACCACCAGTTCCTGGAGGGCCTGGCGGACGGTGGTGCGGGAGGTGTCGAACTCGGCGGCCAGCGTGCGCTCGGGCGGCACCGGCGTGCCCGGCGGAAGCGTCTCCGTCATCTCCTGGAGGTGCTTCTTCAGGCGGTAGTACTTGGGCACGCGCGCGGTACGGACGGTCGCGCCGGCCTCGTTCTCCGCCCTGCTGACGTCGGTGCTCATGGCTGCCTTCCCGGCTCCGGATGCCGATGGCGACCGACATCGCCTCGGTCACGGCTCACATCGTGGCACGGTCGCGCGCGGCCGGTTCACCCGCACGCTCCGTGATCTCCCTGTATACCGCTGCACCTTCGGTTGGTCTAGTCCACCCGTGCCCGGCGGGCCAGTGGTCCACCGGAACTGGTCCGTCCGAACTGTCGGTTGCGCAATGAAAGGTCCCTGCATATCTCGGTCGCGTCACGGACGCCCGGAGCCCACCTGAACACCCTTGACAGCCCTTTTGGTCTGGGCCAAGCTCCCGGTGCTGGTCTACACCATTGGTCCAGTCCCGGCTCCGAGGGCGGTACGACGCGCAAGTGTGACACCGCGGGGAGGCAGGGGGGTTGTGGGCATCCCTGAGGAGGATGGCGTGAAGCGCAGACTGATAGCCGCGATCGGCGTCGCGGGCATGATCGTCTCCATCGCCGCGTGCGGCAGCGACGACGGCAAGGGCAAGGGGGGCGACAACGACGCGCTGACCGTCTGGCTGACCGTCGACGCGCAGAACAACTGGCCGAACCTGGTCAAGGCCGCCGACGCCGCCGTGGTGAAGAAGCACCCGGGCCTGAAGATCAAGCACGAGTACTACGGCTGGCCGGACAAGAACACCAAGCTGGACGCCGTCCTCGCCACCGACAAGGCCCCCGACGTGGTCGAGATGGGCAACACCGAGATGCTCGGCTACATGGTGAAGGGCGCCTTCGCCCCCCTGGAGCCCGGCAAGTTCGAGGGCTCGGACGCCTGGCTCGACGGTCTGAAGGCGTCGGTCACCTACGACGGCAAGACCTACGGCGTGCCGTACTACGCCGGTGGCCGGGTCGCCAACTGGCGCAAGGACGTGGCCGCTTCGGTCGGCGTCAAGACCCCGCCGAAGACGTATGCCGAGCTGACCTCCGCGCTGGACAAGATCCAGAAGAAGGAGGGGAACAAGTTCAACGCCTGGTACCAGCCCACCCGTGACTGGTACGCGGCCATGTCCTTCGTCTACGACGCGGGCGGCGCCATCGCCAAGCAGGAGGGCGGCCAGTGGAAGGCGACCCTCTCCTCCCCGGAGTCGGTCAAGGGCCTGACCGCCTTCAGGCAGGTCGTCGACAAGTACATGCACGGCGACAAGACCAAGGACGAGTCCGACCGTTACCTCGTGTACGGCCAGGGCAAGTCGGCCATGATCTTCGGTGCGGCCTGGGAGGGCGCGACCTCCGCCGACCCGAAGAACGACAAGACCGGCAAGCTCAAGGACAACCTCGAGAACTTCGTGATGCCCGGTCCGTCCGGCAAGAACATGCCGGTGTTCCTGGGCGGTTCCGACCTCGCCGTGCCGGTGAAGTCCCACAACCAGGACATCGCCGCCGAGTGGATCAACGCCTTCACCGGTCCCGAGGGCCAGAAGGGTCTGATCGCCAAGGGCAACCTGCCCAACAACAAGACCGACCTCGCCACCCTGAAGAACGACCCGGCGACCGCCGTGCCGGCCACCGCGGCCGAGTCCAACTGGTTCGTGCCGATGGCGCCCGGCTGGGGCCAGGTGGAGAAGGCGCAGGTCCTGCAGACCATGCTGCAGCAGATCGGCACCGGCAAGAAGTCGGTCCAGGACGCGGCCAAGGAAGCGGACGCCGCGATCGACAAGGTCATCAACACCAAGTGACCCCGGTGCGCCGCGCGGGCCCCAGCGACCGCGCGGCGCCCGCCGTACCGCTCGCACAGGTTTCACGGGATCGCCGAGGAGCGCGATGAGTGCCGCAGACACGACCACGCCTGCAAAGGTGCCGCCGCCGCGGCAGGCACCCCCGCCCGGCCCGCCGCCCCGGCCCCGCCGCCCGGCCTCCGCCAAGGGCGGCACCGCCACTCCCTGGCTGCTGCTCGCGCCCTGTCTGCTGATCCTCGCCGGTGTCATGGGCTACCCCCTGGTCCGGCTGGTCACCCTGTCGTTCCAGAAGTTCGGCCAGTCCCAGCTCTGGGGCTTCCAGGAGCCGGAGTCGGTCGGCTTCGCCAACTTCTCCAAGGTGCTGAGCGACGGCGACTTCTGGCAGGTCGTGCTGCGCACCATCGGCTTCACCGTGGGCGCCGTCGTCTTCACGATGGTCCTCGGCATGCTGATCGCCCTGCTGCTCCAGCGGGTCTCCGGCTGGGTGAAGACGCTCATCAACATCGCGCTGGTGGCGAGCTGGGGCATGCCCGTCATCGTCGCCACCACCGTCTTCAAGTGGCTGTTCGACGCCGACTACGGCATCCTCAACGCCCTCGTCAGCAAGCTGCCCGGCGTCGACCTGATCGGCCACAACTGGTTCGCCAGCGGTCCCGAGGGGCTCGCGGTGATCATGCTGCTGGTGGTCTGGGGCGCGGTGCCCTTCGTGGTCATCACCCTCAGCGCCGGACTCACCCAGGTCCCCGCCGAACTGGAGGAGGCCGCCCGGCTGGACGGCGCCGGCTCCTGGGGCGTCTTCCGGTACGTCACGCTGCCGGTGCTCAAGCCGGTGATCGTCATGCTGACGACCCTCTCGGTCATCTGGGACATGGGTGTCTTCCCGCAGGTCTTCGTGATGCGCAACGGCCACCCCGAGGCCCAGTTCCAGCTCCTCACCACCTACTCCTACGACCGCGCCTTCGTGGTCAACGACTACGCCCAGGGCTCCGCCATCGCCCTCATCACCGTGGTGCTGCTGCTCGGCGTCGTCGCCGTCTACATGCGCCAGATGCTCAAGATCGGAGAGGTCGAGTGACCAGCACGGCTTCCCCCGCCCGCCGGACCTCCAAGGCCGGCTGGAACATCCTCGGCCTCCTCGTCTTCGCCACCGCGGGCTTCCCCGTCTACTGGATGCTCGACACCGCGATCAAGCCGGCCAAGGACGCCATCGACCCCGACCCGAGCCTGCTGCCCACCGGGTTCACCCTGGACAACTTCAGCCGGGCCTTCGACATCGCCGACTTCTGGGGGCCGGTCGGCCGCAGCCTCATCGTCTCGCTGTCCGTGGTCCTCATCGGCGTCGTCGTCGGCATGCTCGCCGCGCTCGCCATCTCCCGGTTCGCCTTCCGGGGCCGGAAGATCGTGATCGTCGGCATCCTCGCGGTGCAGATGGTCCCGCTCGTCGCCATGATCATTCCGGTCTTCCTGCTGCTGAACGACCTGCATCAGTACGACAAGCTCACCGGCCTGATCATCACCTATCTGACCTTCATCCTGCCGTTCACGGTGTGGACCCTGCGCGGCTTCATCGTCAACATCCCGCGCGAGCTGGAGGAGGCGGCCATGGTCGACGGCTGCTCCCGCACCGGCGCCTTCATCCGCGTGGTCTTCCCGCTGCTCGCCCCCGGCATGGTCGCCACCTCGGTCTACGGCTTCATCCAGGCGTGGAACGAGTACCTCTACGCCCTGATGCTGCTCAGCCAGGAGAACCAGACGGCCACCGTCTGGCTCGGCAACTTCACCACCAAGCACGGCACCGAGTACGCCCCGATGATGGCCGGCGCCACCATGATGGCCGTGCCGATCGTCGTGCTGTTCCTCCTCGTCCAGCGCAAGATGGCCGCGGGGCTGACCGCGGGCGCCGTGAAGGGATAACGCCACCCGATGACGACAATCGCCCGCGGTACGGACACCCTGACGCGCGACGCGCTCACCGTCCTCCAGCCCGGCTTCACCGGCACCACCGCCCCCGACTGGCTGCTGCGCCGGCTCGGCGAGGGCCTCGCCTCGGTCGGCCTGTTCGGCCGCAACATCGTCTCGCCCGAGCAACTGGCCGCGCTGACAGCCCAGTTGCGTACCGAGCGGCCCGACGTGCTGGTGGCCATCGACGAGGAGGGCGGCGACGTCACCCGGCTGGAGGCCCGTACCGGCTCCTCCTTCCCCGGCAACCACGCCCTCGGCGCGGTGGACGACGTGGAGCTGACCCACGCCGTCGCCCGCGAACTCGGCCGCCGGCTCGCCGCCTGCGGGGTGCACCTCAACTGGGCGCCCTCCGCCGACATCAACTCCAACCCCGACAACCCGGTCATCGGCGTCCGCTCCTTCGGCGCCGACACCAATCTGGTCGCCCGGCACACCGCCGCCTATGTCACCGGCCTCCAGTCCGCGGGCGTCGCGGCGTGCACCAAGCACTTCCCGGGCCACGGCGACACCGCCGTCGACTCCCACCACGCGCTGCCCCGCATCGACGTGGCCGCCGACGTGCTCCAGGACCGCGAACTCGCGCCCTTCCGCGCCGCCCTCGCGGCCGGCACCCGCGCGGTGATGAGCGCCCATATCCTGGTCCCCGCGCTGGACCCGGACCGCCCCGCGACCCTCTCCCGGCCGGTCCTCACCGACCTGCTGCGCGGCGAACTCGGCTACCAGGGGCTGATCGTCACCGACGGCATGGAGATGCGCGCCGTCTCCGGCACCTACGGCATCGAGCACGGCAGCGTCCTCGCCGTAGCGGCCGGCGCCGACGCCATCTGCGTGGGCGGCGGCCTCGCCGACGACGAGACGGTACGGCGGCTGCGCGACGCCCTGGTGGGCGCCGTGCGCTCCGGCGAACTCCCCGAGGAACGCCTCGCGGACGCGGCCCGCCGGGTGCGCGAACTGGCCGCCTGGACGGCGAACGGCACAACCGGGGACACCGCCCCCGACCCCGAGGCCGGACTGCGCGCCGCTCGCCGGGCCCTGACGGTGACCGGCGGCGAGGCGTTCACGCCGCTCACCGAGGCGCCCTATGTCGCCGCCTTCACCCCGGTCGCCAACATCGCGGTGGGCGACGAGACCCCCTGGGGCGTCGCCGCCGAGCTGTCCGCGCTGCTGCCGGGCACCCTCACCGGAAGCTTCACCGGCGACTCGGCCGGCCCCGACGCCCTCGCGGCGGCGGGGGAGCGCAGGCTGGTCGCGGTGGTCCGGGACGAACACCGGCACCCCTGGATGGCGAAGGCCCTGACCACGCTCCTGACCGCCCGCCCCGACACCGTGGTGGTCGAGATGGGCGTCCCCCAGTCCCCGCCCCGGGGCCACCTCCACCTCGCCACCCACGGCGCGGCCCGCGTCTGCGGCCGGGCCGCGGCGGAGGTCATCGCGGGGGTGTGAGAGTCCGCGCTCGGTCCCCGTGGTGCGCCCACGGGGACCGAGACGTTTCTACGGCTCTACAGGCCCTGCCACTCCGGCTTGTGGGCGTAGGTGTTGCGGAAGTAGTCCGCGAGCTTCAGCTTGGAGGCGGCGGCCTCGTCGGCGACCACCGTGGCGTGCGGGTGCAGCTGGAGGGCGGAGGCGGGGCAGATCGCCGCGACCGGGCCCTCGACGGTGGCCGCGACCGCGTCCGCCTTGCCCTCGCCGGTGGCGAGCAGCACCAGGTGCCGGGCCTCCAGGATGGTGCCGATGCCCTGGGTGATCACGTGATGCGGGACCTGGGCGATGTCGCCGTCGAAGAAGCGGGCGTTGTCGATCCGGGTCTGCTCGGTCAGCGTCTTGATCCGGGTGCGCGAGGCGAGCGAGGAGCACGGCTCGTTGAACCCGATGTGCCCGTCCGTGCCGATGCCGAGGAGCTGGAGGTCCACGCCCCCGGCCGCGGCGAGCGCCCGGTCGTACTCCTCGCACGCCGCCTGCACGTCGTCGGCGGTGCCGTCCGGGCCGGTGAACGCGTCCATGGGGATGCCGAGCGGCTCCAGCACCTCGCGGCGCAGCACCGAGCGGTAGGACTCGGGGTGGTCGGCGGGCAGCCCCACGTACTCGTCGAGCTGGGCGATCCTGGCCCGGTGGGTGTCCACCGCGCCCGCGCGCACCCTGGCCGCGAGGGCCTGGTAGACGGGCAGCGGGGTGGAGCCGGTGGCCACCCCGAGCAGGGCGTCGGGCTTGCGGCGGAGCAGCTGGGCCATGGATTCGGCTATCAGCTCGCCGCCCGCCGCGGCGTCCGGGACGATGACAACTTCCACGCTGGGCCTGCCGATCTGGAAGAGGGCCGACGGTCGCAGGGGACCGGGGGAGCGCTGGCTATGTGGTTTAGACCAATCTAGCAGAGCGGCCCCCGCCGTACGTGGCGGAAATCGCCAGGCCGACGACCCCCCACGCCCCCGTCGGCCGGGCTAGGCTGCCGGTACGGCGAGGCCCCGGCGCCCATGGGTTCGGGCCTCCTGGCCATGGACACGCCCGCGTGGTCTAGTCCAGAATGCGGGAGAGGCTCCACGCAGGACGACAAGCTGACAAGCCTCCGTCTTCCCCGCACAGGAAGGCGGATCGAGGAACCGGCGCTCTCTGCCCTGACTGCTCCGGCTCCTCGGCCTTCGGCCGACCGGGACCGCACACCCCACGGCCGATGATGCTCCGGGCTGCGGCGCGGAGAGGGCTGAGGGTCCCTCTCAGGCGCCGCGGCCCGCGGGTGTCTTTCCGGCCGGTGAGGCGCCCCCGGTACGCTCGCAGCGTGCCCTCCATGAACGAACTCGTCCGCCAGCACACCGCCCTCGGGGACACCGACCTCGAGTGGCTCCATCTGCTGGTCTCGGAGTGGCAGCTGCTCTCCGACCTCTCCTTCGCCGACCTCGTCCTGTGGGTCCCCACCAGTGACGGCACCCGGTACGTCTCGGTCGCCCAGATGCGCCCGAACACCGGCCCGACCTCCTACCAGGACGACATGGTCGGCCACCTCGTCCCGCGCGGACGCCGCCCCATGCTGGACGCGGCCCTGGACGAGGGCCGGATCGTCCGCGAGGGCGACCCGGAGTGGCGCGAAGAGGTCCCCGTACGGGTCGAGTCCATCCCGGTACGGCGTGAGGGCCGGGTCCTCGGGGTGATCGCCCGCAACACCAACCTGCTGACCGTGCGCACCCCGAGCCGGCTGGAACTCACCTACCTCCAGAGCGCCTCGGACCTCGCGCAGATGATCGCGGCCGGTTCCTTCCCGTTCCCCGACCAGCAGGTCGACATGGACGCCTCCCCGCGCGCGGGCGACGGCCTGATCCGGGTGGACGCCGACGGCATCGTCCAGTACGCCTCCCCGAACGCGCTCTCCGCCTACCACCGGCTCGGCCTCGCCGCCGACCTCGTCGGCCACCACCTCGGCCGCACCACCGCCGAACTCGCCCCGACCAGGGGCCCGGTGGACGAGGCGCTCGCCAAGGCGGCCAGCGGCTACGCGCCCCGCGAGTTCGAGATCGAGGCGCACGACGGGGTCATCCAGTTCCGGTCCATCCCGCTCAAGCCCAAGGGCACGCGCATCGGTTCCCTGGTGCTCTGCCGGGACGTCACCGAACTCCGGCGCCGCGAACGTGAGTTGATCACCAAGGACGCCACCATCCGGGAGATCCACCACCGGGTGAAGAACAACCTCCAGACGGTCGCCGCCCTGCTGCGGCTCCAGGCCCGCCGGATCGACTCCGAGCGCGGCCGGGAGGCGCTGGAGGAGGCCGTGCGCCGGGTCGGCTCCATCGCCATCGTGCACGAGACGCTGTCTCAGAACCTGGACGAGCGGGTGGAGTTCGACGACATCGCCGACCGGGTGCTGGCGATGGTCGCGGAGATCTCGCCGGGCAAGGTGACCGGCCGGCGCAGCGGCCGCTTCGGCTGGCTGGACGCCGAGGTCGCCACCCCGCTGTCGATGGTGCTGACCGAGGTGCTGCAGAACGCCCTGGAACACGGCTTCCGCGAGGGCGACACCGGCACGGTCGAGGTCTCGGCGGTGCGCGGCGGCACCACCAAGGAGGCCCGGCTCCTGGTCACCGTCCAGGACGACGGGGTCGGTCTGCCCGAGGGGTTCGACCCGCACACCGCGGGCAACCTCGGCCTCCAGATCGTGCGGACCCTGGTGGAGGGCGAGCTGGGCGGCACCTTCGACATGGTCCCGGCGCCGGAGCGCGGCACCCGGGTCGTCCTCGACATCCCGGTGCGCCCGCAGAAGTGACGCGCCGAGAGGCGGGCTCGGGCAAGCGAAAAGCCCCGGACCGGTGATGGTCCGAGGCTGGTGCTCGTTGCTGAGCTGCTCCGCCGGGGCGGAGCCCCCCTGGTCCGGCGGAGCCGGGACCCGGGGAAAGCATCGGGGGTACTGCGCGCTGCGGCTCGGGGCGGGAGAAGCGTGGTGCCCGGTACGGGAGTTACCCGTCGGGCCCACGCGCCGCCAAGCTCAGGCTGTCAGCAGGGGTGACTCGTCAGGCAGAAGCCTGGCGAGCACGGTTGCGGGCGGCGCGGCGCTTCATCGCGCGACGCTCGTCCTCGCTCAGACCACCCCAGACGCCGGAGTCCTGACCGGACTCGAGCGCCCACTGCAGGCACTGCTCCATGACGGGGCAGCGACGGCAGACGGCCTTGGCTTCCTCGATCTGCAGCAGCGCGGGACCGGTGTTGCCGATGGGGAAGAACAGCTCGGGGTCTTCCTCGCGGCAAACGGCGTTGTGACGCCAGTCCATGGCTGCTACCTCTCCTTGGTATTACATGCAGATTGCTTGTGAATGTGAACGCTTTCACGAGTCCCTCAACAAGTGAAGGGCCGATCACCGGGTCTCCCCGGCGTGGACCTGTGTTTTGAAGAGGGGTTCTGGCGACCACTGGAAGCCGGTCTTGCGGGCCGTCCCGATCGCCATGTAGAGACTCGCAAACCTCGGCGACGGATACAACCCCTTCCGGAAGATTTTTTTTGATTCCTCGGTGTCGACTAGGTCACAGCCGTACTTCCATGGGGTGGACGGTGGCCTAAACGTTCGAGTGAAAGGACTTTAGCCCGTTCCGCTCACACAATCACACGCAGTGCACGGCGAACGCCTGTGAACGTCACGCTCCTCCGCAGCCCCAGGTGGTCACCGTCCATCTGAAGGGGCAGGGGGACCTTCGAATGCAAGGTGAAGCGGTCCAGGTCGTGCAGCGAGACAGCGTGTCTTCCATGGGGTCCCCGCTCGGGGGACGAAGTGAGCAACTGGGTCGCATACCGGGCAACCGCGGCCGTGGAGAGCCGCTTCAGACCGAGTACGTCGACGCCTTTATCGAACGACGCCTTAGGCGATGTGTACATCGGGCGATTGCCGAGATACGTCCACGGCGACGTGTTCGAGACTATGGCGACGGCGAGATCCGACACCGGTTCCGCCCCCGGACGTTCCAGGGTGATCGTGCCGTGTCTGCGATTCGGTTCACCCATGAACTGCCTTGCCACTTGGCGGACATAGAGCGCGTGCGTCGACTTCTTGCCGCGCTCCCGTTCCCTTTCGACCCTGCCCACAACTCCGGCGTCGAAGCCGAGTCCGGCATTGAAAGTGAACCAGCGCTCCGGCACCGCCTCGTCCGCCGTGCCCGGGGTGCCCGAGGTGAGGCCGAGGCCCACCACGCGTTCCCGGCGCTCGCGCAGGGCGTCCAGCAGGGCGCCGGTCGCCTCGACGGGGTCGTTGGGCAGGCCGAGCGCGCGGGCGAAGACATTGGTCGAGCCGCCGGGGACCACCGCGAGACCGGGCAGCCGCTCGGGGTCGGGGCCGGCGTGCAGCAGGCCGTTGACCACCTCGTTCACGGTGCCGTCGCCGCCGAGGGCCACCACCATGTCGATGTCGTCACTCTCCGCAGCCGACCGCCCCAGATCACGCGCGTGACCCCGGTACTCGGTGTTGACGACCTCCAGCTTCATCTCGCTGGCGAGCGCGTGGATGAGTACGTCGCGTCTGCGGGCGCTTGTGGTGGTTGCCGCCGGATTGACCACGAGAAGTGCACGCATGCATGGCAGCGTACCTACTGGGGGGTATCCGGCCCAGGGAGAGCCGGAGATCCACGGACGAAGAGGGCGTGAGCCTCACCACGCACCCTCCGGGGCCCGTCGCACACGGGGCTACCCTTCTCGGGTGAGCAGTGAGCAGACCCCCGCGCAGACCCCCGCGCAGAGTGCAGTGCAGAGTTCCGTGCCGGAGAGCGGCACCGGCACCGCGCCGGCCGCCGGAGAGCGCCCGCGCCGGCTGACGTACGCCGCCGCGCTGGCCGCGCTGGAGGGGATCGCCCTCGTCGTGGCGGGCGGCTGGATTCTCGCGCTCGGTCTCGCCGGCAGTCCCGACGACCGTCAGCAGGCCGTCACCGGGGGGATCACCCTGCTGGTGCTCGCGCTGCTGCCGCTGCTCGCGGCGCGCGGGCTGTGGCAGGTGCGCCGCTGGAGCCGGGGCCCCGCCGTCATCACCCAGATCCTCGCGCTGCCGGTCGCCTACAACCTGCTCCAGGCCGAGAGCGTCGCCATCGGGGCGGGCATCGCCCTCGCGGTCGTCTCGGTGACGGCACTGGTGCTGCTGGTCAACCCGGCCACGACCCGCGCCCTCGGGATCACCGGGCCGGGCCGCGCCGAATAGCGCCAATAACGCCCCCTCGGGGGTCTCTACTCCTCCACCAGGAGCTTCTCCCGCAGCTGGGCCAGGGTGCGGGCCAGCAGCCGGGAGACGTGCATCTGCGAGATGCCGACCTCCTGCGCGATCTGCGACTGGGTCATGTTGCCGAAGAACCGCAGCAGCAGGATGCGCTTCTCACGCGGCGGGAGGTCCTCCAGCAGCGGCTTGAGCGACTCCCGGTACTCCACCCCCTCCAGCGCCTCGTCCTCCGCGCCGAGGGTGTCGGCGACCGCCGGGGACTCGTCGTCGGTGTCGGGGACGTCCAGCGACAGCGTCGAGTACGCGTTCGCCGACTCCAGCCCCTCCAGCACCTCCTCCTCGGAGATCGCCAGCTTCTGGGCCAGCTCGTGCACCGTGGGGGAGCGGCCGTGCAGCTGCGACAGCTCGGCCGTCGCCGTGGTCAGCGCGAGCCGCAGCTCCTGGAGCCGGCGCGGCACCCGGACCGCCCAGCCCTTGTCGCGGAAGTGCCGCTTGATCTCCCCGACGACCGTGGGAGTGGCGTACGTGGAGAACTCCACGCCCCGCTCCGGGTCGAACCGGTCCACCGACTTGATCAGGCCGATGGTGGCGACCTGGGTCAGGTCGTCCAGCGGCTCGCCCCGGTTGCGGAAGCGGCGCGCCAGATGCTCCACGAGCGGCAGATGCATCCGGACCAGCCGGTTGCGCAGCTCCGCGTACTCCGGGCTGCCGTCCTTCATGCCGCGCAGCTCCACGAAGAGCGCCCGCGCCCCGCTGCGGTCGTGCGGGTCGTGCCGTGCCGCCCGGACGGTCTCCGCGCCCGGCGCGGTGTCCCCGGCGTATCGCTCGTGCTCGCTCATCGTCCCGCCCGTAGCCCTTCCCCGAGCCCTCGCCTCCGCGCGGTCGGCGGGCTGTTCCCCGCCGCGCTCCCCCGGAGGCGCGCTCCGTGCGGCACCCTCGCCGCCGGCCCGCGCGGAGTCGTCCTCCGGGTGGGGCCGGGCCTGCTCGGGGATGCCGTCGACGCCGTCGGCCATGTGCCGGGGGCCGTCCTGGGGGACCGCCCGCAGGCTCTCGGCCTTATTGGCCGGCAGTTCTCGCGCGCCGCGCTCTTCGTCCCGCACCGGACCGTCCCCGTTCCTCACGCCGGGCCGGGGCCCGCGCCGCGCTGTTTGTAGAGACTGATCGACACGGTCCGGTCCTCGTCGACGGCGGAGGACACCTTGCCCGCCAGGGCCGACAGCACGGTCCAGGCGAACGTGTCGCGCGACGGGGCGTGGCCGTCGGTGGTCGGAGCAGACACCGTGACCTCCAGCGAGTCGTCGACGAGGCGGAAGACGCAGCTCAGTACCGAGCCCGGCACGGCCTGCTGGAGCAGGATCGCGCAAGCCTCGTCGACCGCGATGCGCAGGTCCTCGATCTCGTCCAGGGTGAAGTCCAAGCGGGCCGCCAGACCGGCCGTGGCCGTCCGCAGCACCGACAGGTAGGCACCCGCGGCCGGAAGCCGGACTTCCACGAAGTCCTGGTTCGCCGTGGGCTCGCCTGCGATCTGGGACACCCTCACCTCCATGGTGGTACAAGCTTCACGGGGCCGAGGGTCGCCCCCCGGGGTAACGCGTACGTGGTTCCGCGGTGACGCTATCGCGCCCGGAACGTTCCTGTCCCCGCGCCCCCGGCCCCCTGGCGTTACTCACAGTAAAGCTCCGTATACGCTCCGTGTCTAGGGGGTGGGGCGGATTCAAATGGGAAGAGCGCGCGCCGGGTTGACGTACCCAGGCATCGGGCGCCCGAACCACCCGGAACACCGCCGTGCCGTCCACTTTCACACGAGTACGTGGTCCACGAAACACCACCGCCAGTCGTCTCCGGGTTCGAACGTCCGCATCACCGGATGACCCGAGTCCGCGTGGTGCTTCGTGGCGTGCCGGTTCGGCGAGGAGTCGCAGCAGGCGACATGGCCACAGGTGAGGCAGAGCCGCAGCTGCACCGGGTCGGTCCCTTCCGCGAGACACTCCAGGCACGTCTCGCTCAGCGGGCCGGGTTCCGGAAGCGGCAGCGCGGCGACGTGCGTGCACTGTTTCATGATTGCCAGATTACGTCGGGAGCGCGGGGACCCGCGCGGAGAACGAGGATGGGCGAAGAACATGGACGTCATGCCGCTCCTGCTGCTGATCGCGGGGAGCGCGGCCGTCGCGGGCGCCGCCCGGCGCGGGCCGGTGCCCGCACCGCTGTTGCTGGTCGGTGTCGGCCTCGCCGCCTCCTATCTGCCGGGCGTGCCGGACTACACCCTCGACCCCGAGGTGGTCCTCCCGCTTCTGCTGCCCCCGCTGCTCTACACCTCGGCGAGCGACAGCTCCTACCTGGACCTGCGCGCCCAGGTGCGGCCGGTGGCGCTGCTGTCGGTGGGCTACGTCCTCTTCGCCACCGTCGCCGTCGGCTGGGTCGCGCATCTGATCGTGCCCGGTCTGCCGCTGACCGCCGCGCTGGTGCTGGGCGCGGTGGTGGCGCCGCCCGACGCGGTCGCGGCCACCGCGGTCGCCCGCCGGCTCGGGCTGCCGTCGCGGATCACCACGATCCTCCAGGGCGAGTCCCTGCTGAACGACGCCACCGCCATCACCGCGTACAAGGTGGCCCTCGCCGCCGCCATCGGGGAGGGCGCCACCTGGACGGGCGGGCTGGTCGAGTTTCTGATCGCGGCGGTCGGCGGTGTGGGCGTCGGGCTGGTGCTGATGGCGCCGCTGCACTGGCTGCGCACGCATCTGCGCGAGCCGCTGCTGCAGAACACCCTGTCGCTGCTGATCCCGTTCGTCGCCTACAGCGTCGCCGAGCAGTTCCACGCCTCCGGGGTGCTCGCGGTCGTGGTCGTCGCGCTCTACCTCGGGCACCGCGCGTGGGAGGTCGACTTCGCCACCCGGCTCCAGGAGGAGGCGGTGTGGAAGATGGTCGCCTTCATCCTGGAGTCCGCCGTCTTCGCGCTGATCGGGCTCCAGCTGCGCATCGTCGTCGAGGGACTGGGGGCGAACGAGGGCATGCGGGCGGTCCTGTACGCGGCTGTCCTCTTCGTGGTCGTCGTCCTGGCCCGGCTCGCCTGGGTCTACCCGGCCGCCTTCCTGCCCCGCCTGCTCTCCGCACGCATCCGGGAGCGTGAGGAGAACCCCACCTGGCGGGGCGCCCTGGTCACCGGCTGGGCCGGGATGCGCGGCGTGGTCTCGCTCGCCATCGCCTTCTCCATCCCGCTGACCGTGCACGGCGGGCACCCCTTCCCGCAGCGCAACCTGATCCTCTTCCTGACCTTCACCACCGTCATCGGCACCCTGGTCATCCAGGGCCTCAGCCTGCCCCCGCTGATCCGCGCCCTGCGCTTCCCCGGCCGCGACCCGCGCGCGGACACCCTCGCCGAGGCCAACGCCCAGGCCCAGGCGTCGCGCGCGGCCGAGAACCGGCTCGACGAACTCCTCACCGACGAGCGCAACACCCTGCCCGCGCCGCTGGCCGACCGGCTCCGCGCGGTCATGGAGCGCCGCCGGGACGCCGTCTGGGAGCGCCTCGGGCAGGCCAACCCGGTCACCGGCGAGTCCGTGGACGACACCTACCGCCGGCTGTCCCGCGAGATGATCAGCGCCGAGCGCGATGTCTTCGTACGCCTGCGCGATCACCGCTACATCGACGACGAGATGCTCCGGGCCCTGCTGCGCCGGCTCGACCTGGAGGAGGCCGCCGCGTACCGGGAAGTGGCCTAAAACGTACTGTCCGGGAAGGGGTGGCCGGTGATCACCGCGGCCACGGCGGTCCCGCGCGGGAAGGCGCCCTCCCCGGCCAGCGTGGTGAGCGCGAACAGCAGCTTGGCGACGTACAGCCGCTCCACGGGCACCCCGTGCCGCTCCTCGAAGTCGGCCGCGAAGGCGTCCAGCTCGGGGGTGGTCCGGGCGTAGCCGCCGAAGTGGAAGCGCTCCTCCAGGTGCCAGTCGCCGGTGCGGGCGCCGAAGGCCCGCTCCTGGAGCGCGCTCACCTCGGCCGCCAGGAAGCCGCCCTTGAGCACGGGCACGCCGATGGCGCGCTGTCCGGGGGCGAGCCCGGCGGCCAGTCCGGCGAGCGTGCCGCCGGTGCCGCAGGCCACCGCGACGACCTCCGCGCAGCCCGCCAGTTCCTCGCCCAGCGCCACGCAGCCGCGCACCGCTTCGGCGTTGCTGCCGCCCTCCGGGACGACGTACGCGCCCTCCGCGCGGGCCGCGCGCAGCAGGGCGGCCATGGTCTCCGGCTCGCTCTTGCGCCGGTAGGTGGCCCGGTCGGTGAAGTGCAGCCGCATGCCGTCGGCCGCGCACCTGGCCAGGGAGGGGTTCAGCGGGCGGCCGGCCAGTTCGTCGCCCCGGACCACGCCGATGGTGGGCAGTCCGAGCAGCCGGCCGGCGGCCGCGGTGGCGCGCAGATGGTTCGAGTACGCGCCACCGAAGGTGACCAGCGTCCGGCCCCGCGCCGCCTCGATGTTCGGCACGAGTTTGCGCCACTTGTTGCCGATCAGCTCCGGGTGGATCAGATCGTCCCGCTTCAGCAGCAGCCGCACGCCCTGTCGGGAGAAACGGTTGTCCCGTAGCTCGGCGAGGGGCGAGGGGAGTGCCGGGGCGAGGGGGTCGGCGCTGGTCATCCAGCCATTGTCGCCCCTGTGGGCGGGCCTCAGCCCTTCAGCTGGGCCTTGATCCGGGAGCGGAGCGAGGCCATGGTGAAGCCGCGCGGGTCGATCTTGCCGGGCTGCCATTCGAGGTGGCCGATGACCGAGCGTTCCGTCCAGCCGTGGTGGCGGCAGATCGCGGCGGCGGCCCGCACGATCGCCTCCATCTGGGCGTCGGGCCAGGGGTCCTTGCCGTCGCCGAGGTTCTCGCACTCGAAGCCGTAGAAGTACCGGTTGCCGTCGGTGTTGGACTCGTTGTCCGGCGGCAGGCCCTTCTCGGCGATGACCGCGCGCAGCACTTCGTCGTCACCGAGTCCGGCGTGGTTGGCGCGGCCGTAGCCGACCAGGTGGACCTTGCCGTCCTTGGTGATCACGCCATGGCAGAGCGGGCCGGGAAGCTCGTCATAGCCCTCGCGGCACATTTCCACGGTGCGGGCGCTGCCGCTGGTCACCGTGTGGTGGATCATGACGCCGTGCATCGGGCCCCAGGGGCCCTTGTGGTTGCGGTTGTGGGTCCGCCAGCTGCCGACCTCCACGACCTTGACGCCCTCGGCCTTCAGCGCGCTGAGAAAACCGCTTGCGGACATGGGTGGGGACATGGCCGCCTCCTTCGTGCTCTTCGGGAAGTTTTGGACGGACCGGCCGTCGCGACCCATCCGTCACGGTGCTTGTACCGACGTACGGGGGCGGGAATCACATCGTTCGCTCGCTGTGCGAGCCGATCCGGCCAATTCCGGGTCGGGGTCGACGGAGTCCCCCAGTCTGCCCAGTAGTCCGATGATCCATTCCCCTTCTTTCGGGTAATGGTGCGAGCACGTTCCGTGATGGAAAGCTCAGTCGTGAGACCGGTGCCAGGCGAGATTCGGCACGGGCAAACATGGGAGGGCAATTCCTTATGTCGGTAGGCGAAGAGGTCCGCACGGAACAGGGCAAGCCGCAGCAGTCCCTGGGCACGGCGGCCGCGCGGAACCTGGCCACCACCACCAAGTCCGCACCCCAGATGCAGGAGATCAGCTCCCGCTGGCTGCTGCGCAACCTGCCCTGGGTGGACGTCCAGGGCGGCGCGTACCGGGTGAACCGGAGGCTGACGTACACCGTGGGGGACGGTCGCATCACCTTCGTGAAGACCGGGGACCAGGTCGAGGTCATCCCGGCCGAGCTGGGCGAACTGCCCGCGCTGCGCTCGTACGAGGACGAAGAGGTACTGACCGAGCTGGCCCGGCGCTGCCGGCAGCGCGACATCGCGGCGGGCGAGGTGATCAGCTCCTTCGGCACCCGCACCGAGGAGGTGTACCTGCTCGCCCACGGCCGCGTGGAGAAGGTCGGCACGGGCCCGTACGGCGACGACGCGGTGCTCGAAGTCCTGGCCGACGGCGCCTACTTCGGCGAGGCGGCGCTGATCGACCCCGACGCCATCTGGGAGTACACCGCCCGCGCCGCCACCGCGTGCGTGGTGCTCGTGCTCAGCCGCTCCGACTTCGAGCAGGTCGCCGAGCGCTCCGACTCCCTGAGCGAACACGTCGGCCGGCTGCGCGCGCTCCCGGACCAGCGGACCAACAAGTACGGCGAGAAGGAGGTCGAGCTGGCGGCGGGCCACTCCGGCGAGCCCGACATCCCGCACACCTTCGTCGACTACGAGGCGCGTCCGCGCGAGTACGAACTCAGCATCGCCCAGACCGTGCTGCGCATCCACTCCCGCGTGGCCGACCTCTACAACCAGCCGATGAACCAGACCGAGCAGCAGCTGCGGCTCACGGTCGAGGCGCTGAAGGAGCGCCAGGAACACGAGCTGGTCAACAACCGCGAGTTCGGCCTCCTGAACAACTGCGAGTACGACCAGCGGCTCCAGCCGCACGACGGCGTCCCCGGCCCGGACGACCTGGACGAGCTGCTCAGCCGCCGCCGGGGCACCAAGTTCCTGCTCGCCCACCCGCGCGCCATCGCGGCGATTGGGCGCGAGCTGAACAAGCGCGGACTGGTCCCGGAGACCATCGACGTGGGCGGCAACCGCATCCCCACCTGGCGCGGGGTGCCGATCTACCCGTGCAACAAGATCCCGGTCAGCGAGGCCCGGACCACCTCGATCATCGCGCTGCGCACCGGCGAGGCCGAGCAGGGCGTGATCGGCCTGCGCCAGTCCGGCCTCCCGGACGAGATCGAGCCCAGCCTGTCGGTGCGCTTCATGGGCATCAACGAACAGGCCGTCATCAACTACCTGGTGACCGCCTACTACTCGGCCGCCGTCCTGGTGCCGGACGCGCTGGGCGTGCTGGAGAACGTGGAGATCGGCCGGTGGCGGTGACACGGCCGCCCGCTTCCCGTCCCGGCGGCCGGCGCCGGGGCGGGGGTCCCACCGTGCTCGTCGGCGAGGGAGGGCCATGAGCGAATCCATCGTGGAGACCGGGGAGTGCCCCGCGCCGGTCTCGTCGGACGGGGTGCCCCGGCCACGCCGGGCGGCGGACGACTCGCCGGGGCACGAGGCGGTCGTCCTGCTGGAGCGCACCCGGGGTGTCGTGGACCCCGAACTACGCGCCGCGGTCGAGTCGTTGCCGGGTCAGCTGCGCCGGGTCGCGCTCTACCACTTCGGCTGGAGCCACGCGGACGGCACCCCGGCCGCGGGCAACGCGGGCAAGGCGATCCGTCCGGCCCTCGTCCTCGCCGCGGCGTCCGCGCTGGGCGGCGCGGAGGCGCGGACGGCGGCCGTACGGGCCGCGGCGGCGGTCGAACTGGTCCACAACTTCACGCTGTTGCACGACGACGTGATGGACCGCGACACCACCCGCCGGCACCGGCCCACGGCCTGGACCGTGTTCGGCGACCCCGACGCGATCCTGGCCGGGGACGCCCTGCAAGCCCTGGCGCTGCGCCTGCTCGCCGACGATCCGCACCCGGCGTCCGGCCGGGCGGCGGCCCGGCTCGCGGAGTGCGTGATCGAACTGTGCGCCGGACAGCAGACCGACACCGCCCTGGAACAGCGCGCACCCGGCGAGGTCGGCCTCGACGAGGTGCTCGCCATGGCCGAGGCGAAGACCGGTGCCCTGCTCGGCTGCGCCTGCGCCCTGGGCGCGCTGTACGCGGGCGCGGAGGACGAGGTGGTGGCGGCGCTGGACACCTTCGGCCGGCAGGCCGGGCTGGCGTTCCAGCTCATCGACGATGTGATCGGCATATGGGGCGACCCCCGGCGTACCGGCAAGCCGGCCGGTGCCGACCTCGCCGTCCGCAAGAAGTCGTTGCCCGTGGTCGCCGCGCTGACCTCCGGTACCCCGGCGGGGACCGAACTGGCCGCGCTGTACGCCCGCCCGCACACGGCAGGGGACAGCGGCGACATCGCCCGTGCGACGGTCGCGGTGGAGCAGGCGGGCGGCCGGGACTGGGCCCAGGCGGAGGCGGCGGACCGGATGGCGCGCGCGGTCCAGGAACTGGCGCGGGCGGTCCCGGCTCCGGAGGCGGCGGGGGGTCTGCTGGCCCTGGCGGAGTTCGTGACCCGGCGCAGTAGCTGAGCGTCCTCACCGGGCCCCGCGCATCCCCACGGTGCGCGGGGCCCACCCGTTCTACCCTGGTCTCATGGACAGGGAAGCCCACGTCTGTCCCGCCTGTGGCGAGTCCGTCGACATGGTCGCCGGGCGCCGCAAGACGCTGGGCGCGTGGGTCCCGGTGTGGAGACCGGGACCGTGCCGCAACCCGGACTGCGCGTCGGCCCGTAGCGTGGCCTCCATGACCCAGCAGCCCGAGGCCCGGCAGCCCGAGATCCTCCACCTCACCGAACGCGCCCTCTGGGAGGCGGCCCGCGAGCAGGGCTCGTACGAGGTCTCCACCCGGGGCCGCACCCTGGAGGAGGTCGGCTACATTCACTTCTCCACCCGCGCCCAACTCCCGCGCGTGGCCGCCTTCCTGTACGGCGAGGAGCCCGGCCGGGACGACCTCGTGGTCCTGGTGGTCGACCCGGCCCTGCTGGACGCCCCGCTGAGGTACGAGCCGATGCCACCGGCGGGGGAGGAGTTCCCGCACGTGTACGGGGCGCTGCCGGTGTCGGCGGTGGTGGACGTGGAGCCGTGGAAGGCGGCCGAGTAGGCCCTTCGGGTCAGGACTCCAGGCGCCGGCGGTCCTCCTCGTCCCAGGTGCGGGTGTCGCGGGGCTCGACGTAGGGCTCCTCGTCGGCCGGGTGACCGCCGGCGATGGCGCGGTGGCGGCTCATCTCCGCGTCGAACTCCAGGCCGAGCAGGATCGCCAGGTTGGTGAGCCACAGCCACACCAGGAAGACGATCACGCCCGCGATGGCGCCGTAGGTCTTGTTGTAGGAGGAGAAGTTCGCGACGTACAGCGCGAAGGCGGCCGAGGCGACCAGCCAGACCAGCAGGGCGAGGAAGCTGCCCGGGGTGATCCAGCGGATGCTGCGGATCTTGGCGTTCGGGGTCGCCCAGAACAGGATCGCGATCATGAGCGTGACCAGGACGGCGAGCACGGGCCACTTGGCGATCGACCACACCGTCAGGAACGAGTCGCCGACGCCCAGCGTGGTGCCCACCCGGCGGGCCACGCTGCCGGTGAGGACGACGATCAGCGCGCTGATCACGGCGATGACCATGAGCACCACGGTCACCCCGAGCCGCACGGGCAGCAGCTTCCACACCGGGCGGCCCTCGGGCACGTCGTACACCGCGTTGGCGCTGCGGATGAAGGCGGCCACATAGCCGGAGGCCGACCACACCGCGAGCGCCAGGCCCACGACCGCCATGACCGAGCCGACGCCGCCCTTGCCCTGCATCTGCTGCACGGCGGCGCGCAGGACGTCGCGGGCGGGGCCGGGGGCCATCTGCTGGATGTTGTCCAGCACCTTCTGGGTCGTCGACCGGCCGACGAGCCCCAGCATCGAGACCAGCGCCAGCAGCGCCGGGAACAGCGCGAGGACGCCGTAGTAGGTCAGCGACGCCGCCCGGTCGACGAGGTCGTCCTTCTGGAACTCCTTCAGGGTGCCCTTGAGCACCGCACCCCACGAGTGCGCGGGCAGATCCGTCAGCGAGTCCGGCGCCCGCCGCTCCACCTGCTCCGTCGGCCCGACCCGCGTCTCCTGCCCGGCCGACGCGTCCTCGTCGCGCGCCCCGAATCCACTCAGCGATTTCTCCATGCCTGGCGGATGTCCCGAGAGCGGCGGCGTATGTCGGCGGGGTTCGTCTCAGCGGCCGGCACACCCGGGGCCACCAAAAAACCGCACCCGGCGCCTCAAATGCGCCGGGTGCGGTCGGGGACACTGCAAAATCAGACACGTTGCAGGCCGGAAGGGGTGACCCGGAGGATCAAGCCTTCTTCGTCTCCCAGAAGATCTTGTCGATCTGGGCGATGTAGTCCAGGGCCTTCTGGCCCGTCGCCGGGTCCGTGGAGGCCTTGGCGGCGGAGAGGGCCTTGACAGCCTCGTTGACGAGGGTGTGCAGCTCGGGGTAGCTCTCGAAGTGCGGCGGCTTGAAGTAGTCGCTCCAGAGCACGTCCAGGTGGTGCTTGGCCAGCTCGGCGCGCTGCTCCTTGATCACCGTGGCACGGATCTGGAAGTGCAGGTCGTCGTTGGCGGCCATCTTCTCCTGGATGGCCTTCACCGACTCCGCCTCGATGCGGGCCTGGGCGGGGTCGTACACACCGCAGGGCAGGTCGCAGTGGGCGCTGACCTTGACCTTGGGGGCAAACAGGCGGGAAAGCATGGAGCGTTCCTTCCTCGTGATCGTCTTCTCAGGTGGGACATTACTCCCTGAGGGACTGGTTTTCCCGAGTGCCCCCCAGGGCTTAGGACAAAAGTCCGGGGTCACACTGAGACTGTGGAGGAACGGACCGGGGAGGTGCCGGGGATGCCGGAGCTGTCGCAGGAGACCGAGCGGGGCAGGGCGCTCCCGCCCTTCGGGCTCGCCGAGGTCACGGGCCCCTCCATGGTGCCCACCCTTCACCACGGGGACCGTCTGCTGCTGCGGTACGGCGTCCCCGTCCGGCCGGGCCGGATCGTCGTCCTGCGCCATCCGTTCCAGCAGGATCTGCTGGTCGTCAAGCGTGCGGTGGAGCGGCGCGAGGGCGGCTGGTGGGTGCTTGGCGACAACCCGTACGCCGGCGGCGACAGCACCGACTACGGGGTGGTGCCCGAGGAGCTGATCCTCGGGCGGGCCGTGCTGCGCTACCGTCCGCCGGCCGGGCGCCGCTCGCCGCTGGCGCTCGTGCGCTGGGTGCTCTCCGCGGCCAGACCGCTGCTCTCGGACCGGTCGGCGGCCAGGCGCTTGCGGGCGCGGTAGGCGGCGACGTTGGCGCGGGTCGCGCAGCGGTCGGAGCAGTAGCGGCGGGAACGGTTGGTGGAGGTGTCCAGGTAGGCGTTCCGGCAGGGGGCCGCCTCGCACAGGCCCAGCCGGTCGACGCCGTACTCGGTCAGATGGAAGGCCAGGCCCATCGCGGCGATGGCCGCGTAGCCCGCGGTCGCGTTCGACGGGTGATCGGCCAGGTGCATGTGCCACAGCGGGCTTCCGTCGTCGTCGCGGACGTCGTGGCCGGAGATCTGCGGACTGACCGGGAACTCCAGGAGCAGGGAGTTCAGCATGTCCACGGCGAGCGTCTCGTCCCCCTCGTCCGCCGCCTCGAACACCGCGCGCAGCCTGCCGCGGACCGAACGGAAGCGGGTGACGTCGGCGTCGGTGGCGCGGCGGGCCGCGGACGCGTTCACGCCGAAGAGGTCGCGTACGGCCTCCACCGAGGTCAGGGAGTCCTTGCCCTGGCCCGGCTCCTCGCTGTTGACGAGGCGTACGGCGTAGTCCGAGTAATGGGCCAGTTCCACTTGTAGTCCTTACGGGGGCGCTCTATGGTCGTGTCTGCGGTCGGGTAATGGCCGGGCGCACTTCCAGGGTATTACGCGGGTGCGGAAGGGGACGGGGAAACGTGACCACCATAGGGACGGGAACGGACTGGGCCGCCTGGCAGGAGAGCTGGGACCGGCAGCAGGAGTGGTACATGCCCGACCGCGAGGAGCGGTTCCGGGTCATGCTCGACATGGTGGAGGCGTTCGCCGGTACCGCTCCGCGCGTGCTCGACCTCGCGTGCGGTACGGGCACGATCACCGCGCGGCTGCTGGCCCGGTTCCCGGAGGCGACCAGCACCGGGGTGGACCTCGATCCGGCCCTGCTCGCGATCGCGCGCGGCACCTTCGCGGGGGACGACCGGGTGGGGTTCGTCGAGGCCGACCTCAAGGACGCCGACTGGACCGCGGCGCTGCCGTACGACTCCTACGACGCGGTACTCACGGCCACGGCCCTCCACTGGCTGCACACCGGCCCGCTCACCGCGTTGTACGGGCAGCTCGCGGGGCTGGTGCGGGAGGGCGGGGTGTTCATGAACGCCGACCACATGACCGACGAGTCCACCCCCCGGATCAACGCCGCGGAACGCGCCCAGCGGCACGCGCAGATGGACCGCGCCAAGCGGGCCGGCGCCCTCGACTGGGCCGACTGGTGGCAGCTCGCCGCCCAGGACCCCGCCCTCGCCGCCCCCACGGCCCGCCGCTTCGAGATCTACGGCGAACACGCCGACGGCGACACCCCCTCCGCCACCTGGCACGCCTCCACCCTCCGCGACCAGGGCTTCGCCGAGGCGCGGGCGGTGTGGTGCTCACCTTCTGACACGTTGCTGCTGGCGTTGAGGTGACGCACGGCTGAGGGGCGGTACGGGCTGACCCGTACCGCCCCTCGGTGTATCCGCGACTGCTACAGCACCTTCGACAGGAACGACTGGGTGCGTTCGTGTTGGGGGTTGGTGAGGACGTCTCGGGGGTGGCCGGATTCGACGACGACTCCGCCGTCCATGAAGACCAGGCTGTCGCCGACCTCGCGGGCGAAGCCCATCTCGTGGGTGACGACGACCATGGTCATGCCGGACTCGGCGAGGTCGCGCATGACGTCGAGGACGTCACCGACCAGCTCCGGGTCGAGCGCCGAGGTGGGCTCGTCGAAGAGCATCAGCTTGGGCTCCATGGCGAGCGCACGGGCGATCGCCACGCGCTGCTGCTGGCCGCCGGAGAGCTGCGAGGGGTAGTTGCCGGCCTTGTCGCCGAGGCCCACCCGCTCCAGGAGCTGCATCGCCTGCTCCTGAGCCGCCCGCTTGGAGACGCCCTTGACCTGCACGGGTGCCTCGGCGACGTTCTCCGCGGCCGTCATGTGCGGGAAGAGGTTGAAGCGCTGGAAGACCATGCCGATGTCCCGGCGCTTCAGCGCGACCTCGCTGTCCCGCAGCTCGTACAGCTTGTCGCCCTTCTGGCGGTAGCCGACCAGCTCGCCGTCGACGTACAGGCGGCCCGCGTTGACCTTCTCCAGGTGGTTGATGCACCTGAGGAACGTCGACTTGCCGGAGCCGGAGGGGCCGATGAGGCAGAACACCTCGCCCGGCTTCACCTCCAGGTCGATGCCCTTGAGGACCTCCACCGCGCCGAAGGACTTGTGCACGCCCTCGGACTTCACCATCGGCACGGCCACCTTCGGCGGGGTGTCGTTCTTGCTCGGCTTGTCGCTCATGCCGCGCCTCCCTTCGGACGGCCCAGGGAGAACATGTTCGCCTTCACCTTCTGCCAGGGGGTGTCCGGCAGTTGTCGGCTGGAGCCTCGGGCGTAGTAGCGCTCGATGTAGTACTGGCCGACGCTCAGGATCGAGGTCATGATCAGGTACCAGGCGGCGGCGAGGAAGTACATCTCCACCGGTGCGCCGGAGTTCTGGCCGATGTCCTGGGCGTAGCGGAAGAGTTCGGGATACTGGACGGCCGCCACGAGCGAGGTCGTCTTCAGCATGTTGATCACTTCGTTGCCCGTGGGTGGCACGATCACGCGCATCGCCTGCGGGATCACGACCCGGCGCAGCGTCTTGGCGTGGCTCATGCCCAGCGCGTGGGACGCCTCGGTCTGGCCCTCGTCCACCGCGAGCAGACCGGCGCGGCAGATCTCCGCCATGTACGCGGCCTCGTTGAGGCCCAGGCCGAGCAGCGCCGTCAGCAGCGGCGTCATGAAGTCCGACCAGTAGTTCTTGTAGATCGGGCCCAGGTTGATGTACTCGAAGACGAGGCCCAGGTTGAACCACAGGAACAGCTGCACCAGCACCGGGGTGCCCCGGAAGAACCAGATGTAGAACCAGGCGATCGACGACGTCACCGGGTTCTTCGACAGCCGCATCACCGCGAGGACGATGCCGCCCACGATGCCGATCACCATCGACAGGACCGTCAGCAGCAGGGTCTTGCCGACGCCGGTCAGGATGCGGTCGTCGAAGAAGTAGTCGGGGATCGCATGCCAGTTGATCTTGCCCTGGCTGAAGGCGTACACGATCGCCGCGAGCAGCGCGATGGCGACGACGGCGGACACGTAGCGTCCGTAGTGCTTGACCGGGATGGCCTTGATGGCCTCCGGCGCGGCCGGGGGAGCGCCCTTGCCCCCGGCCGTCTTCTCGATGTCAGTCACAGGTATTGCCTCTCGGTGGCCGCTGAGGTTCCGCGGATCACTTGCCGCCGTTGATCGCGGCTTCCTTGACGGCGCCGTCCTGCGCGCCCCACTTCTGGAGGATCTTCGCGTACTCGCCGTTCTTGATGATCGCGTTCAGCGCGGCCTTGAGGGCGTCACGCAGCTGCGTGTCCTTCTTGGCGACGGCGATGCCGTACGGGGCCGCCTCGACCTGGTCGCCCACGACCTCGAAGTCCTTGCCGCCGCCCGAGGTCTTCACCGCGTAGGCGGCGACCGGGAAGTCGGAGGAGGCGGCGTCCACGCCGCCGGAGCGCAGCCGGGTCTGGGACTGCTGGTCGTCGTCGAACGGCTCGATGCTGATCTTCTTGCCGGCCGGACACTTCTTCGTCTCCTGCTTGGCCAGGTCCTCGGAGACCGTGCCGCGCTGGACGGCGAGCTTCTTGCCGCACAGGTCCGACCAGTCGGTGATGCCCTTGGTCTCGCCCTTGCGCGTGTAGATGGAGACGCCGGCCGTCAGGTAGTCGACGAAGTCGACGCCCTCGCCGACCTTCTTGCCCGTGTCGGGGTCGACGCCCTCCTGACGGTTCTTGTTGTCCGTCATCGCGGACATGGCCATGTTGAACCGGCCGGAGCGCAGACCGGTGAGCAGGCCGTCGAACGTGCCGTCCTCGAAACTGAACTTCACACCGAGCTGGTCGCCGAGGGCGGTGGCGAGGTCCGGGTCGATGCCGACTACCTTGCCGGAGGAGTCCTTGAACTCGACCGGGGCGTAGTGGATGTCGGAACCGACCTTGATCTCGCCCTTGCTCCGGAGGTCGGAGGGAAGCAGATCGGCGAGGGGCGCGGTGGAGGAGGCGCTGCCGGAGTCCTTGCCCTTGGTCTGGTCGCCGCAGCCGGTGAGGAGCAGGGTGCCGGCGACCGCGATCGCACCGGCCGCTGCGATCCGGGACCGTGCGGTCGTACGACGGGTGGAGCTTGCGGTCATCGTGGTTCCTCCGGCGGATGGGAAGAGAAGACGTACCGATGGGGTCGACGAGAACACACACCTTCGGGTGCCGCGACCTCGTGGGTTTACGGCATCCTGCCATTCGGACTACGCCATTCAGGGGCGTCACAATGTCAAAATCGGATAACGGGTGACCGAGAACCGCATCAGGTCGGTACATCCGCGCTCCATTCAGACCGGATGATCTGCGGAAATACGCTGTTCACACCGGAAGATCCGCAGTGGGTCTCACAATCCGGACGGCCGGTGTGCGGCGATTCGGGGGATTCGCGGGGCGGTTGAGGTTCCCCTGAGGTGCGCCCGCGGGCGCCGTGTGCGAGGGGTGCGGGGAGGACCGGGAGGGCTCGGGGGCATGCCGGGACGACATGTGACCTTGCGCCTAATGGACTCGTGGTCCGCCCCTCCGTCCGGTATGAAGGTTCTTTACACCCCTCATCCGGGGCTCAGGGCGCGTGTGCGGCGCGCCCGTCGCGTATGTGCTCGTACGTATCCGTCAATCGAGCCGTGCGCGGTGCCCGCCCACTCCTCACCCGGAGTGGTCGACCCTCAACCATGCATACCTAAGGGGTAAGACAAAGTGGCAGCGGAGATCGTCAATCCTCGCAGCGACAGCGGTGCCGGACCGGAGGGCGGGGCCGAGCCCCTGGACTCCTTCGACCCCGCTTTCGCGCTGCACCGCGGCGGCAAGATGGCCGTGCGGGCCACCGTGCCGATCCGGGACACGGAAGACCTTTCCCTCGCGTACACCCCCGGCGTCGCGCGCGTGTGCACCGCGATCGCGGAAACGCCGGAGCTGGTCAACGACTACACCTGGAAGTCCTCGGTCGTCGCCGTCGTCACCGACGGCACGGCCGTGCTCGGTCTCGGGGACATCGGTCCCGAGGCGTCCCTCCCCGTGATGGAGGGCAAGGCGATCCTGTTCAAGCAGTTCGGCGGGGTCGACGCGGTGCCGATCGCCCTCGACTGCACCGGCGTCGACGAGATCGTGGAGACCGTCGTCCGGCTCGCCCCCTCCTTCGGCGGGGTGAACCTGGAGGACATCTCCGCGCCGCGCTGCTTCGAGATCGAGCGGCGCCTCCAGGAGCGGCTGGACATCCCGGTCTTCCACGACGACCAGCACGGCACCGCCGTCGTCACGCTGGCCGCGCTGCGCAACGCGGCCCGGCTCAGCGGACGCGAGATCGGGCAGCTCCGGGTCGTCATCTCCGGGGCGGGGGCGGCCGGCGTCGCCATCGCCCGGATGCTGATCGAGGCCGGCATCGGGGACGTCGCGGTCGCGGACCGCAAGGGCGTCGTCTCCGCCGACCGGACCGACCTGACCGACGTCAAGCGGGAGTTGGCCTCCTTCACCAACAAGGCGAAGCTCACCGGCACGCTGGAGGACGCGCTGGCCGGCGCCGACGTGTTCGTCGGCGTCTCCGGTGGCACCGTCTCCGAGGAGGCGGTCGCCTCCATGGCGAAGGGCGCCTTCGTCTTCGCCATGGCCAACCCGAACCCCGAGGTGCACCCGGAGGTCGCGCACAAGTACGCGGCCGTCGTCGCCACCGGGCGCTCGGACTTCCCCAACCAGATCAACAACGTGCTCGCCTTCCCCGGCATCTTCGCCGGTGCGCTCCAGGTGCGGGCCTCCCGGATCACCGAGGGTATGAAGATCGCCGCCGCCGAGGCGCTCGCCGCCGTCGTCGGCGACGACCTCTCCGCCGACTACGTGATCCCCTCGCCGTTCGACGAGCGCGTCGCCCCTGCGGTCACGGCCGCCGTCGCGGCCGCGGCCCGAGCGGAGGGCGTCGCCCGGCGCTGAGCCTGCGCGCAGGCGGTCGACGGGATTCGACGGGAACGGCCTCGCCCCTTGGGGGCGGGGCCGTTCGTGCTGTCGGGGCTCGTCGTCGTTTTGCGCCGGGCCGGTGGGTCGTCGCCGGGTCCCCGTGAGGGGCTGCGCGCAAGAGGGGGTGTGTCACACCGTCGGATGGTTCCGTCCGGGCGGGGCGGAATCTATCGTCGACGGCATGTTCGCCGCCTATGCCACCCGGATCGACCGTGATCAGCCGCTCTCCGGCCTGGAGTTGGGGGAGCGTCCGGCCCCCGAGGCCCGGCCGGGCTGGAGCACCGTCGACGTCCGCGCCGCCTCCCTCAACCACCATGACCTCTGGTCCCTGCGGGGCGTCGGCCTGCCCGAGGAACGGCTGCCGATGATCCTCGGCTGTGACGCCGCCGGGATCGACGAGGACGGCAACGAGGTCGTCCTGCACTCCGTCATCGGCCAGAGCGGTCACGGGGTCGGCCCCCGCGAACCCCGCTCCATCCTCACCGAGCGCTACCAGGGCACCTTCGCCGAGCAGGTCGCCGTCCCCACCTGGAACGTGCTGCCCAAGCCGAAGGAACTCTCCTTCGCCGAGGCCGCCTGTCTGCCCACCGCCTGGCTGACCGCGTACCGGATGCTGTTCACCAACGCCGGGGTACGGCCCGGTGACTCGGTGCTGGTGCAGGGTGCGGGCGGAGGTGTCGCCACGGCCGCGATCGTGCTCGGCCGGGCGGCAGGGCTGCGGGTCTTCGCGACCAGCCGGGACGAGGCCAAGCGGAAGCGGGCGCTGGAACTGGGCGCCGTCGAGGCCCTGGAGCCGGGGGCGCGGCTGCCGCAGCGGGTGGACGCCGTCATCGAGACCGTGGGCGCCGCGACCTGGTCGCACTCCATCAAGTCCCTGCGTCCCGGCGGCACCGTGGTGATCTCCGGCGCCACCAGCGGCGACCGGCCCTCGCACGCCGAACTGACCCGGATCTTCTTCCTCGAACTCAAGGTCGTCGGCTCGACCATGGGCACCAAGGACGAGCTGGAGGACCTGCTCGCCTTCTGCGCCAC
Organism: Streptomyces seoulensis; assembly: GCF_004328625.1. Taxonomy (NCBI): domain Bacteria; kingdom Bacillati; phylum Actinomycetota; class Actinomycetes; order Kitasatosporales; family Streptomycetaceae; genus Streptomyces; species Streptomyces seoulensis. Next base: position 4,209,979 of record NZ_CP032229.1, read on the forward strand.
GACCGGCGTACGTCCCGTCATCGACGAGATCCTCCCGCTGGACCGCGCCCGCGAGGGCTTCGAACGGCTGGAGTCCGGCGAGCAGTTCGGGAAGATCGTGCTCAGCAACTCCTGAACCGCTCGGCGGAGGAGGCGGGTCCGGTGTGCCGGGCCCGCCTTTTCGCGCACCTCCTTGTCAACGTGGGTTGACATTCCCGATCCTGTCAACCTAGGTTGACATCATGACGGATGCAACGGATCTCGCCCAGCGGGCCGGTGACCGCGATCCGCGGGTCGGGCTGCGGGCCGTGGCCGCACTGCGCAGGCTGCTGGAGCAGCTGGAGGCGGTGCAGGTGCGCGGGGCGCGCAATCAGGGCTGGTCGTGGCAGGAGATCGCCGCCGAGCTGGGTGTCAGCAGGCAGGCCGTGCACAAGAAATACGGGAGGCAGTGATGTTCGAACGCTTCACCAAGGACGCCCGTGACGTCGTCCAGGGCGCGGTCGCCCACGCGGAACGGGCGGGCGTACGGTCCATCGGCGCCGAACACCTGCTGCTCGCCCTCCTCGACCGTGAGGGCAGCCGGGCCTCTTTCGCCTTCGCCGCCCTCGGCCTCGCCGAACGCAAGGACTCCGTGCGCGAGGCGCTGGCCGAGACGCGGCGCCGGGCGGGGCTGACCCGCGCGGACACGGACGCCCTCGCCGGACTCGGCATCGACGTCACGGAGATCGTCGCCAGGGTCGAGGAGGCCCACGGCGCCGGTGCCCTGTCCGGCGACCGCCGGGACACGGGCGGCTGGCCGGGCCGCCGGACCTTCGAGCAGGACGCCAAGGACGTGCTGGAGGGGGCGCTGCGCGCCGCCGTCGGCCGCCGTGACCGGCGCATCGGCGACGAGCACCTCCTGCTCGCCCTCACCGTGCGGCCCGGGGTCCCCGCCGAGGTGCTCGCCGACCACGGCGTGACCCAGGAGTCGCTGCTGCGGGTCCTGTACGGCGAGGGGACCGCCCAGGCGGGCTGACCCGAGTCCACCTGCCGGGGGGGGCTCAGACCTTCGGGCCGTTGAGTATCGCTCCGATGTGGGCCGCCGCCGTCGACAGATGGCGGCGGACGTCCGCGAGCTGGGTCTCGGTGACGCCGTGGTCGCGGGCCGCGTCCCGGACGTCGTCCCGGAAGCGGTCCAGCAGGCGGTCCAGGTCGCGGGCCGGTTCGCCGGTGGGGGGCTCGTGGGTCCAGGCCGGCGTGTACTCCATCGGGAAGTCCGGCGGGGTCTCGGAGTACTCCGGGCCGGGCTCGGCCTTGGCGCCTCCGGCACCCGTCGTGCCGCTCCGCCGGGTGTGCTCCTTGCCGAAGTCGCCGAAGTTGCCGAACTCCCGCGCCAGTTCGGTCAGGCCCTCGCGGACCCCGGTCGGCCAGTCGCCCCGGGTGAAGTGGTCCTGCACCCGCTCCTGGACCCGGCCCGCCAGGCGCCGCATCTCCTCCTGGGCCTGGGCGTTGGCCCGCGACTGCGCCTCCTGGGCCTGGCGCCGGGCCGCTTGCGCCTCCTCGCGGGCGCGGCGGCTCTCGTCCTTGGCGCGCCGAGCCTGCTCCTTCCACTCCTGCTTGGCGCGGCGCATCTCCTCCTTGGCGGTCCGCCACGCCTCGGAGTCGCCCCGGGCGCCCGGCTCGTCGTGAGTGCCCGGACCGGTGCTGCCCGCCTTGCCGGAGCCGGTACGGGAGGCGGCCGCGCGCATCTCGCGCCGGAGGTCTCCCGCCGCGCCCCGGACGTCGGCCTTGATCTCGGCGGCGAGTTCCGCGACGGACTCGCCGATCTCCATCTCCAGGTCGGCCAGTTCACCGCTGCGGTCGGCCAGTTCGGCCCGGCCCGCGTCGGTGATCGAGTAGACCTTGCGGCCGCCCTCGGTGGTGTGGGTGACCAGGCCCTCGGCCTCCAGCTTGGCCAGGCGCGGGTAGACCGTGCCGGCCGAGGGGGCGTACAGGCCCTGGAAGCGCTCCTCCAGGAGCCGGATCACCTCGTAGCCGTGGCGCGGGGCCTCGTCGAGGAGCTTGAGGAGGTACAGGCGGAGGCGGCCGTGGGCGAAGACGGGGGGCATGTCAGAGCACCTTCTTGTCGGTCGTGCCGTCCGTGGGGGAGGCGGAGGCGGGGCCGGACTCCCAGGCGCTGTCGTCGTCCTCCTCGGCCGGGCGGCGCAGCAGGGCGATCGAGCCGGAGACGGTGGTGGCCCGGAGCTTGCCGCTGCCCGAGCCGAGGCGGCCGGTGATCTTGTGGGCGCCCCACTGGCCCTGGACGCGCAGGCCGTCGAAGGCGTTGGAGATCGAGCCGCTCGCGGTGTTCGCCTCCACGTCGGTGTCGCCCGGGTGCGGGAGCCGTATGGCGATCTCGCCGGAGACGCTGGTCAGCCGTACGTCGGTGGGGCCCTCCGGGTCCAGGTCGATGATCATGGAGCCGCTGACCGAGTCGGCGCGCACCGAGGGGCCCGTGCCCTCGACCACCGTCAGGTCGCCGGAGACCGACTTGAACCGCAGGTCGCCGCTGACGGCCTGGGCCTCCACGCTGCCCGAGACGGTGTCCGCGCGGACCGGGCCGGAGACGCCGACCAGGGTGGTGTCGCCGGTGACCCCCTTCACCACGGACGGACCCCGCACCCCGGAGACCACCGCGGCGGCGCCCACGACGCCCACCTCGACGTGGGTGCTCGCGGGGACGGCCAGCGTGACCACCGCGCTGCGGCGCCAGCCGTCACGGTCCAGCCACTTCAGGAAGCCCTTCCAGGGCAGGTCCTCGTACGCCACCGTCAGGGTGCCGTGCCGGTGCGTGACGATCAGGGGTGGGCCCTCGATGTCCGAGATCTCCAGCCGGGCGGAACTCTCCTCGGTGCCCACGACGTTCACCGTGCCGTTGACCACGCGGACGTGCAGCTCGGTCACGGGGGCGTCGAAGCTCAGCTTCTGGGGTTCGGCGACGGTCCACTCGGACACGGGTCCTCCTCGGGCGAGACGCAGACAGGCAGCGGACAGACAGCGGACAGGCAGCGGACAAGCGGGTGACAAGCGGGCGGAGCGGGGCGATGCGCGGTGGGCGAGCGCACCCACCCGTCACGCCATATCGCGTCTCCTGTCATTCACGATATATCGTGGCTGCCGGAAGTCAAGACACCCTTTCGGGGGACGTGGGCCCGGCGCTCTCCGGGCATGGCTGTGCGGACCCTGCCCCTTCGGGCGGGCCCGCAGGCAATGTGGGCGGCGGCGGCCGGCGCCCCCGGTGAGTGCCCCGAGCGGCTACTCGTCGTCCTCGTCGTCCAGCCGCGCCAGCCAGGTGGCCAGGCGCTCCACCGGGACCTCGAAGTCGGGGTTCAGGTCGACGAACGTACGCAGCTGCTCGGCGAGCCACTCGAAGGTGACCTCTTCCTCGCCGCGCCGCTTCTCCAGTTCTTCGATGCCTCGGTCGGTGAAGTACATGGATGACGCTCCGTCGGTTTCTGCAGGGGTAGGGCCGGTCCCGGGCGGGAAGAACCCTCACTCGCGGATGTGACCGCGAGGGGAGAGGGCGCCGCCTGTTCCGGCTGGGGAGCCGGGAGAGGACAGGAAAAGCATAGGCAGCCGCCGGGCGCGATGGGCAGTCGGTGCCGAGGGGGCGCCGGTCACGGCCGGCCACGGGGGACGAGCGGGGAGAGGACGGGGGTCCGATGGACGGGGACTCGACGCGGGTGGCGCGGATCGAGCTGCCGGACGGCACACCGGTGTGGGCGCGGATCTCGGGCGCCGGGGAGCCGGCGTACACCGAGGAGCTGTCGTACACCGACACCGGTTTCCACGAGCGGGTGGAGGCGAGCGTGGAGAGCCTGCACTCGCTGATCACCGGGGTCGCGCGCTCGCTCGCCGGCCCGCTGAGCGCGGTACGGCCCGACGAGGTCAGCGTGGAGTTCGGCATCGAGCTGACCGCGAAGGCCGGCAAGGTCGTCGGCCTCCTCGCGGACGGCGAGGCCAAGGCGGCGCTCACGGTCACCCTGACATGGAACGGCGGGCCGCCCGAGCCGGGGACCGCGCCGGGCGGAGGTGGTCCGGTGCCCCCCGGTGGAGCCGGGCCGGGAGCGGGGCCCACGGACACCGGGCCCAGGCCGGACGGCCCCCCGCCGGGAACCGGCCCCGCGCCCGCAGCGCCCGGAGCCGGGTCCGGGTCCGGGCCCGCGTCACGCGCGCCGAGCCCCGGCCCGCAGCTCGCCTGGGCACCGGATGCGGAGCCGGTACGCCGCGACCTCGCGCCCGTACGCCGTACCCCCGGGACGGAACCGTCGGCCGCCGACCCCGCTCGCACCCCCGCGCCGAGTGCTCACCCGGCACCCGCTCCCCCCGCATCCGCCCCCCAACCCTCCCCACCCCACCGACCCGAAGCGTTGTCCGGTGTGTGGGGGCATCCGGGATGAGCGCGGGGTACGGCGGGGGCGCACCGGAGGGGGACGGTGCTGCGGAGCTTGCGCTGCGTGACCTCGTTCTGGGGGCCACCGTGCGCATTCATCGCGCGGGGGCCGGGTATGCCCACGACGAGCCCGTCAGCTTCCTCGGCAGCGGTTTCTTCGTCGCGCCGAACTGGGTTCTGACCTGCGCACACGTGGTTCACGCCGGGGAGGGGGGCGAGGTCACCGTGGTGTACCGGAACAGCCCCTACGACGAGCCGCGCCCGGTGTCCGGACGAGTCGCCGCGATGCTCCCCGAGCAGACCGGGCGCCCGGTGCCGGGCAGCTGGCCCGCCCCCGACCTCGCCCTGGTCCGGTTGCGGGAACCGGTGGGCCACACCTGTGTGTACATCTCCGAGCGCCCCAACCCGCACTTCGGCGGCACCCAGGTGTTCTACGCGGGCTGGACCGCCCCCAGGGGCAGACTCCAGATCCTGGACGGCCGGCTCACCGTGCAGGGCACCATCAGTGCCTGGTCGCCCGAGGAACAGGTCCGGCTCGGGCAGAACGACCTGCCGTCCGGCGTCTCCGGCGGCCCGGTGGTCGATCCCGTGCGCGGGGAGGTCGTCGGCGTGCTCAAGTCCCGCGCGGACCACGGGGGCGGCGGCACCTCCATCGGCGTGGAGCGGCTGCGCACGCTGCGGCTGCCCGCCGAGGGCGAGGACGTCTACCAGTCCGTCTTCCACGCCCACGACCGCTACCACCGCGACCGCCAGCAGAGCGCCGACTCACCCGACCCCACCTGGGCCGACATCCAGGGCGAACTCGGCGCCCGCCCCGGCCGCACCCTCACCCCGCAGCAGCGCGGCGAGCTGCTCGGACTGCTCGCCGACCTGCCCCCGCCGGTCAGCACCCGAGGGCTGCTCGACGTCCTGCGGGCGCTGCCCGACTTCCGCGTACCGGCGCTGGTGCCCGCCCCGCGCGGCTGGCGGGACGGGCTCGGGCTGCTCTACGAACACGCCCGGCAGGACGGCGCCCTGAAGCTGGTCCTCGACTACGCGATGGGCGTGCTGTCCGCCGAACGCCCGTCCACACCCAGCGCGTTGGCCGCCGAGCGCGCCCTGTGGGAGTGGGTGCGGCACACCGCGACCGCCCTGGACAGTGGTTACCGGCACACCCTGGCCCAGCGGCGCACCGAGCTGCTCGGCCGGGCCCAAGTGGCGCACCGGCAGGCCGCGTCCAGGAGCACGGGCCGGGACACGGCGGTACGGGAACCGGTGCGCCCGCAGCTCACCGCGTACCCCGAGCCCTCCGTACTGCTGGTGGTGCTGCGCCGGGGCTGGGAGCCGGACCACTGCGACTGGTCGGTCTCCGTCGGCGGTGGCCCCGACCAGGAGCCGGCCCGGCTGTACGAGGGTGAACGCGCCCCGCTGGACGGCCTGGCCGCCCATGTGGCCGCGCCCCTCGCCGAGGCGTTCCGGCACTGCGACGAACCAGGGCGGCCCGCCACCCTGTACGCGGCCCTGCCGCACCTGCACCTCAGCCTGCCCGTGGACGACTGGCGGCTCGCGCCCGACGCCCTCCCGCTCGGCGCCGAACGCCCGGTCCTGGTCCGCTGCTCGGACCGCGACCAGCTCCCCGACGAGGCCCCGGCCTGGGAGGTGTACGAGGACCCGGACGCCGAACGCCGGGACCGCTGGCGGCGGTTGCGTCCGCGTACGGCGCACGCCGAGGTGCTGGACTGCGACGACGGCGTGCGCCGGCCCGTACCGGAGACGGCGGTGCTGCGCGGGCTCGGGCCGCAGAGCGTGCCGGTGCTGTGCCGTCCCGGCGATCCGCGCTCGGCGGACGGTCCGGCCGCGCTCGGCCGCGTGCTGCGGGCCGGGTTCGGGGTGGTGCTGTGGCGACGGCGGCCGGACGGCGTGTGCGGGGAGTTCCACCGGGGCGTGAAGACGGCCGTGGACGACGGCGAGGGCGCCCTGACCCTGCCCGGCGTGCTGCACCGGCTGCGCGAGCAGGTGTACGCCGGGCTCACCGAGGCGTACTGGGCGCACGGCACGACCCTGCTGTACGACGACCCGCACCGCCCCCTGCCCGGCACCGGAGACCTGCTGGAGGCCCCGTGATCCGGGGCCCCGGTTCCTCCCTGATCCCCTTACCAGGCGTCCGGCGGCTCGATACCGTGAGGGACGCCCCGCCCCCGGCGACGAGCGACGAGGACCGGACATGACCGAATCCAGCGAGTGGCTCATCTACCGAGGCGCCGGGGAACCCCACGACGGGATGAGCCGGCTGCCCCCGCCCCCGCCCTGGCGCGACTTCTCCGCGCGCGGCGCCGAGACCTCCGCCGAGCCGGGCGAGGACGGTGACGGCTCCCGCGACCGCAGGCTCGGCGCGCACCGGCACCTGGCCGAGCTGCACCGGCCCGGCGCCGAGGAACTGGACATGATCAACGCGGCGCTGTACCTGCGCCGCCCGCTGCTGGTCACCGGCAGCCCCGGCGCGGGCAAGAGCACCCTCGCGCACTCGGTGGCGTACGAACTGGGGCTCGGCGACGTGCTGCGCTGGTCCGTCGTCAGCCGCTCCACCCTCCAGGACGGGCTCTACCACTACGACGCCATCGCCCGCCTCCAGGACGTGCAGATCGCCGCGCAGGGCGGGTACGGCAGCGCGGCCGGGAGCCCCGGTTCCGTGGAGGCGATCGGCGGCTACATCCGGCTCGGCCCGCTCGGCACCGCCCTGCTGCCCTCGGACACCCCGCGCGTGCTGCTCATCGACGAACTCGACAAGAGCGACATCGACCTGCCCAACGACCTGCTGAACGTGCTGGAGGAGGGCGAGTTCGAGATACCCGAGCTGCGCCGCCTGGCCGACCGGCTGCCCGACGGCGAGGCCGAGGTGCTCACCGCCGACGGCACCAAGGTCCGGGTGCGCGACGGCCGGGTGCGCTGCACCTCGTTCCCCTTCGTGGTGCTCACCAGCAACGGCGAACGGGACTTCCCCGCACCGCTGATGCGCCGCTGCGTCCACCTGGAGCTGGGCCGCCCCGACCACAACCGGCTCGCTACCTTCGTCCGCGCCCACCTCGGGGACGAGGCCGCGCGGGCCGGTGACGATCTCATCGCCCGCTTCCTGGAGCGCTCGCACAGTGAACTCCTCGCCACCGACCAGCTGTTGAACGCCCTCTACCTCACCGACGCGGCCGCCCCGCCGAGCCGGGAGCGCCTGGCCGACCTGCTCATCCAGCGACTCGACCGCCCGAGGTGAGGAGCCGATGCCCGACGCACCGGCACGACACGGCCCCGACACCCCCGACCCGTTCGCCGAACTCGTGCTCCGGCTGCGAGGAGCCGGTCTCCAGCCGGACGTGGAGGGGCTGAGCGACGCCCTGTGGCTGGCCCGGTGGACGGGCGAACGCGAGCCGGCCGGTGAGGTCGAGCGCGCCCGCGAGGTGCCCCCGCCCCCGCCCGTGTCCCCACCCGAGCCCCAACTCCCGCCGCCGCCCAGGGAACCCGGGGTCCTGACGCCCGGACCCGACCGCAGCGTCCCGCTGTACCCGTCGCCCCGTGACGGCCAGGTCCGCGTAGGGCCCGGCACCCGGCTCACCGCACTCCCGGTCGGCGCCCCGGCCGCCCCCGTCCTGCCCTCCACCCTCGAACTCCAGCGCGCTCTGCGGCCCTTGCAGGCGTACCGCAGTGCCGCGCCCGCGCTCCGCCGTGAGCTGGACGAGACCGCGACCGCCGAACTCAGCGCCCAGGCAGGCGGGTTGATCCTCCCGGTGTACCGCGAGGTGCGGCGCGGGGACACCCGGCTGCAACTGGTGCTGGACGCCGCGCCCTCCATGCGGGTGTGGGACCGTCTCTTCGCCGAACTGGAAGAGGTGTTCGCACGCTTGGGGGCCTTCGGAGACATCCGGATCGCCCATCTGCACACCGGGCCCGACGGCGAGGCCACCGTCAGCGCCGGCGCCGATCCGCGCGGGGCGCCGCAGCACACCGCCGACCGCCTCAGCGACCCCACCGGGCGCCGGATCACCCTGCTGGTCAGCGACTGCGCGGGCCCGCTGTGGCGGTCCGGCGGCGCGCACCGGCTGCTGCACCGGCTGGCCCGGCTCGCCCCCGTCGCCGTGCTCCAGCCGCTCCCGCAGCGCCTGTGGAGCCGCACCCGGCTGCCGGTCACCTACGGCGAACTGACCCGTGGCGACACCCCCGGCGGCACCGCGCTGCGCGTCCGCACCCCCGACGGCGCGCCCCTCGTACCGCCGCCCGGTGTGCTGCCCGTGCCGGTGCTGCCGCCCGAACCCGTGGCGCTCGGGGCGTGGGCGCGGCTGCTCGCCGGGGCCGGTGCCGGGCCGGTGCCCGGCGCGGTGGGCTGGGTGCGGGCCGACCAGCCGCCCGTACCGCAGGCGCGCGCCGGGCGCAGGAAGACGCCCGTGGAGCGGGTCAGCCGGTTCCGCTCCGCCGCCTCACCGGCCGCCGGTCGCCTCGCCGTCTACCTCGCCGCCGCCCCGCTCTGCCTGCCGGTGATGCGGCTGGTGCAGCGCACCATGCTGCCCGGCTCCGGCCCCGCCGAACTCGCCGAGGTGCTGCTCGGCGGCCTCGTCCAGCGGGCGGGGGAGGACCACGGTCCGGACGCCGGACAGTGGTACGAGATGGAGCCGGAGGTGCGGGAGGCGCTGCTGTCCACGCTCGGCCGGGACGAGGCCCTGCTCGTCCTCAAGCACTGCTCGGAGTACATCGAGCAGCGCTTCGGCAAGGGCGGCGCCAACTTCCCGGCCCTCGCCCTCGCCCAGCTCGGCGGCGCCGCCCACCCGGCACGCGGGGACGAGAACCCGGCCGAGGCGGGCCTGTTCGGCGCGTATCCCGGTGACCACGGCGACGCCACCCTCGTCCCGCAGCCCTTCGCCGAGGTCGCCGCGCGGGTGCTGGAGCGGTTCATGCCGCTGCCGGAGCAGTTCCGGCTCTACGGCACCCGGCCCGGCACCGCCGCCGGACCCCGGCCCACGCATCCGGCGGTGGTCCGCGCCCGGACGCTGCTCGCCCGGTTCGACGCCGAGGGCATGGTGCAGGACGTGATCGACGCCGTACAGCTGCTGCGCGGGGCCACCGAGAACGAGCGGCCCGCCGGGGCCGACCCGGAGCTGTGGGCCGAGTACGCGCACGCCACGCTCCGGCTCTGGGAGGTGCAGGGCGGCTCCGCGCTGCTGGCCGAGGCGGAGGCCGCCGCCGAGCGGGCCGTGGCGCACCCGCACGCCCAGCGGGAGCGGGCCGCGCTGGCCCGGGTGCTGCGCGCGGCCGCCACCGACCGCAGACGGCGCGACGACCGGCCCGCCGCCCTTGACCTGCTGCGCCGCGCCGACCGGGAGTACGCCGTCGCCTGCGCCGCCCCCGACCTGGAGCCCGCGCAGGCGCTGAAGCTGACGCTGGAGCGGGTCGGGGCGCTGGAGGCGCAGTGGCGGCTCGGCGGGGACAGCGCGCTGCTCCAGGGCGCGGTCGGCATGCTGGAGGCGTTCGCCGACTTCTGGCCCGACCGGGGACACCGCCCGCCCGAACTGCCCCTCGCCCACGGCCGGCTCCTGCTGCGCCTGGCCGACGCCACCAGCGACCCCGTACAGGCGCGGGGTTACGCGGCCCAGGCAGCCGGCTCGCTCCGGGACGCGCTGGCCGCCGGTGTGGACGGGGGACGCGAACTCGTGCTCGTCCGGCTGGACTTGGTCGACGCCCTGCTCCGCTCCGGCGGTGACCTCGCCGAGGCCCAGGAACGCGTCGACGCCGCGCTCGCCGTGACCACCGGACGTGCCCTGCGCGCCCAACTCCGGGTCCGCGCCGGCCGGATCGGGGTCGCCCGGTACGCCGAGACCGGCGATCCCCGCGAACTCCGCGACGCGGCGCAGGAGTTCGCCCGCGCAGCCGCCGACACCTCCCGGGAGGCCCCCGGTTACCCCGACATCCTCGCCGAGTGGGGTGAGGTGCTGCTGCGCCGGGCCGACGCCGAGAGCGGGGAGCGGAGCTGGGAGGCGCTCACGCAGGCGATCCGCGTCCTGCGGGCCTGCCGGGGCGAGACCCACACCGGCAGCCCGCACACCGCGCACCGCCTGCTGATGCTGGGCCGCGCCCTGATCCGGCGCTACCGGCTTCAGGACGACCGGGTGGACCTGCGCGAGGCGGAGCACCTCTTCGGGCTGGCGGCGGCCGAGGCGGACGACCCGCTGCTGGCCGCGCGCTGCTCGCTGGAGCTGGGGCAGGCGCAGTACGAGGCGTACCGGAGCCTGGCCCGGCCGGCCCGGCTGGACGACGCGGTGGACGCCTTCCGGGCGGCGGCCGAGTCGGCGCGGGAGGCCGAGGCGGCGGCCGAGTCGGACCGCGACCGCCGGATCGCCGTCGAACTGGGCGCGCAGGCGCACCACTGGCGGGGTATGTCCTATGAGGCGGCCACCCGGCCGCGCGCGGCCCGCGAGGCGTACCGCGCGGCCCGCGCCGAATGGGCGCGGCTGCCCGAGGACAGCCTCGGCACCGGCGCCCCGACCGCCGAGGACACCGCCGGCCGGCTCGCCGGACTCGGCTGACCGGCATCCACCGAGGCACCACCACGGGAGGCAGCGATGACCAGCGCGGAGGACGGGACACCCGTACCGCAGGACGGGACACCCGTACCGGAGCACGGCGAGCCGCTGCCCGACCTGCTCACGCTCGACCTGGAGGAACTGCGCACCCTGGACCACCCCGTGCTGCGAGAGGTCCTGGACACCCTCACCGAACGGGCCGGAAGACCCGCCGAGATGCTCTGGGGCTTCAACAACTGCCTCTGATCCAGCTGCCCTTGGCCACCCGCACGCTCTTGGTCACCCGACGGCGGAAACCGGCAACTTACGCCCCCGTGCGTTTGGCCCCGGGCCGCGACCGGGAACGCACCCGCACACACGGGCGAACGAGCCGCGCCCGCATCGCGGTACGGGGGTACGGGATGTCCGGGACGAGCGCCGCCCCGACGCGGGCGCGACCGCGCCCCTTCCGCCAGTTCATCGTCAAGGCGCACGGCCGCTGCAACCTCGCCTGCCGCTACTGCTACCTCTACGAGGGCCCCGACCACACCTGGCGCGCCCGCCCGGCCGCCGCCCCCGCCGAGGTGCTCGACCGCACCGCCGACCGCATCGCCCGGCACGCCCGCGACCACGCCCTGACCGCGCTCTCCCTCGTCCTGCACGGCGGCGAACCCCTGCTGGCCGGCGCGGACACCCTGGCCCGCTTCACCGGGACCGTCCGCGCCCGCGTGCCCGACGGCTGCGCCGTGCACGCCACCGTGCAGACCAACGCCACCCTGCTCACCCACGACCGGGTGGCCGTCCTCGCCCGGCACGGCATCCGCATCGGCATCAGCCTCGACGGCGGCACCGCCGCCCTGAACCACCGCCGCGTCGACCACGCCGGACGCCCCTCCTGGCCCGCCGCCGCACGCGGCGCCGGCCTGGTCGCCGACCACTTCCCCGAGGCGTACGCGGGCGTCCTCACCGTCGTCGACCCCACCACCGACCCCGTCGACACCTACGAGTCCCTGCTCGCCCTCCGCCCGCCCGCGCTCGACCTGCTGCTGCCCCACGGCAACTGGTCGGCCCCGCCCCCGCACGGCGGCGCGTACGGCGACTGGCTGTGCCGCGTCTTCGATCGCTGGTGGTCCGCCGGGCGGCGCGAGACGCGGGTACGGCTCTTCGAGGAGTGCCTCGCCCTGCTGCTCGGCCTGCCCGCCGCCACCGAGTCCCTCGGGCTCGCCCCCTTCGACGCCGTCGTCGTCGAGACCGACGGCTCCATCGAACAGGTCGACTCGCTGAAGTCGGCCTACGACGGCGCCGCCGAGACCGGGCTCGACGTGTTCCGGCACGACTTCAACCAGGCCCTCGCCCACCCCGGCGTCGCCGCCCGGCAGACCGGGCTCGCGGGGCTGGCCGCGCGCTGCCGGGCCTGCCCGCTGGTCGCGGTCTGCGGGGGCGGCCACTACGCGCACCGGTACCGCGCCGGGAGCGGCTTCGACAACCCGTCGGTGTACTGCGCCGACCTCCAGCGCTTCATCCGGCACGTGGCGGCGCGGCTCGCCGAGGAAGGAGGCACCCCGTGACGGCACCCCTGGACCGCGCCCTCGCCGAACTCAGCCACACCGGCGGCGGCCCCGACACCCTCGCCCTCCTCGTCCGCGACCAGGACACCCGGCGCATGCTGCTGCTGCGCGCCGTCCTCGACGCCGCCGAGGGAGCCGGCCCCGCCGACTGCCCGCCCGCCGCCACGCGCCGGCTGCGCGAGGACTGGGCGCTGCTGACCGAGGCCGACCGCGCCGCCGACGGACCCCGCTCGCCCGCCCGGACCCGGCTCACCTACCCCTTCACCGGCCCCTGGGCCCGCCGCTGCCTGACCGCGCTCACCACGCCCGGGAGTGCAAGTGAACTCCCGCTGGAACTCGCCTACTTCAGCGCCCTCGCCGCGGCCGCCGCCGCCCGCGCGGGCCTGCCGTTCAGTACCGGACTCACCGCCCGCGACGGCCTGCTCTGCCTGCCCTCCCTCGGTGTCCTGCGCACCGGGCGGACCGGCTCCGCCGCCATCGAGGTGCGGCACAAGAACGGCCGCCTGACCCTGCGCAGACGCGGCGCCCCCGATGTGCACGTCCGCCTGGAGCAGGGCGTCGGCGCCTGGTCCGGCGCCCCCGCCTGGACCCCGGCCCACGCCCTGCCCGGACTGCTGCCCGGCGCCGCCCCCGTACCGCTGGACGACCTCGACCCGTACCGCACCCCGCCCCGCGACCCCGCGCGGTTCGCGTTCGGCGGGGCCGGCGGGCCCGACCACGCCGAGCGCAAGCGCTGGCTGCAGGCGTGGTCCGGTACCGCGCAGGCGCTGCGCACCGGCGGCGAACAGCGGCTCACCGAGACCATCGCCCTGCTGCGCTGCCTCGTCCCGCTCGCGCCGCCGCCCGGCTCGGACGGCCCGGGCAGCTCCAGCGGCACCCGGCGCGAGGCGTTCGGCGCGCTGCTCAGCACCACCCCCGCCACCCCGACCGCGCTGGCCGCGACCCTCGTCCACGAGATGCAGCACACCAAACTCGCCGCCCTCGGCGAACTCGTGGAACTGCACCGCGCCGGACCCGAGGCCCGCTACTTCGCCCCCTGGCGCCCCGACCCGCGCCCCTACGACGGCCTGCTGCACGGCACCTACGCCCATCTCGCGCTGGCCGGCCACTTCCAGCGCACCGCGCTCGCCGAACCCGCCCGCCGCGAGGCCGCCTGGGCCGAACACGCCCGCTACCACGCCCAGGTCTCCGCCGCCCTGCCCGCGCTCGTCGCCTCACCCGACCTCACCCCGGCCGGACGCCGGTTCGTCGACGGCATGGCCGCCGCCCACGAACTGCTCTCCGCCCGCCCCGCACCACGGGGGCACACGGCGCGCGCGCAGGCGTACGTCAAGGCGGTGCGCACCCTCTGGGCGCAGCGACAGCCCCCCACGCCGCCGATCCCGAACCGGTGAAATGCCGACTTCGCACCTTCCGCTGCGCGAAGATCGGCCCACCGAGGCGTTCGGTTCCGGCGGTCGCCGTACTCCCCAGGGCCGCGCCGAGGTTCTACGATTTCCTGTCTACGTGCTGGAGGCCGCCGCATGTCTGAGTCCCGTACGCCGGCACCGAGCGGGAACGGAACCGCGCGGCAGACCGTCACCATCAGCTTCGCCGGGTTCAACCGGGCCTGGGCCGCCTGGATCGGGGACCGGCTGGAGCGGCGCGGCCTCCGCGTGGTCTACCTGCGCTGGGACGCGCCCCCGGACCAGCCCCTCACCGGCCTGCTGCGCGACCTCACCCTCGCCGAGGGCCGCACCCTGATCGTGGTCAGCGAGTGGTACTTCCAGCTCGGCCCACGCACCCACGACGAGTGGAACGCGGCCCTGCGCGAGGTCGTCGGCGCCGACCCGGGCCGGTTCGCCGCCGTCTCCGTCACCAACGCCCCGCTGCCCTCCGCCGTCGCCGCGCTCGCCCCCGTCGACCTCACCAACATGGGCGCCGACGAGGCCGAACGCCGGCTCATGGACCGCCTCGACCTGCCCCACGACACCCGCCACGGCGACGACCCCGGCCGCCCCGCGCCCCGCTTCCCGGCCGCCATGCCCGACGTGTGGGGCGGGGTGCCGCGCCGCAACACCCGCTTCACCGGCCGCGAACCGCTGCTCAACGACGCCTACCACCTGCTCCAGGGCAGCGACCCCGGCGCGGGCGTCCTCACCCTGCACGGCATGTCCGGCGTCGGCAAGACCCAGCTCGCCGCCGAGTACGTCTACCGCTTCGGCTCCGAGTACGACGTGGTGTGGTGGGTCAACGCCGAGAAACGCGTCAGCTACCGCCGCCTCCTCGCCGAACTCGCCCCCAAACTCGGCCTGTCCACCGGCGCCGAGTACGGCGAACGGCTGCGCGCCGTCCGGGACGCGCTGCGCCGGGGCACCCCGTACTCCCGCTGGCTGCTGGTGCTGGACGGCGCCGACGAACCCGACCAGATCTGGGACCTCGTCCCCACCGGCCCCGGCCACGTCCTCATCACCTCCCGCAACCCCGAGTGGAGCGAGCACAACAGCAAGCTCCTCGAAGTCCCCGTCTACGGCCGGGACGAGTCGGTCGCCTTCATCCGGCGCCGCGCGCCCCGGCTCACCGAACCCGACGCCGACCAGCTCGCCCAGGCGCTGGAGGACCTGCCGCTGCTGCTCGACCAGACCGCGGGCTGGCTCAACGACTCCGACCTCTCGGTGGAGGAGTACATCGCCCTGCTGGACGGCGGGATCGACCAGGACGTGGTCAAGGTGTCCGCGGACTTCCCGCTCGCCTTCCAGACCGCCTGGTCGATACTGCTGAACAAGCTCCGCGAGACCGTCCCCGAGTCCGTCGACCTGCTCCGGCTGTGCACCTTCTTCGCCCCCGGCTTCATCCCGGTGCGGCTGCTGAAGGAGATGAACCACGACGACCTGCCCGAACAGCTCGCCGGGCTGCTGGACGACCCGCTGCTGTGGAACAGGGCCGTCAACCAGCTGCGCCAGTACTCCGTGGTCCGGCTGGAGTCCCACGAGGCCACGCTGGACGAGGCCGTCGCCTCCGGCGAGTCGGTCTACCTGCACCGGATGGTCCACCAGATCGTGCACAAGGACATGCCCGAGGCCGACCGGAAAGAGTTCATCGAGGTGGTCCGCCGCGCCCTCGCCGAGGCCGACCCCGGCCGCCCCACCGACACTCGCAACTGGGACGCCTACGCCGAGATCGTCCCGCACCTGAAATACGCCGACGTGCTGCGCAGCAAGGACCGCAGGGTGCAGGGGCTGGTGCTCAACTGCCTGCGGTACATGCTGTTCGCGGGGGAGTACACCGCGGGCGTCAACCTCGGTGGCCGCGCCCTCGCCACCTGGCGCGAACTGCTCGGCGAGTCCCACCCCCGGGTGTGGGAGGTGACCTACCACTACGCCAACCTGCTGCGCTCGGCCGGCCGCTTCCAGGAGACCGAGGCCATCGACCGGGCCGCCCGCGAGCAACTGCGCGCCGAACGCGGCGAACACGACCTCGACCACCTCAGGATGGCCGGCGGACTCGCCGCCGACCTGCGGGAACTCGGCCAGTACGACGCCGCCCTCGAACTCGACCAATGGCTCTACCCCACCTACCGCGAGCTGTTCGGCGAGCACGACTCGCGCACCCTCAACGCCCAGAACAACCTCGGCTTCACCCTGCGCCTCCTCGGCCGGTACGAGCAGGCCCGCGGCTTCGACACCCGCACCCTGGAGGCCCGCCGCCAGCTCCTCAAGGGCCGCCACCCCTGGACCCTGTTCTCCGAGGTCTCCTACGCCGTCGACCTGCGCCTGCTGGGCCGCTACGCCGAGGCCGAGTCCATCCAG